>JAFSFC010000027.1 GCA_017435425.1 Ruminiclostridium sp. | reverse complement strand
TGCCTTTTTGTGCCATGATTTCAGTCTCCATTCTTCAGAGATTGAAACGCTGGCGGCCGGGCTGCCGTGCCCTTGCGGGTTTAGGCCCCTTGCTTTGCGTCCCGCCCTTTCGGACGGTTTGCCTTTTTCAGGTTTGCTTACATACGATAGAACAGGGCTTCACTCCTGTTCGCCGGGGGACTCACTTTCCTCCTTCCATTCATGATATGGGTTGTCCGCCACCGCACTGTCCAGCAGATGGATCAGCTCGAGGGCAGAGCGGAAGGTCTGGGATTTTTTGCCCTGGACCCACTTCACGTCGCCCTGCCAGGTGGCATTCTGGTTGTAGCGAATGTTGATGATAAAGGTTTCGTGCATGTGGGGATCCCTCCCTTGCTTTGCGCAGGTCGTCGTCCGTGCCGTTACCAAACCAGACCGGACAGGCCCGGAGGCCGGCCGAAGTCTTGTGTGGTAACCGCAGGACGACAGCAACATCTTGGCCTCAGTATAAACCCCTTTGGTAACATTTCGGTAACATCCGGTAAATTCGCGGAAACTTCTTCGCCCATCCCGATTGACAGACAGATTTCGCCGTGCTATGATTAACCCACAAAAACAAAGAGAGTGAGATTTTCACACACAGTTCGAGCGCCGGAACACGGACCGTTTCTGCACTCAAACGACAATGGCAAAGCAGGCGAAAGCCTGTGACGCAAAGCTACAGGGCCTACCCCCGTAAGGGCACGGCAGCCAGTTACCGAAAGGAGTATACATATGAAACGGATGAGCCGTATTCTTGGCGCATTTTTATGCCTTGTGATGCTGTTGACCGGCACTGCCATGGCAGCCGGCAACCCCATGATCGATGTGAGCACCGCCTCCGACGGTTACTTCACCGTGGACTGCGACAAATACATCGGCGTGAAGATGAAGGTGGGCGTCACCTTCCAGGGTAAGACCCAGTATTACGACTACACCGCCGGTGAGGAGTCTTCCTACACCTTCTCCGAGGGTGACGGCAGCTACACCATCACCCTGTACCGCAACCTCTACAGCACCAAGTACCGGGCTGTCACCAGCACCCGCGCCTATGTGGAGCTGGCCGACGAGATGGCTCCCTACCTGACCAGCACCTATGAGGTCACCTTCTCCGCAGACGACCCCGTGGGCCTGATGGCCGCCGAACTGTGCGCCGAGGCCGAGAGCGATGCCGATAAGATCGTGGCCATCCACAATTATATCGCCCGCAACTTTACCTATGACTATGGCTTCGCCGCCAAGGTCCGCAGCGGTGAGATCACCACCTACGTCCCCAACACCACCGAGGTGCTGGCGGCCGGCAAGGGCATCTGCTATGACTTTACCACCCTCTTCGCCGCCATGTGCCGCAGCCAGGACATCCCCTGCGCCGTGGCCAAGGGCTATCTGGGCGGTGCCTACCACGCATGGAACATGATCTACATGGACGAGGAATGGATCGCCGTGGATATGACCGCTTCCGTGTGCAGACGGAACATGAACGCCGTCGACCTGGACAAGTGTGTGGTGTCTCTGGACCGTTACTACGGTTACACTTTCTAAACTTTTCCTTCATATGAACTGAGAGCCTCGGGACGAGCCGTCCCGGGGCTCTTTTTTATCCGCCTCCCATGACATATTAGTAAGAATATCCAAAAAAAGCCCTCGTTTTTTGGAAGGTCAAAAAGAAAAAGAACCGCAAATTCTTTTGAAAGTATGGTAAAATGAGCCTGAAATGGTGGGACTCGTGTGTTTGGAGCCCGATGATCGACCAGGAATGGAGGCGATGGCATGTATACCAGTCTGCCGACAACTGCATATTTCCCCAAAGGGGTCGTGCGCATCCGCATTCTGGGGGATATCTCCCTGCAGGTGGATGAGGCCATCCTGCCCATGAGCGGGCAGAACTCCAAGCTGCTTAGCGTGCTGTGCTATCTGGTCTTCCATCGGGACCGGCCTGTGACCCAGGCGGAGCTCATCGAGAATTTCTACGGGGACGACGACCAGGGAAACCCCGCCGGTGCCCTGAAAATGCAGATCTCCCGCATCCGCCGGATGCTGTCCTCCCTGTTGGAAGAGGGGGCCGTTTCCGTCATCGGCCGCCGGGGGACCTATCAGTGGAACCCCGCCCTGCCCTGCTGGGTGGATGCCGAGGCAATGGAGCTCCTCTGTCTGGAGGCCCAGCAGCCCGGCCAGACCAAGGAGCGGCAGATGGCCTGCTACCGCCAGGTGGTGGATCTCTATCAGGGGGAACCCATGCTGGAAAAAGACGGCTTCCTGTGGAGCAAAGTGGCCAGCGCCCGGTACCATCGTCTCTATGTGGAGGCGGTGGAGCACTACGCTGCCCTGTTGGAAAAAGAAGAGGCCTTTTTGGAAATGGAACTCCTCTGCCGGGATGCCATTGAAAAGGAACCCGCCAGCGAGGCCCTGCGGGTGGGGCTGATCCGGGCCCTGCTGGGGCAGGATCAGCGGAAAGAGGCCCGGAAACAGTACCAGGAAGCGGTGGAAATGCTCTACCGGGACCTGGGCGTGCGGCCCTCCCCGGCCCTTCAGGGGTTGTATCCCCAATGCTCAGAGGAGGACAAGCCCTGGGAGCAGGACCTGAGCACCGTGATGGCCTCCCTTTGGAAGCATGAGGAAAAGCGGCAGGCCTTCCTGTGTCCCTTTGAACAGTTCCGCAGTATGTATCAGCTGGAAGTCCGCCGGGCTATGCGCACGGGGGCCTGCCTTCATGTGGCCATGCTCACCGTGATGGGAGCGGACGGAAATGTCCTGCCGGCCAGAGTCAACCATGTGCTCATGGAAGGGGTCCAGGATTCCGTTCTGACCAGCCTGCGCCAGAGTGACGTGGTGGCCCGTTACAGCAGCTGCCAGTTCATCATCATGCTGCCCTACGCCAACCAGGAGGACAGCTATCGGGTCATGGAACGTATCGTGGGAGACTACCATCGGCAGAACCCCAAGAACGTGGTCCGGCTGACCTATCAGATCCGGGAAATGGACAGCACGCCCCCGGACTAACCTATAGATAAAGGAGAATGTGCGTGTCGATTCGATTCAATTATCAGGAAGCCACCCTGCGGATTTGCGTGGATGATATGACCGAGGCACGCTTCAGCGGCCGGGTCTTTGGCCAGCGCCTGCGGGAGCCCATCACGTTTTCCGATCTGAATACCTTTGTGGCCAAGGTGGATGCCCTGCTGGATACCCAGCGGTTTCCCCAGGCCTATCAGCAGATCCGTTCCTTTACGGACAGAGAGAGCCCTGCGGTCCCGGCCGTGATGGACAAAGGGGAACTGAGCGACCTGGGAACGGTGAACGCTGCAGAAGGGGCTGTGATGACCTTCTCTCTGCTGATCCTATCCCGGCAGAATGCCTGCTGGCAGGGACGGGTGGATTGGTTGGACGGTTCTCCCCAGACTGCCTTTGCCAGCGCCCTGGAGCTCATCCATGCTGTGGAGACCCGACGGCGGTCTGAAGACCAAACCAATTGAAAACA
The DNA here is from genome assembly GCA_017435425.1 of Ruminiclostridium sp. Lineage (GTDB taxonomy): Bacteria > Bacillota > Clostridia > Oscillospirales > Oscillospiraceae > Evtepia. The sequence continues at coordinate 13,628 of JAFSFC010000027.1, read as the reverse complement.
GAATTGTGCAAGAGGCCGGTCCCGGAAAGGGACCGGCCTCGTTTTTATTCCGCCGGGCACTGGCGGCCGGTGTGGTCGATGGTGTAGTCGGTGCCGTATTCCCCGGGGAGGATCAGCTGGCTGATGGGCACGATGTCGTAGCCCTCCTGAAGGAGGTATTCCAGGATGCCGGGCAGGGCTTCCGGGGTGTGGAGGGCGGCGTTGTGGAAGAGGACGATGGACCCGGGCCCGACCTTGGAGGTCACCCGGTCGGTGATGGTGGGAGCATCGTAGTCCTTCCAGTCCAGGCTGTCCACGTCCCACTGGATGATCTCCAGGCCCATGCCGCGGACGGTGGAGACCACGTGGTCGTCGTACTCCCCGTAGGGCGGCCGGAAGAGGGTGGGGGATTCCCCGGTGATGGCTTCGATCTTCTCGTTGCAGGCGGTGATGTCGGCGATGATCTCATCGGCGGAGAGGGAATTGAAGTGGGCGTGGTCGTTGGAGTGGCCCATGACCTCGTGTCCGGCCTCGTGGAGGGCTTTTACCGACTCCGGGTACTTATCCACCCACTGGCCCACCACGAAGAAGGTGACCTTCACGTTATACTGGTCAAAAATTTCGATGAGGGTCTCGGTGTCCTCGTTGCCCCAAGGGAATGCTATAATACGGTCCTTGCGCCCCAAGGGTTTCAGGACACAAAAACCGTACCGATTGCATGGATCATTCATTTATATGGACAGTATACCCCATGATCGGCCAAAATGAAAGGGGTAAGGGCAAAAAAGAAACCAGGGCGGCATCCGGTTGGAATGCTGCCCTGGTTATGGGTCGGGGGTGTCTGGGTCGGGGAACAGGCCTAAATCATCGGCGAAGCGGTAGGTGATCTCGATGCAGCCGTCGGAGTAGACCTGGATCTGCTGGATGGTCTCTGCAATGGTGGTCCGGTCCAGATCGGTGAGCTTGCCGTGCTGGAGGAGGCTGCTGACCCAGGGGCTGTCCAGCACGCTGTGCTCGGCATCCTCGCTGAGGTGTGCCAGCTGCTGCGTCAACCGCTGTTCCTGGCTCTCGTAGTCAGCCTTGTACCGGAGGAAGTCCTCCTTGGAGAGGAGGTCATCCCGGTAGTCCTCGTAGGCGGACTTCTTCAGGCGGTAGATCCGGTCCAGGCTGGCCTGAAGGCGATCCCGCTCGATGGTCAGGTCCCGCTTGGGTGTGTCAGGGGCTGCCTCCTGGGCCAGGGCCTTCAAGTCCTGGACAGTGCCGATGATCCGGTTCAGATCCTCCAGCACGATGCCGGTCAGCTCGTCGTGTGTGATGTAGTGGGGGGAGCACACCGTCGGCCCATACCGTTTATAGGAGCCGCAGCCATATCGTGTTTCCCCCTTGCTGCGGGTCTTGCACATGGCACGGCCGCAGTCACCGCACTTCAGATACCCGGCGAAGGGACTGACATTCTGGTCGAAGGCCAGCTGACGGGTGTTCTTCTGGAGAAGGGCCTGGACCCGATCCCACTGCTCCTGGGAGATGATGGCCTCGTGGGTGTTGGGGACCATCACCCACTGGCTCTGATCCAGCTTCTTGGCCCGGCCATGCATACCGGCACGGGGTGCACAACCCTGTTCCATGGTCCCCACATACATGGCGTTCTGGAGCATCCGGTGGATGGTGGAGTAGGTCCAGTAGGTGGTGTTGTCAATCCGCTGGCCGTTGTTGTATCGGTCGCCGTTGAGCCGCTTGTACTCGCTGGGACAGGGGATGCCTTCGGCGTTGAGGGTCTTGGCGATGCGGATCTTGCCCATGCCGGACTCGAAGAGGTCGAAGACCCGGCGGACCACCTGGGCGGCCACGGGATCAATCTCCAGCTTGTTGTGGTCCTGGGGGGACTTGCGGTAGCCGTAGGAGGCGAAGGCGCCAATGAACTGGCCCTTCTCCTGCTTGGCACGGAAGGAGCTGCGGATCTTCTTGGAGATGTCCCGGGCGTACTGCTCGTTGAAGACATTCTTGAAGGGCAGCAGCATGTCATAGGCACCCTTGGCGCTGTCGATGTTGTCGCTGATGGAGATGAACCGGACCCCGTGCTCGGGGAGCCAGCGCTCCAGGTAGCGGCCGGTGTCGATGTAGTCCCGGCCGAACCGGGACAGGTCCTTGACCAGGATGCAGTCGATGGCACCGGCCTCGATGTCCCGGATCATCTTCTGGAAGCCGGGGCGGTCGAAGTTGGTGCCGGTGCAGCCGTCGTCCACATAGACGCCGGCACAGGTCAGGGTGGGGTCCTGGCGGACATACTCCTCCAGGATGGCCTTCTGGGTGGCGATGCTGTTGCTCTCCAGCTTGTCACCGTCCTCCCGGGACAGGCGGGTGTAAAGGGCTGCCTTCCAGATGCGGCCAGCAGGGGTGGGGGTGGTTTTGCGTCTGCCCATGGGGGCACCTCCTTTGTGAAAGATGAGGGAGACCGTCAATGACGGCCTCCCTCGTTGTTTGTTATGTAATGTGGGCGGCCACCAGGCTGCGGACGACTTCGCAGACCGGGCGGGTGCCGTCGAAGCGGCGCTGGATGCGGTGGTGACGGGGGGTGGGCCCACGAGGGGGCATGGGGGTGCGGGTGGTGGTTGACATATACAGCCCTCACTTTCTGTGTAGTGTGTGTCTATTAGCCTATGCAAGCGTGGTCAGGCAGATTCCTTTCTGATATAATATATCGATGAACTGACCCGGAAATCCGACTCAGTGAGCATCGCCAGAGGTCATCAGGGAGATGCCCTGATAACAACTCTGAGGATTGGAGTTGGCGTGCTTGCGAGCACGATCCTTTCTCCAGGCACCAGGATGATTGTCGGTCAGGTAGCGGCTGAGCTTTGCGGAGAAAGCTGCAATGGTGACGTTACCCTGAGCGCCGGGGGTCACTGCCAGGAAGGCCTCATACAGGTCGTTGGAAAAGGCACGGGCGTTTGCATCAACGGAACAATAAGTCTCGAAGAAGTCGGCCACGGCCTGATCCAGGTTGAAGCCACCAACAAAGCTCATGGGAGCAGCTGCCACGACCTGGTTCAGCTGGAACTCGCCACTGAAGCGGTAGTTGCGCTGGCGCAGGTCACGGTAGGCCAGAAGAGCCTTGGTGATGATGGCGTCCCGCTCGTAGAGGAGCTTGGCCTTCAGGTCATGGTCCTGTTCCTCCAGAGGAACAGAGTGACCGAAGGGGACCACCACCAGACGACGCATGAGAGCGTCATCCTGAGTCTTGCTGCCGATGGCGTGGTTGGTTCCGAACAGCAGCTTGGCAGTGTTGCGGAAACGGATGCGAGGCTGGAACTTGACATCAGCGGTGAGCATATCGCCGCCGGTCAGAGTCTTCAGCACGCCGGTCGCCCGAGTGTCCCAAAGACCTGCAGAGAGGTCCATAGAGGTGCACAGGCTCTTGCCTACCAGCTCAGCAGGACCGAACCGCTCACCCATGTCATCCATGGAGAGGGAGGTGACCAGGCCAGGGGGGAAACAACTGGCGATCACGTCGCCCAGAAGGCTCTTGCCGCTGTCCTTGACGCCCTGGAAGACGATGGCGCATTTGCCACGGCCATCGGGGACCAGAGAGTAGCCGATGGCTTCCCAGATCCGCAGGATCAGCTCGGGGTCACCCTGGGCGATGGTGTCCAGGAAGCGGTCGAACTGAGGGCAGGACAGGGGCAGATCGGGGCGGAACTGGCCCAGAATCTGAGCGGTTACGAAAACCTCGGGGGTGTGAGGCATCAGGCTGAACTCCCGCAGGGAAAGCAGACCGTTGTCCAATGCGACCAGGTCCTCCTGCCGCAGGTCAGACCGGCAGATGGAGGGCTCAGCCTTGAGGACGTCGAAGATCTGCTTAATGATAGTCGTGTTGCCAGTAGCTCGGACATAGGCCCGACAGTAGGCCATGATGAGCCGATTAATTTTCTCGCCGGTGACGAACTCGTAAGCCTTGCCGGTATAGACGAAGAGGGCCTCATTCACCATCGCCATGGGAAGGACAGCGCAGAGCTCAGCCGCCACGTCGTAGGCTTTGATCTTCTCCAAGGACAGGGGAGTCTGGCTGGCCTGTTGCTGTGCAGGCTGGGCCTGGGAGCTCTGCCGCTGAGTGAGAGGGCGCTGGCTGACATGGCTGAGACCGGGCGAGACTGCCCCGTGGACAGTACCCATGCCATTATAAAGAGTAGGTGCGAACTGAGGCTCAGCACGAGACACCAGGCTGGCTGCCTGCTCGAAAGATGCAGCACCGGGGCTGGGTGCAGGTGCGGTGCTGGCGGAAGCACTCTCGGTCACAGGGGCTTCCACGGTCACCTTACAGAATTCGGGGATGATACCGTCAGCGGTGTCATCAGGTGGAGATGCGGAGGTCTGAACCTCGGTGCTGGACTCTTCTTTGATGGAGGTCTCGTCGGTGGGCTCCAGAGGCCGTTTCCACCGCCGTACAATAAATTCGGCGGGAGGAAGAGGGACCTGAGGAGTATCGAAGAATTCCTTATGAATGGAAATGGGGTTGTAAGGTTCCCCTTCCTTGTGGGGACTCGGGGGCTTGAAGAATCGGATGGGGGAATGGGGTTCTGCTTTCATAGTTATTTCCTCCTTAAATTAACAGGAGGGCGAGCGCCGGCGGGACGCCCTCGGTGTTGGTAGGTGCTATGCTGCAGCAAGGTCAGCATACGGCAAAAAGCATATAAATTCAATTTCCAAAACGAACGAAACGGCTGCGCCAAGGGCGGAGTTGTGACGGCTCCAGGAGGTACGGTATGGACACGCTGATGGAAGAAAAGATGGCGGTTCACAATGAGATCCGCAACAGGGATGACGGAGGCCAATTCTGGCTGCCTGAAGGGGAAATCCCTTTGACCTACAAGGAGTTTGGGCAGAGGTTACGGAAGGTAAGACAGATTCGGAAAATCAGCCAAGCGCGACTGGCGAAAGCTGTAGGGAAAACACAGCAGAGCTATTCTAAAGTCGAGAATGGGCGACAGAAGAGCATTATCAGAGAGGATATCCCTCTATACGCGGAAATCCTGGGGTGCACGGCATGTTATCTGGCCGGATATTCCGACAAGCTGAATGGGATCAGGGGTGGATTGACGATCCCTTTAATGATTAGCAGCGATGGAGAAATCGTTGATATGACAGCGCTTCTGCAGGGATACCGTCGAGACCCGGAGCTGGCCCTCCTGTGCATCCAGATGCTGAAAGGAAGTCAGGAGCAAAGGAAGTATTACACCCGGTCGGTGAGACGGCTTCTGGGCATAGAAACGACTGGCCCTGTGGAAAATGACGAAACCCAATAATTGAGTTGTGTAGAGTTGTAATTTTTGAAGGGTCTAGAATCTTGGGAAAACGAAAAAAGGGGATGTGTGAGCCAGTGCCAGTGCTGCTGGGGAAACCTCTTTTCTCCCCCCTCTGTTACCTCCATTTTCAGCGCCTGTTCTCTGTGAGTGCCTCCAAAGGAGTTTAGGGTAGTGACACAAACACCTGCACACACTCCGTGTGTGCGGTTTTTCCAGGGTGCAGGCGTGGGCCGTTGAGCCTTCGGCGTCAACACCCCATGCCCCCTGGACCCCCTGCTTAGGAGCAATCGTCTGATACTTTACTTATAATGTGTGCTCCTTGCTGATCGAGCCGTCAAGCTAGACTCGATCCAAGGGTTGACTCTCAGCGGGAGATGGGGGTCTGGGGGAAGGCGCAGGTGCGCAGCCGCAGGCTGGGGACCTCGCAACGCTTTCCCCCAGGATGTTAGCATGGATCCTGCAAGAGGGTTTACACGTTGACACCAGCACCAGCACAGAACTCGAATACTGACATTTAACCTCCAGTTTATCAAGGATGCTCTGTGCCTCCTGTTGATGCTGGAGGATTGTTTTTGGTTAAAAAACATTGTTTTTGAGTGTGATTTTGTTCTGCAAATATAACATGAAGGTAAACGCTGAATAGATTGGGAAGGAGGCGTCTGTCATGCTCGAAAACCAGGATGATTTCCTGACAGTGGAGGAGCTGTGTGATATCCTGAAAATAGGAAGAAATGCAGTGTATCGACTGCTGAATGCAGGTGAGATCAAAGGGCTGAGGAATGGCCGTGTCTGGCGGATTCCAAAGGTCAGCGTCATCGCCTACACAAAAGAAAAAACAAAACTCTTCGAGTAAGAGACAACCCACCAGGATTGCTCCTGGTGGGTTCATTGTCATTTGGATCTTCGAGCGTCTTCGGCAAAGGCTTCGTCGATGCTGGACAGAGGCTTCTCACGACCTTCGTAGTAGATGAAGTTGTGGAGTCTACGGATATCGTACCGAACGAGACCAATCTCACCGATGTCATTCCGACGAGGTGTGATGTCAAACTGCTTACAGCGCTCCTTTAACGTGTCTCGATCCATCTGGAAGAGGGAGCAGAGACGGTTGATGGTGTAAAAATCATCAAGGGAATTATAATCAATATATGGAATCGATGCCATGTCGATTCTCCTTTCCAATAGATTAGCTCATCCCTTTTGAGCTTTACTTTGATGTTAGTCCGTGAAAGATGATTTTGCTTCATTTTTGCTGTTTTTTGGTGATGATTTGATCTCTGTGATGACAAGATGGAGTCGGCAAAGTCTTTCGGCTGAACTGTATATTATTCATTTGAAAGAACGATCCTGACGTTACCCCGGCATGATCGGAGCATAGGAACGTACAAAACATCAAATGGAGGGAAACATAATGAACGAACGAATTGCCTGCTGCAGCTGTGGAGAAGGATATGCACCATCAGAGGTAGAGTGGATGAATGGACAACCACTTTGCCGTGACTGCCTGGAAGAGCAGACGGTTACTTGCAGTCGATGTGGTGAGAGAATCTGGATTGAGGAGAATGCAGGAGACACAGGGACCTATCTCTGCAGTGACTGCTATGACCGCCACTACACCACTTGTGAAGGTTGTGATCGAGTGATTCCGTTGGACGAGGCCTACTACGAGGAAGAGGATGAGGACAGACCCTTGTGCTGGACTTGTTATAGCAGAAGTCAACAGGACAAGGGAGTGCACAGCTATTATTACAAGCCGGAACCCGTCTTCTTTGGTCAGAGACCCCGGTTCTTTGGTGTGGAGCTGGAGGTGGACCTGGGAGGAGAGAGCAACCACAACGCCAGGAAACTACTGGAGCTTGCCAACAACGGAGAGGAACAGCTCTACATCAAGCACGACGGTTCTTTGTCAGATGGGTTCGAGTTGGTGAGCCATCCCATGAGTTTGGAGTACCATCTTAAAGAGATGCCTTGGAGGGAACTCCTTCAATTGGCTAGAGAAATGGGGTATCGGTCTCATCAAACCTCCACCTGTGGTCTCCATGTCCATATCAGCCGAGAGGCCTTTGGTGAAACCTATGCAGAGCAGGACAGGGCCATCGCTCGGGTTCTCTACTTCGTGGAACGCCACTGGGAGGAACTTCTGAAGTTCAGCAGAAGAACCCCACGACAGCTGGAACGCTGGGCTGCTCGGTATGGCTATAAGGATCAGCCCATCGAGATCCTGGACCACGCCAAAAAGGGCGGTCATGCTGGTCGTTACGCCTGCATCAACCTGGAGAATTCGGCCACGGTGGAGTTCCGGATCTTCCGAGGAACCTTAAAGCTGAACACGCTGATTGCCACGTTGCAGATGGTCAACCGCATCTGTGACGTGGCTATCTTTTTGTCCGACGAGGAGCTGAAGGCCATGTCCTGGACCACCTTTGTGGCTGGATGCCAGGAGCCTGAGTTGGTGCAGTACCTGAAGGAACGTCGGCTCTATGTGAATGAGCCAGTAGACATGGATGAGGAGGTTTGAGTATGTGCTGTCTGTTTGGAATCATCGACTATGGCCGGAGCTTCTCCGGTAAGCAGAAGGCAAAGATGCTGTCCGTGTTGGCCAAGGAGTGTGAGGTAAGGGGAACCGATGCCACTGGGATCGCCTACCTTTACAATAATGGTATCCAGGTCTATAAGAGACCCTGGCCTGCTCGTCGGATGCGATTTCGGATTCCCAATGAGGTGTCGGTGGTCATGGGTCACACCCGGATGACCACCCAGGGAAGTGCCAAGAAGAACCAGAACAACCATCCTTGGTTGGGCCATGTGCCAGGTGGGGAGTTCGCCCTGGCACATAACGGTGTCCTCTACAATGACACTATTCTTCGGCGGACCTGCCAGCTTCCCAAGACCAACGTGGAGACCGACAGCTATGTGGCCGTCCAACTGATTGAAAAGAAGAAAGCCCTCGACTTCTCCAGCCTGCGCTACATGGCGGAGACGGTCGAGGGCTCTTTTTGTTTTACGGTGTTGGATGAGAAGAAACAGCTTTGGCTGGTGAAGGGGGATAATCCCCTCTGCCTGTACCACTACCCCAAGCTGGGGTTGTACCTCTATGCTTCCACTGAGGAGATCCTGACCCGAGCTATTTCAAAAATGTCAGTGGCTCTGGGTAAGCCGGAGAAGGTTGATCTGAGCATGGGGGACATCCTGAAAATCGATTGGGAGGGTCAGCAAGAGCGAGAGCACTTCAACTCTGCACATTTGCGGTATCGTGATTTTTGCGTTCCCTGGACCTCCTGCTGGGGGCGATTCCCGGCCAGGGCCCGGAAGTCCGATTTCGAGGAGGCCTACCTACAGGAGCTACGAACCACTGCCCAATGCCTGGGCTATGAGGAGGAGCTGGTAGATGTCTGGCTGCAGGATGGATTCACCACGGACGAGATCGAGGAGTTCCTCTACTGTGGGGAGGTGTGAGTGTGCCATTTGAGTGTACTCTAGTGGCATAAGAAAAAAGTGTTCCACTAGGGTCGAAATCCGGCTTTTGGCACGTGTCATTCCGGACAGGGACTCTAGTGGGACTTTCCATATTATATAAGGAAGTGATCATTTGAAAATTGGATACATCCGTGTCAGCACCCAGGAGCAGAACACGGTTCGCCAGGAGGTGCTGATGGAGCAGCTGGGGGTGGACCAGGTATTCATCGACCGAACGAGCGGAAAGAACACTCATCGCCCAGAACTCCAGGTCATGCTGGACTTCATCCGTCAGGGAGACGTGGTCATTGTGGAGTCCATTAGCCGCTTTGCTCGCAACACCCGCGACCTGCTGGAGCTGGTGGAGCAACTGACGGCCAAAGGGGTTGAGTTTGTGTCACAGAAAGAGGCCATCGACACCAGCACACCCACCGGGAAGTTCATGTTGACCATCTTCGGCGCTGTGGCTGAGTTGGAGCGAGAATACATCCTCCAACGTCAGCGAGAAGGAATCGCCATCGCCAAGGCCAATGGGGTCTACAAGGGCAGAAAACCCGTGGAGCGACCGGAGTTCTCAGCGGTGGTAGCCCGGTGGAAACGAGGTGAGCTGACTGCTGTGCAGGCCATGAGTCGGCTCAACATGAGCCGTACAACCTTTTACAGGAAAGTGAGGAGAATGAAAGATGACTGTGCTGCTGATTGAGCCGGGGAAAACACCCCGACACATGGAGATCGACGGGAGCCTTACAGGGATGCAGCAGGTAGTGGGAGGTTACATCCAGGCCATCTATCCCTTCGAGGATCCAGTGGCCTTAGTTTGTAACGAGGAGGGGAAGCTTCTGGGACTTCCCCTTAACCGTGCCCTGAAAGATGAGGACGGAGACATCTACGATATCATTGCAGGGACATTCTTCCTCTGTGGTGCACCGTTAGACAGCGAGCGCTTTACCAGTCTGGAGGAAGGGCTCCTTGAGAAGTACTGCCAGCGGTTCAGCGGACCAGAGCTGTTTCTGGAGATTGATGAGTAAGTGATATGTGTTCCTTGTGAAAAATAGTACGAGGCCCTGGAGCTAACCAGGGCTCGTACTAGAAGGAGAATAACATTAGGGAGCTTCATTCCGCAGATTCTTATAAACATCCTCCAGAAAGACCTGCATCAACTCACGTTTACGTTCATCATTTTCCAAAAGCAGCGTGAAGAACTCCTGGTTCTGCTCATATCCATCCAGAAGTGCATCCTGAACCGCATCAAAATAGGCAAACTTGAAGTCTTTCAGTGCATTATTACGGGCACTGTCTTTCAGAGAACCGCTTTTCAAAAGAATGTCTCTTACCTGAAGTGCAGACTTAGATGCCACATCAACATCCAGATTGGTGTTGTAGGCAGCATTGATTTCCTCAATAATCTCGGACAGTTTCTTTTTTACCACCTCATCGAAGTACACCTCGTTCGGTTTTGGCAGATTCACTTCCGGCTTAGACTCAATGGGCGACGTCTCTTCCCCCGTTTTCTTTTGCTTGTAGTTAGAAGCTGTAATCTTGTCAGCAATGTCGAAGTCATTGCCACCACCGCCGACCTCAATCTCCTTCACCAGATAGGTTAGGAAGTTGTACTTCTTGTGCAGGTCAACACTTTCAAAACACGTGGCCTGGATGAGGAAGCTATAGAACCGGATAAACCGCTTGACAGTTGCCCGAATCTCCATCTTTTCCAAATCCGGGAACTTGTTGATGATTTGAAGGGCCTTACCCAGCAGAGACCACATTTTGGCCTTGTCTTTGGCTGTGCGCTTGTCCTTGTAGAGAAACTCATTGAATGCATCGATATCATCCAGATCCAAGAAGCCATACTGATCCACCTGTGCTTCCACGGCACGGATGTCAGAGGGTGTAACCGTCTCGTTCAAGGTAGTTGCCGTATAGAAGGGAGCAAATGCATCCTGAATATCTGCGTACTCATTCTTAAAGTCCAAGATGAAGGCCTTCTTGTTATAGGGAGCATAGATACGATTCAGGCGAGACAGTGTCTGAACTGCAGCAACACCCCTTAGCCGCTTGTCCACATACATGGCACACAGCTTGGGCTGGTCAAATCCGGTCTGATACTTGTTGGCAACCAGAAGCAGGCGGTTGTTCTTGTCCATCTTCTCGCTTTCTTTTGACTATGACGAATTTCCGGAATACGTTGAACTCTCAATCGGCTTGGAGTTGGAAAAGCTTGCTCAGTACGGGATGGTCAGCGGGGTAATGTTGCATGGCGACGGTGGATGGCTGAATCTGCACCCTCAAGCCCTGACCTATTTTGAGGACAAGAAGAATGCATTGATTAGACAGGAGGAAACAAGAAATAAAATGACCGTTGGAACTGTTTACAACTACGGCAACTGGGTCTGTGGTAATGTAATTGATTCTACTCTTTCTGTGGACAATTCCATTCATGAAATCGAGCGTGCTATTGAGGAACAGGGTGGGGAAGATAAGGATGTGCTTTATGCCCTGCTGGAAGAGGTGAAAGAACTGCTTGAGAACATCGAAACCAGCCGTGTGATTCCCAAGCAGAAGCACCTACACCAGCGACTTTCCGAGCTGACCGAGGAATTGGAAGAACTGAAAACCGAAAAGGAATTGCTGCTTCACTCTTTGGACTGCTCCGATGATGCGGGTATTTCTGCCGTGAAGAAAGAAATCGCCGCATTGGAGGGTGCGCTGCAGAAGCTGTCCGAGCAGGAAGCAAAGTATTCTGCCGAGCTTGATGAAGCCTTGAAGCAGTATGCCGAGCTAAAAGAGAAAGCTGCCGGTATGGACGCCGCCGAGCTGATGGATGCACGGCTTGCCGTCCGTGAAGAAAAGGAACGCTCTGCCGTTGACCGTGTGAAAGCCGCCTACGGTGAGAAATACGATCCGATGATGATGCGCGACGGTAAGCGTGATGTAGCAAATCTGCTTCATGAGGAAGCGGAGACACGATCCATCCGTGAACGTCTGTTTCAGAAGCAACATCAGCAGAAACAGAACAAGAAGAAAAGCCGAGACAGTTGGGAACGATGAAATTACAGCGGGAGTGCATTTTATACGATGCGCTCCCGCTATTTCTGTTTAAATCAACCTGAATAAATGATTTGTAAGAGCGCAGGACAATGCCCGCCGCTGTTTACATGGTTGCATGACATCTGCTTCGCAGCACCGCCGTACTGCATAACCCCGACCTGAAAAAAGCCTTTGCAGATCGATTTGTCATGCTCATTGATACTGGCAAAAATCAAGCTCCATTTTTTCTCAAATTGGGGCTTGACTTTATTACGGGTTTACAGCTTTCTTGTGTATGGTGTTCGATCTCTTGAAATTTTGGGCATTTTCCAGTACAATAATGACAAGTATGTAGTGAGCGAGGTGCCTCGCAATGCCTGTCAAGCTGAATACAACGTATATCTCCAGTGCGCTGGCCGATAAGCTGTCCCACATTTCCGAATATCCGGTCACTTCCATCGTGGCCCCGATTGGATACGGGAAAAGCAGAGCCATCCGCTGGTGGGCAGATCATTGCCAAAAGAAGAAATCGGATGCTCTGATCCTGCAGCAGATCATTGTCACAGATTCCCTGACGGATTTCTGGCGGGGCTTTTGCCGGAACCTCCGGGAATGGCCGGAACTGGAAAAGGAAATGTCCGCTCTTGGATTTCCCACAGATCCGCAGGCGCGGCAGCTGATGATGGAATTGCTGACCGATGCTCTGGCCGGGAAATCCCACGATATTTTTTACATCATTGATGACCTGCACTTTCTGCCGAATCCTGCGTTTACATCTCTGATCCTGTTTTTGAGCGATCACCTGCCGGAGCGGACCCATATTATTCTGCTCTCCCGCAACGTGATCTTTGACCGGGCGGCACAGATGAAGCTGGGTCCCCGCCTGTGGGAACTGAATGTGGACGATTTGCGGCTCGGAGAAACGGACGTCCGGGAATATGCACGCCGGAGCGGCCAGCTTCTGAACATCCGGGATGTGAATATGCTGGCCAGCAGTACCGAGGGCTGGTTCTCCATGGTCTATCTGAAGCTGCGGGCCTATACGCAGACCGGAAAATGGCCGGAAAACACCACAAATATCTATCCGCTCATAGACGAGGTGCTGTTTCGTCCCCTGACGGCCCGTCAACGGGAATTTCTGGTTCGGCTGGGTGTGCCGGATGATTTCACGATGGAAGAGGCAGAGTTCCTGTGGCCGGAAGATGACACTGCGGCGCTGCTGAGCCAGCTGACAGAACAAAATGCTTTTATCACCTGTACCGACGGTGTGTATCGCTATCACAATATGCTGCGCTCCTGCGCCCGGAAGAAGTTCTTACTGCTGCCGGAAACGGAGCAGAATGCCACCCTGATCCGCTTGGGACAGTGGTATGAGAAGATGGGAGAGTGCTGCCTTGCCGCGGAGTGCTATGAAAAAACCGGCAGCTGGGATGACCTCCTGCGGACGGTGGGACAGGACCGGGGTCTGAGCTTCGGCCCCGAGCGGCTGCCGCTGATGCGCCGCTGGATGGCAAATTGTCCGGAGGAGTGTCAGCTGCGCCATCCGCAGGCGCTGCTGGTATTTATGCTGCTGCTCTTTTACGGCCGGGACATCCCGGAAATGCAGCGGTATCACGCGCTGTTTCAGCGCAGCATGGCGCTTTGCACCGACCTTTCCCGGCAGGAGCAGGATCAGCTGGAGGGAGAGGCCCTGCTGCGCCTGTCTTTCCTGTGCTTCAACGACATCTCCGCCATGAGCGCCTATCACCGTCAGATCCGCGCTCTGATCCCCGCAGACCGCAACCCATGGACCCAGGGCTCGCCCTCCGTTCTGATGCTCTATCACAGCAAGAGCGGCAGCCTTGACCGGGAGAACGATGAGATGCGGGA
>JAFSFC010000006.1 GCA_017435425.1 Ruminiclostridium sp. | reverse complement strand
TCCCCTTTTCCATGGCAGCCAGGAAGGGCGGGATGTCGGGTCGGATACCGGGAGAGCGGAAGATGATATCCTGGTCCAGATTGTCCAGGTAGGTCTCGCCCAGGCAGAGAGTTGCCCCTAAGCTTTCCAGTTCCTCGGCCAAGGGACCGAAATTCTCTCTGGGCGCCTTATCACAGGCGGTTACAGAGATTCCTGCACCCAGCAGGGTTTTGATCAGGGGGGTGTTGGAGACGCCGATACCAATGACGGCAACGCGCTTATCCTTGATGGAGTCCAGATATGCTTGCAGTGTAATAGCCATGTGCTCTTCCTCCTATTGATGAATGCGCAAAAACTGCGCAAAATAAACAAGTATAATGTAACACTTCATTATACGATGAATCCTGCGGGATTTCAAGCAGGAAAGGAAGGTGCTCCTGTTTCCTTTCTGTGCTGTGTATTCCCTCGAAAAGGTTAGCGAATACTAACTATTTCGGAGAAAAACACAACAAATCAGACTGCATCTTGCATTGTTTTCAATTTTATGGTATCTTAATTTAATAAACATAATCCCACGGTAGGAAAGGACGATTTTATGGCATTACAGGAATCCGGCCAGATGTATTTGGAAAGTATTCTGGTTCTGTCTAAAACCGGCAAAGCAGTACGTTCTATTGACGTTAGTGAATATATGGGATTCTCCAAGCCCAGTGTCAGCCGTGCCATTGGTCTGCTGAAATCCGGCGGTTATATCACGGTGAGTAAGGAAGGCCATCTGCACCTGACGGAAGAAGGACTTCGGGTGGCTGAAAACATTTATGAGAAGCATACCCTGCTGACGCAATTTCTCATCCGTTTGGGTGTCAGCGAAGAGACTGCCTCGGAAGATGCCTGTAAGATGGAACACATCATCAGTGATGAGTCCTTTGCGGCCATCAAAAAGCATGCCGGTTTTTGATCCACGCCCCATACAGTCAAAAATCCTCCCTGATTGCTCAGGGAGGATTTTTTATGCTTCATTCGATTACAGGTCGTAATACAGCTTGAACTCTGCGGGGGTGGGGATGCGGTTGAGCTCATCCAGCTCGGCACGCTTCTTCTTCAGCCAGATCTGGATCAGTCTCTCGGGGAAGACGCCGCCGCGGGTCAGGTACTCGTGGTCCCATTCCAGAGCGTCCAGGGCTTCGCCCAGGGACTTGGGCAGACCATCGATCTTTGCCTGCTCCTCTTCGGACAGATCATAGAGGTTGAAGTCATAGGGACCCCAGCCTCTCTCGTGGGGATCGATCTTCTTGGCAATGCCGTCCAGGCCTGCCATCAGGATAGCAGCAAATGCATAGTAGGGGTTGCAGGTTGCGTCGGGGTTACGCAGCTCAAAGCGCTTGTTCTTGGGAGCCTTAGCATATGCGGGGATACGAACCACGGCGCTGCGGTTTGCCATAGCATAGCCGATGGTAACGGGAGCCTCGTAGCCGGGAACCAGACGCTTGTAGGAGTTGGTGGAGGGATTGGTGATGGCACACAGGGAAGCTGCGTGCTCCAGCATACCGCCGATGAACCACAGAGCCACGTCGCTCAGCTGAGCATAGCCGTCCTCATCATAGAAGATGGGCTGGCCATCCTTAAACAGGTGCATGTGGACATGCATACCGCTGCCGGCTTCGCCGGCCACGGGCTTGGGCATAAAGGTAGCAGTGCGGCCTTCAGCAGCTGCTGCATTCTTGATGATGTACTTGGCCACCATGGTGTTGTCTGCCATCTGGGTCATTTCGCCCAGCTCGACCTCGATCTCCAGCTGGCCGCAGCCGCCCACCTCAGTGTGGTGATACTTCACAGCAACGCCCCACTCTTCCATCATCAGGACAATGCGGTTGCGCAGATCCTGGTTCACGTCCAGGGGCAGGCTGGTGTGGTAGCCGGCCTTGTGGCGGACCTGGAAGCCGTTGTTGCCGTTGGACCACTCAGCCTGGCAAGCCTCGATCTCATAGCCGGAGCTCTGGGGATCGTTGGAGAAAGCCACATCATCAAAGACATAGAACTCGTACTCGGGGCCGACGATCATTTCGTCTGCTACGCCGGTCTCCTTCATGTATTCGATGGCACGCTTTGCCACATTACGGGGGTACTGATCAAAGGGACGGTTGATGGGACGGTCGATGATCATAACGTCGCCGATCATGGTCAGGGTAGGAACTTCAGCGAAGGGGTCGATGGTGGCAGAGTCCAGGTCAGGAATAAAGACCATGTCACTGTTCTCGACGGGAGCATAGCCATAGTTGGAGCCGTCAAAGCCGATGCCGTAGATCATGGTGTCCTCATTCAGACGGCCTACGGGGATGCTCAGGTGACGCCATCTGCCGTCGATGTCGGTCATCTTAAAGTCAATGATCTTGATTTCTTTTTCTTCGCACAGACGTAACACGTCCTGCAGGGTTCTTTTCATGCTGGTTCCTCCTTTGAAATAAAGGGATGACATACCGCTCTATGTCGTCCAATCGTTCACTTATCCACTCTTCAAGATAACCATTATTTTCTCGCTTGTCAATATCATTTCGAACACTTTTGGTGAGAATATGCAGAAAAAATCTCAGGAAAGGCCGCGGTTATGCGAATTAACGAGGATCTGGACGTGTCAGCGGAAGGGTCACCAGGAAGGAAACCCGTTGGTCGGCGCTTTCCGCCCGGATGCTGCCGCCGTGGAGTTCTACGATCTCTTTTGCAATGGCAAGGCCCAGCCCGGCACCGCCGGAGGAACTGGAGCGGGCAGAGTCCAGGCGGAAGAACTGTTCAAAAATCCGGTCCAGCTTCTCTTTGGGGATGGTCTGTCCCTGGTTTTCTACGCAGACCTCCACTTGGGTGGAGCTCTTTTCCAGTGAAACACGGATGCAGGATCCGGGATAACTGTAATTTACTGCATTTCGCAGGAGGTTATCAAACAGCCGCTGGATTTTATCGGAGTCGCAGGAGATCACCACATCATGGGCCAGCGCCAGGTCCCAGGTCAGTTCCTTTTCCCGGAGGGCTGGCTGAAACTCATAGGTTACCTGCTCCAAAAGGCGGGTCAGGTTGACCGACTCCTCCTGGAGGGTCATTTGGCTGAGACTGAACCGGGTGATCTCAAAGAATTCGTTGATCAGAGTTTCCAGCCGCTCGGCTTTGTCCAGGGCAATGCCTGTATATTTGGCACGCATATCCGGGGAGAGTTGAGGTTCATCCCGAAGCAGGGTAAGGTATCCAATGACACTGGTGAGAGGGGTCTTCAGGTCGTGGGCCAGATAGACGATCAGATCGTTCTTCCGCTGTTCTGCTTCCCGTTCGTACATAGCGCTGCGGAGAGCCCCCTCCCGCACCATATTCAGTTCATCCTGGACCCCCTCCATGGGAATGGAGAGATGGATGGGAGTTTCGTCGGGATGGGCCAGTTGTTCAGCTGCTTCAATGACCTCGTCCAGATAATCCAGAGGCTTGGAAATGGACCGATAGGCCAGGAGGAACATTCCAATGATGATGAGGGTGGTTCCCCAGATGGCCACGGTGTCCTGCATGGCTTTTAAAAAACGGTACAAAGGATCATATGCTTCCCAGATAAACAGGCGGCAGACCAGCCACCCAACGAAGAACAGTAAAGCAAGACCGGCGATCATACCCAGGACACTCAAAATGTACTGCATGAGGATCTGCTTTGATAGCTGGCTGTGACGGCGCCGCATGAGCTGCCGATTTTTCTTTCGTTTACTCAATGGTATAGCCTACCCCCCAAACGGTTTTGATGAATCTGGGCTTCCGGCTGGGCTCTTTCATCTTTTCCCGCAGCCGGGCAATATGGGCCATGACAGTGTTGTTGCTGTCCATATATTTTTCCTTCCACACAGCTTCGAACAGCTCTTCGGAAGAGACCACTTTGCCTCTGTTTTCACACAGATACCAAAGGATATTGAACTCAATAGGGGTCAAAGTGAGTTCCATACCATTCAGGGAACACTGGTGACTGTCCTGGCAGATAAAGAGCCCCCGGAAATCATGTTCATTCCGTTCCTTGGTGTCCTGGGTGTTGTATCTGGTATACCGACGGAGCTGGGTTTTGACCCGGGCCACCAGTTCCAGCGGGCTGAAGGGTTTGGTTATATAATCGTCTGCCCCCAGCGTCAAGCCCATGATCTTGTCGGTGTCATCTACCTTGGCGCTGAGCATCAGGATGGGGAAAAAGTGGTCCTGACGGATTCTTTGGCAGAGAGTAAAGCCGTCGATATCCGGCAGCATCACATCCAGAATGGCCAGGCTGAGGGGATGCTCTTCTATGATTTTCAGGGCTTCTGCCCCGTTATATGCTTTGAACACGGGATATCCTTCGTTTTTCAGATAGACCTCTACCAGGTCGGCGATCTCCCGTTCATCATCTACTACAAGGATACTGTGTTTCATGTAACCACACTTTCTTTCTATAGTCGAACACATTCTATCACAAGTTTTTTAACGAATCGTTTTGAAAATCATACGAAATTATTACATTTTCGGTTTTTCCCTTCTTTTGGGCCGGTTGATAAAAAACTCATTGACGGCTGCGAAATCCAAATGTATAATACTATGGACAGTTTCTCACGCAGAGAGAATATATTCGGAGACGTATCGAAGTGGTCATAACGGAGCTGACTCGAAATCAGTTAGGGAGCAATCCCACGTGGGTTCGAATCCCACCGTCTCCGCCATCAGCGCTCGGATCATATGGGATCCGGGCGCTTCTACCATTCTGGGAGGATCTATACAATGTCAAAAAAGAAGCTTGGGCGGATCCTTGGGAGCATACTGCTGCTGTTGACCGTTCTTTGCGGAATCTATCTTTTTACAGGCTCTTACGCTGCCAATGAGGATGCGGCAGCGGTTCTGGCGCCCACAGAGGATATTGCGATCATAGAATCAGACGATGGAAGCTTAGTGTTTGTTCCGTCTCATCCCAAGGCGGGGTTGATTTTTTATCCCGGGGGCAAGGTGGAGTCCAGGGCCTATGCACCCCTGATGACTGCCTTTGCACAGGAAGATATCCTGTGCGTCCTTCCCTCCATGCCATTTGATTTGGCGGTGTTTGACCGTAATGCCGCTGACGGCATAAAGGAGCAGTATCAGCAGATCCAGGATTGGTACCTGCCGGACATTCCCTGGGGGGCGCTATGGCTGCCAGTTATGCATCTAATCACGCTGAGGACTATGAGGGCCTTTTCCTTCTGGCGGCCTATTCCACCGAGGACTTGACAAACAGCGGCTTGAATGTGGTCTCGCTCTATGGTTCGGAAGATGGTGTTCTAAACCCGGTCAAATATAACGAGTACCGCTCGAACCTCCCGGAGAATACGCAGGAAGAAATGATTCCTGGCGGGTGCCATGCCTATTTCGGATGCTATGGCTTTCAGGATGGGGATGGAACCCCGACGATCACCAACGAGGAACAGATTCGGATCACCGTGGACCGGTGTCTGTCCGTTATCAATGAAAGGAGATAATCCGTGAAAATACTCGTTCTCAACGGAAGCCCTAAGGGTAAATACAGTGTTACCCTTCAGACCGTTCGTTACTTACAGGTTAAGTTCCCGGAGCATTCCTTCGGGGTCATCCATGCTGCCCAGAAGATCCGGGGGTTGGAAAAGGACCTCTCCCCTGTTCTGGAGCGCATCGCGCAGGCAGACCTGATCCTGTTCTCATATCCTGTTTATACCTTTCTTGCCCCCAGTCAGCTCCACAAGCTGATTCGCCTGATGAAGGAGAGCGGCGTGGATTTTTCCGGAAAGTATGTTACTCAGCTGACCACGTCCAAGCACTTTTACGATATGACTGCCCATCGTTATATTCTGGAAAACTGCCAGGACATGAGGATGAAGGTCATTCAGGGGCTCTCTGCCGATATGGATGACCTGCTCAGCGAAAAGGGCCAGAAGGAAGCCGAGGACTTCCTGCGCTATGTCTGCTGGTCTGTGGAGCATGACCAGTATGAACCTCTCCCCTCTTTCTTCCACCCTGTACCCTCTCAGACGGCTTCGGTTCCTGAGAAAAACCAGCAGGAAAAAAACGGTGAAGTGGTCATTGTAACTGACTGCCGGGAGGAGGATACCCAGCTTCAAGCCATGATCCAAAGGTTCCGAGCGGTCTGTCCCCACAAGACCCGGGTGGTCAACCTCCGTAACTTCCCCTTCCAGGGCGGCTGCCTGGGCTGTATGCAGTGCGGTGCCACTGGAAATTGTATCTACAAGGATGGATTTGAGGACTTCCTTCGTGGGGATATCCAGTCTGCCCAGGCTACGGTCTATGCCTTTTCCATCCAGGACCACTCCATGGGCCCGCTGTTCAAATGCTATGACGACCGCCAGTTCTGCAACGGGCACCGGGCGGTCACCATGGGAACCCCGGTTGGTTATCTGGTCAGCGGTCCCTATAGCCGGGAGCAAAACCTGCAAACCGTTATCGAAGCCCGCGCCCAGGTGGGCGGGAACTTCCTGGCCGGCGTAGCCACCGACGAAGTGGACACTGACGGAGGAATCGACCGGATGGCCGCTCGTCTCTCTTATGGACTGGAACATAGCTACGCACCACCGCCCAACTTTTATGGAGTTGGCGGCATGAAGATCTTCCGGGACCTCATCTGGCTTATGCAGGGATTCATGAAGGAGGATCATAAGTTCTATAAGGAACATGGGCAGTACGACTTCCCCCAGAAGAAGATGGGTACCATGCTGGGCATGTATCTGGTGGGCGGGCTGATGGGCTCTCCTGCTGTCAAGGGAAAGGGCGCCAAATACATGCGGGATGGCATGCTGGCCCCCTACCATAAAGTCCTGGCGAAGGTACAGAAAGAAACTATGTAAAAAGCAGCCGCCGTATCATCAACGATACGGCGGCTTATGTTTATGGTATGATTTTGAAAACATATTCCACGTTCCCGTACCACCCACGAAAGATTCGTTTGTTCCACTGAGCCTGCACAGTGACCATGGCGGGGGTGTCTTCTTTCGGCATCAGGAAACCTTGGTCATTGATCTGCCCATCCGTCATGGTGGCGTCCATCCCGTCATCCCAGACATCCTCTGTCCAGTATGCAACCCTATAGGAGTCCGGTGCCACAGCCCAACCTAAGGGGATGACACCATCTGCCGGCAGGGGAAACGCCGGGTAGGCATCCGTATAATCCAGAGGAAACACCGCGCCGGTCTCCTGAGCCATCCAGAGCCCCAAGCCCTGCTTTACATTCCAGCTGTGCGCGCCTGGGTTTACTTCCATGGTACCTCCTACGGTCAGAGCAGGAAGATCCGCAGTTTGCCCGGAAGAGCAGCCCGTCAAACCTGAGCTGAGCAGTAGAAGCAGCATGACAATGACAAACAGTTTTCTCATAGGACGCCCTCCAATCTGGTTTTCTCTATCATATCAGACGGAGCAGGAGAAATAAAGTTCCATTCTCTTGCAAATTTTTTGTTTTTCTTGAAAAAACAGATGCAATCACCCACAAGATATGGTATACTACGTTAAAGTACTTGAATATGATTTCAGGAGGTCTCAGCTCTATGAAATGTCCGTTTTGCGCTACCCTTGACAGTAAGGTCGTCGATTCCCGCCCCGCCAACGACGGGACCAGTATCCGCCGCCGCCGGGAATGCCTCAAGTGCCACAACCGCTTCACCACCTATGAGACGGTGGAAGTTCTGCCCATGATCGTCATCAAAAAGAACGGCAGCCGCCAGGCTTTTGACCGGAATAAGCTCCTCAACAGTATGCTCAAGGCCTGTGAAAAGCGTTCTGTCTCCCTGTCCCTGCTGGAAAAGGTGGCGGACGACATTGAAAAGGAACTGCAGAACGAGCTGGGCGGCGAGGTCAACAGCAAGCAGATCGGTGAAATGGTCATGGATCGGCTGAAGGACATTGACGAAGTTGCCTACGTTCGCTTCGCTTCTGTTTACCGCCAGTTTAAGGATATCAACACCTTTATGGACGAACTGAACAAACTCCTGGACAAGAAAAAATAATGGTATCGTTTCACTCCGCTGTCTTTTGGGCAGCGGAGTTTTACATTAGGGTACTGATGGAAACGATTTCGATCCGGTGGATTCCCTCCATTAAGCCCTGGATCCTCGCATTTACTGCCGCATACGTGTTGGTGGTCTGACTGGCTGTATATTCCAAGGATTCATCCAAAAGAATGGTGATCTCATCCACATCCCGATGACTTTGGACAAGATATAAATATGGGAGTTTCCCCTTCCAGTTGTCGCGAACCTGTTTTGTAAGATCTTCTGCCTGTTCCCATTCCCCGGCTTTCGCTGCAAAGACTGCCTCATCCAGGCGTTGTTGGAGCGGCTGGATTTCACTCATAATATGATGCCCATTCCAGGCAAGCAGAACGACCATTCCTGCCAGCAAGAGCACCGCAGACCATAGTTGTTTCACGTGTCATCCTCTCTTTCGGATAAATGCACCTTCCCTGTCTCATCTACTGTCATGAGAAACACCGTAGAAATATCCTGTACTCCGCTGGCAGAAAGCTGTTCCTGCAGCCAGGTATCCGTTAGATTTCGCACTTTCATGTTCTCAGAGAGAATGCGGCCATCGCTGACGACGATCACAGGCAGACCGGCATCTTTTACAGGAAGGCCCAAGTCGGCTGCGCTGGGGGGCTGATCCTCCTTGCGTGTGATGACAGAGATACGGCCGGTGGTTTCCAGAACGGCATATTTGACCGAATCCAGGTCAGTCACCCCGGCTACCCGAAGTTCCTCCATCAGTTCATCTACCGTAAAACGGTTTTTCACCATTTCCCGGGAATGGATTTTCCCGTCCTGGACCACAATGCTGGGGCGGCTGCACAGGAGAGCACGGATACGAATGCTTTTTACTGTCAGCACAGACAGGATCGTGGATAGACACAAGAGGGTTATGATAGGAACGATCCCCATGATGATGGGAATGCCAAAGTCTTGCATGGGCACCGCCGCAAGATCTGCGATAAGAAGTGACAGTACAAACTCGGAGGGCTCCAGCTGGCCGATCTGCCGCTTTCCCATGAGTCGGATGCCGATCACAATGACAAGATACAGAATGATGGTGCGAATAACTGCCATAAGCATAGGCTGTCCCCCTTTGTCCTCCTAATATCTGCGTTCCAAACAGATTTTATACTGTGCGTTTAGGGCAAAGAGACCAGCTTTTTGCGAGTTTTTCTTACCTTCATGATTGACAACCACGCAGAAAATATAATAGAATCAAAAAATCCTATTGAATAGATTTGCATTCGTTTTTCCCGGAGGACGACCATGAAAGAATACAGCAGCATTTTTAACCACGCTTTGGCCCCCATTACTCCCGGGCCATCCAGCTCCAACACCTGTGGCCCTGTGCGGATCGGCCTGGTCTGTCATCAGCTTTTGGGCGGTACCCCATCGAAAGCTGTGGTGGAGTATTACAGCAAGGGAGCCTTTGTTACCACCCTTTACGGGATGAGAAGTGATCTTGGTTTTATCAACGGTTTGCTGGGGAAAGAGCAAAATGATCCTGCATTTCCTCAGGCTTATGAAAATGCGAAGCAGGCCGGGATGGAGGTCGTTTTTCAGGAAGTGGATGATCTCACCATTGGAGGCATGGAAACGGCCCGCCTGCGGTTGACTGCCGCCGATGGAAATACCCTCACCGTGGTGGGAGAGTCCCTGGGGGGAGGAGCGTTTCGGCTTCATTCCATTGAAGGCTGTCCCTTGGATTTGAGAGGTGCCAACTATGAACTGGTCATTGCCCTTGCAGAGCCGTCTGTCTCTTCTGCAAAAGCACTTGTGGAAGAACTCAGTTCTCGTATTTCTGGACTCAATGACAGTGCGTTCAGTGTCGGTCCGGTGTGCTCCATCGGCATTCTTCGGGCAGCACGAGCTTTTTCGCCTGAACTTTTGTCTGAATTGAATGGTCGGAAAGATATTCTTTGGGCGCGTGAGGTCTCCCCTATCCATCCTGTTGTCACCGATATTTCCCGAAAACCGCCGTTTAACAGTGCTGATGAATTGGTCAGCTATTGCCAGGAGCATAACTGTTCTGCTGCCCGAGCTGCCATTGACTACGAAATGGCCATCAGCGGATGGACGGAAGAGCAGGTCCGTGGGTATAGTGACATGCTGTGGGATATCATGCGAGAATCCCGGGATGGTGGTTTCCGTCCGGATCTTCAGTTTAACGGCATTGTTACCCCCAAGGCGGCGCAGATGAAGGGGAAGATCGGAACTGGACCTATGCCCTCTCTTGGTCTGCTGGATGATGCCATTCCCAGTGCATTGGGCATCATGGAACACAGCAATGCTGCCGGAAAGATCGTCTGCGTCCCCACAGGCGGCTCTTCCGGCATCCTTCCTGGCCTGCTGCTCTCCGCTGCCGAGCGGATGGGATCAACAGAGGTGGAACTGCATGAGGCCCTCATGGCAGCTGGCATCATTGGTGTTCTTATGATGGTGGACGGGAATGAGTTTGCTGGCGGGACCCATGGCTGTCAGGCAGAGATCGCCTGTGGTGCGGCTATGTCTGCTGCCGGGCTGGTCCAACTTATGGGCGGTACTCCGAAGCAGGCCTGTGATGCGGCCTCCATGTGTCTGCAAAGCTTTCTGGGTTTGATCTGCGATCCTGTGGCCGGCCTGGTACAAGTTCCCTGTCTGGCCCGAAATATCGCTGGCGTCTCTGTGGCTGCCGCTTCGGCACAATCTGTCTGTGCTGGGTTCGATGTGGTCATTCCTCTGGATGAGATGAGCCGGATCATGGTCCAGGTAGGTGGTCAGATTTCTAAAGAACTGGGTATGTGCTGCAACGGCTGCTGCCTGACCCCGACGGGAACACGGTTAGCAAAAGAACAGTGGAAATGAAAAACGAGAACTCCTCAAACTGAGGAGTTCTCGTTTTACTGTTCGCTGTTTTCTTTGACGTATTTCAGGTAGTCGGTTTCGTCGGTCTTTTTGCTGGGCATAAAGGTGGAGACAACCTTCTTTTTGCCACTGCTCCGAGCGTAAAGAAAACCGAAAACGGAGAACACCACAGCACCGATAAAGTTCACAAACAGATCCTTCATGGTGTCGATGATGCCGATGTCCAGATAGCCGCCCAGGCCCAGGGCCTCCTGACTGCCGTCACTGTGGACGAGGATCACATCTTTGATATCTGTGATATTGATCACGGTATTGGTCATGGAAGTATCCAGCATCACCGTGTGGATGCCGTCCACGATCCAGTCCTTCTGCATATCCATGCCGAACCGCAGGTCCATAAAGCACTCAAAGAACTCCCACAGGACGCCGATGGTCATGGAGAAACAAAATGCTACCAGTGCCAGGAACAGAGGTGACAGCTCAAAGGTCAATTTGCTGTTGTTATTCAGCAGAAGCACCAGAGAAAAGCCGATGGCGGCACAGAGGAAACCGTTGATGGTATGGAGCATGGTGTCCCAGAATGGGATTTTTTGATAGAAGGCGTTGATTTCCCCAAGGATCTCTGCCGCAAAAATGAAAAACAGAATGGCGATCTCAAGTCCAATGGGAATCTCGATTTTCAAAGTAACCTGGACCAGGCTGGGCAGGTAAAGAAGGACAAGGGTGAGAAGCCCAAAGAAGCAAGCCTCATAATTGTGCAGGAAGAATTGTCGGACGATACATAGGATAACCAGGCAACGCAGGGCCCAAAAGACTCGAAAGGAGCTTTTGTGTTCCCGCAGCTCCATGTTGACCGCATCCCTCAAATTCTTTCGTCTATTGTTGCGATGACCCAAGGGCTCATCTCCTTTCTTCAAACGCTGGAAATAGTTTAGTATAATATTTTCGTCTTGACAAGTATATCGTGCTGCGATATATTTGTATCGAACCTTGATACATCGAGCTGGAATATAAAAAGGATGGGTCCTATATGGAAGATCGCATCAAACGAGTATACATCCCCATGACGGAAACGGGATTCTATATTCTGTTCTGTCTTCAGGAGGAAATGCACGGCTATAATATCACCCAAAACGTAAAGAAAATGACCAATGGTGCTGTGGTCATCAGCCCGGGTACCATGTACGGCACCCTCTCCAAGATGGAGAAGGACGGGCTCATTGCCTTCGTTCGGGAGGAAGAGAAAAGAAAACTCTACCACATCACAGATTTGGGGCGTGACATTTTAAGCATTGAACTGCAGCGCATCGAGCGGCTGTATCGAAACAGCAAAGGAGAGTGGATGGCATGACTGAAAAGAAGATACATAAAGTCTTTACCATTTCCGACTACGAAAAAGAAGAGGATTTCCTGCAGGCGCAGCACAGAAATGGCTATGAACTCACTCGCTACACTGGTATGTCCTGCTATTACTTTAAAAAGTGCGAACCTAAGGACGTAGTCTATCGTCTGGACTACTGCGGTGCAGAAGTTACTGACAAGGAGGCCTATATCCAGATGTTCCGAGATTACGGTTGGGAATACCTTTTTGATCGGTTTGGCTGGAGCTATTTCCGGAAAGAAGTCGTCGAAGGAGAAGATGTGGAGATTTTCAGCGACAACCAGTCCCGGCTGGCTCTGGCAGAAAAGGTCTTCAAAACTCGTATGCTCCCCATTCTGGTTTTGTTTCTGTGTATTGTTGTGCCACAGTTTTCCAACAGTGTTTTCCAATTTGGCATCGGGCTGCAGATTTTCTGGCTGGTGATTTTTGCCATCTATGTGTACATCATCATCCACTGTGGTCTGGGACTTCTGCGGCTGAAAAAGAAGTATGAGGTGGGAGGGGTCTGACATGGAGATTCGTACCGCATCCATCCATGATCTGGATGCCATTGCTCACGTGGAGGCGCAGTGCTTCCCCCCTGCCGAGGCAGCAGACCGGCCCTCCATCCAGCGCCGTCTCTCGGCGTTTCCGGACCGCTTCTGGCTACTGTGGGAAGATGATACCCTGGTGAGCTTTGTCAACGGGATGCTGACTGACAGTGCTGACCTTGCAGATGAGATGTACGAAAACGCATCCCTCCATGCCCCCGATGGAGCCTGGCAGATGATCTTCGGTGTTGACACCATTCCTGCATATCGCTGTCAGGGCCGAGCGGAAAACCTCTTGCGCCATGTGATAGACCAGTGCAAAAGAGAAAATCGCAGGGGGATCGTTCTCACTTGCAAAGAACATTTGCTTCATTATTATGGCAAATTTGGCTTTCAAAACGAGGGAATCTCCCAATCTGTCCACGGAAATGTTCGGTGGTACCAGATGCGGCTGACTTTCTGAGCAATAAATCCTGGTCATAGGGGGCCAAATGCCGTCAAATTGAAAGAAATTTTTGGATTTCCTTCAAAAACCTCTACCACTTGTGAGGTGCTTTGTGGTATAATACTTCTCGGTTAATAATCTCACCTTAGATATACAATATAGGGAGGAATCAATATGGCAGACAATATGCGTCCTGAGAGCATGGCTCGTATCACCACCCCTGAACTGGCAGAGGCATTCATCGCTGAGCAGGTGGCCGCTGTTCGTGAGCAGGTTGGTGACAAGAAGGTCCTGCTGGCCCTGTCCGGCGGCGTGGACTCTTCTGTGGTGGCAGCCCTGCTGATCAAGGCAATCGGCAAGCAGCTGGTTTGTGTCCACGTCAACCACGGTCTGATGCGTAAGGGCGAAAGCGAGCAGGTCATCGAGGTCTTCGGCAAGGAGCTGGACGCCAACCTGATCTACGTGGACGCTACCGACCGTTTCCTGGACCTGCTGGCCGGCGTGACCGAGCCTGAGAAGAAGCGCAAGATCATTGGCGCTGAGTTCATCAAGGTCTTTGACGAGGAGTCCTCCAAGCTGGAAGGCATTGACTTCCTGGCTCAGGGCACCATCTATCCCGATATTCTGGAGAGTGACGGCGTCAAGGCTCACCATAACGTGGGCGGCCTGCCCGAGGACATGAAGATGGAACTGGTGGAGCCCGTCCGTCTGCTGTACAAGGACGAAGTCCGTGTGGTTGGCGACGCTCTGGGTCTGCCCCACACCATGGTCTACCGTCAGCCCTTCCCCGGCCCCGGCCTGGGTGTCCGCTGCCTGGGTGCCATCACCCGTGACCGTCTGCACGCCCTGCGTGAGGCCGATGCTATCCTGCGTGAAGAGTTCGAATTGAACGGTCTGGCAGGCAAGGTCTGGCAGTACTTCATCGCAGTGCCCGACTTCAAGAGCGTTGGTGTCCGTGACGGCAAGCGCTACGAAGGCTGGCCCGCTATCATCCGCGCCGTCAACACCGTGGACGCTATGACTGCCACCATCGAAGAGATTCCCTATGCTCTGCTGCACAAGATCACCGACCGTATCACCCATGAGGTGGAAGGCATCAACCGTGTGGTCATGGACCTGACTCCCAAGCCCATCGGCACCATTGAGTGGGAGTAATTTCAGAGGCCCGGAAAAGCCTGATATGACTGGGTTTTTGAGGGGTTAAAGCCCTCCGTGGCAACGATTTGGCAACATTTTTTCATTATTCATAAAGAGAGAGCTAACTGATTTTGATTAGTCAGTTAGCTCTCTTTTTCTTTTTATTATTATTTTGTGCAACAAACGGCCTCTCCCATGGCCTACAAGTGAGAGGGTCAAAAGAGGTCCTGGGGCGGCACCTTCACATAGTTCTGGGCTTTGTCAAACTCCGGATAGTGGTAGCGCCACTTGTCATAGTCCTCTTTGGAGATTTCGCCAGCCTCCAACATGGCGGCGGCCTGTTGCCAGGAGCAGAGCATCTCATGCAGACGTGCGGCGTCCTTGCTCTTCCGCACGTCAACCTTCAAGCAGACTTCTCCATCCATCTCACTGATCTTGAGCCCGTAGTTGTCCTCCAGGGTAAACAGAGTGTGCATCAGCCCCACATAGGAGTCTATGTCCGGGACAGAGAGGGCATGGGGCGAGACATCCAGTACCTGGGCCAGGGCGGCAGTCAAGTCCGCTTTGGGGGTTCTTGATCCTGTTTCGTACTGCGCCAGGCGCACATCGGCGGACTTCTCCGGGAAGCCCAGCGCCATGCCGAGATATTTCTGAGTCATCCCCCGCAGGAGACGGAAAAAGTGAATCCGTTCGCCAATCGCCATATCATCCACTCCAATCGTTGGTTGTTCTTAGGGAAAGCGTAGCAGAAATGCTTAGTAAAGTCAAGAGAATCCTAAACAATTTTATTTAATTCATTTTGCGTGCTCCAATTGACATAAGCTATTTTGCTTAGTATAATGACAATGGACTAAGCATAATAGCTTAGAATCAATAAATAAAAAAAGAACTGCCGCAATCCCCGGTTATACATCCGGGAAAAAAGTGGCGGACGAAAGTGAGGAGGCATTTATGGAACACAATATCCAGCCGCAGCAGCCATCAACGAAGAAAGGAAGGTATTTTCAATGCAGGCACAAAACTTTATGCGTGTGGAGGAAGTGGCCCAGGAGCTGGGCATCTCCAAGTCCCACGCCTACAAGGTGATCCACAAGCTCAACGCCGAACTCCGTGAGAAGGGCTATCTGACCATCTCCGGGCGGGTCAATCGGAACTTTTTCATGGAGAAGTTTTGCTACGGCAAGACGGGAAAGGAGGGCTAATCATGGCAGTCTATAAGGAAGAAAAGACAAACACCTGGCGGGCGGTCTACCGCTATACTGACTGGAACGGCGAGCGCAAGCAGACCCAGAAGCGGGGCTTCAAGACCAAACGGGAGGCACAGGCCTGGGAGCGCGAACAGCTCAACAAGACCAGCGCCGACCTGGATATGACTTTTAAGAGCTTCGTAGACCTTTACACGGCGGATATGAAAACCCGGCTCAAGGAAAACACTTGGGCCACCAAGGACCACATCATCCGTACTAAGCTGCTGCCCTATTTCGGCAGGCTGAAAATGTGTAACATCACCGCTCAGCAGATCATTACCTGGCAGAACGAGATGCTGAACCATAGGGACGAGAACGGCAAGCCCTACTCACCGGTGTACCTGAAAACGGTCCACAATCAGCTCAGTGCCATCTTCAACCACGCGGTTCGGTACTACAACCTCCGGGAGAATCCCTGCAAAAAGGCAGGCAGCATGGGCAAAAAGAAAAACCGGGAGATGATGTTCTGGACCAAGGAGCAGTATCTGAAATTTGCCGAGGTGATGATGGACAAGCCGTTCTCCTTCTACGCCTTTGAGATGCTCTACTGGTGCGGTATTCGGGAGGGGGAGCTGCTGGCTCTGACCCCAGCAGATTTTGATTTCGAGAAGCGCACCGTGTCTATCAACAAGTCCTATCAGCGACTGAACGGTGAGGATCTGATTACCACCCCCAAAACCGAAAAGAGCAATCGGGTCATCACCATGCCGCAGTTTCTGGCCGAGGAAATCCAGGATTACATCAAGATGCTCTACGGCATCGGGCCGGATGACCGGATGTTCACCGTCACCAAGAGCTATCTCCACCGGGAGATGGACCGGGGAGCCAAAGAAGCGGGAGTACCGCGTATCAGAATCCACGATATTCGTCACAGCGCGGTTTCACTTCTGATCGACATGGGGTTCTCTGCCACGGCCATCGCAGATCGGGTAGGCCACGAGAGCATCGACATCACTTACAACTATGCGCACCTGTTTCCGTCCAAGCAAGCAGAAATGGCAGATAAACTGAACATGGAAAGGGGCAATTAAAAATGTCAGCAAAGAATTTGGACAAGCACAACCGTTGGAGGAACAAGACTGTAGCCTTTCGGGTTTCCCCGGAAGAGGACGCCCAGATTGAAACGGCGGTCAAACTCACCGGCCTAACCAAGCAGGATTATATCATCCGGCGGCTGCTCTGCCGGGATGTGGTAGTCCAGGGAAATCCCAGGGTCTATAAGGCGCTGCGGGACCAGCTGGCCGCTGTGCTGGACGAACTGCGCCGGATCGAATCCGGGCAGGGCGTAAACGATGAGCTGCTGGACACCATCCAGATGATTGCCACCATTATGAACGGGATGCAGGAGGATTTTGCCTATGACCGATGATAAAAAGAAAATGACCGCCCAGGGCTCATCTGTTGGCGCAGATGATGGGCAGTCAATCTCTCAAAATTCCAAGACCACTATACCAGACCCGGACGAAAAAAGCAATTCCCCGGAAAGAGATTTGGAGGAACTTTACCGGAAAATGCGCCGCATGAGCGACCCGGACTACCTCCATACTGTGACCTTGGACGAGCTGATGGACAATGTATTCCAGGGCAAGTCTGCGGTGATTGAGAACCTGCTCTACATAGGAGCGTACATTCTTGCCGGAGCGCCCAAAATCGGCAAGTCCTTCTTGGTGGCGCAGATCGCCCACCATGTCAGTACCGGGCAGGATTTGTGGGGCTACAAGACCCATCAGGGCACTGTCCTCTACCTGGCGTTGGAGGATGACGAGAGCCGTTTACAACGCCGGATGTTCCGTATGTTTGGCGTAGAGGGGACAAGCTCCCTCCACTTCGCTACCAGCGCCAAGATGCTCGGCAGCGGCCTGGATGAACAGTTGGAAAAGTTCGTCCGGGAACACAGTGATACCAAGCTGATTATTGTGGATACCCTGCAAAAAGTCCGTGAGGCAGTGAGCGACAGTTACAGCTACTCCAGCGACTATGAGGTGATCGGCAAGCTGAAGCAATTTGCTGACCGATATGGCGTCTGCGTCCTGATCGTCCACCACACCAGAAAACAGCCTGCGGGAGACAGCTTTGAAATGATTTCCGGCACCACGGGCTTGCTGGGCTGCGCGGATGGGGCGCTCCTGATGCAGAAGGAAAAGCGGACAGATAGCAGGGCCACCTTGGAGGTGGTAGGCAGAGACCAGCCGGATCAACGGCTGTATCTGAGCAAGGATCAGGAGAACCTGGTTTGGAGCCTTGACCATGCGGAGAATGAGCTTTGGAAGCAGCCTCCAGACCCGGTGCTGGAAGCCGTGGCAAAGATTGTATCCTCCGAGAACCGCGAATGGGAAGGCAGTCCCACCGAGCTGGCCCAGGCGATTCAAACGGATATGGCGGTAAACCGGCTCACCAAACATCTGAATGTGAATGTCAGCCGACTGTTGGAAGAACATCAGGTGAAGTACGAGAACAAAACCAAGCACACCGGACGGCGTATCCGGCTGACCTACATGGTGGTGGAAGCACCCGCGTTTGAAGTAATCGAGTAAAGCGCGACGCTCGCAACGGTCGCGACGGTGTTTTGAGGGGTACTCCCAGCATCGTTGCGACCGTCGCCACCGTCGCGGAAGGAAAAAACTGGGGGGGTGGTATTTTACCACCTCATCTCTCAGGAGGGTACCCCATTTTAGGGCACCTTAAAAGTACCAAAGGATGTCGCGTTTCACGACACCCTATGCCCCAAAACAGGGTACCGGGTACAGGGGCAAAAAGCGTTCGGAGAACGCGCAGCCACAGAATGAAATTCTGTGTTCAGAAGGGGCTTGGGGGCGCTGCCCTCAACAAGCAGACGGCAGGAAATGTGAGTGTGTATTAACACTCGCATTGCTTGCCGGATTTGTGTGTGGCTATCCACACGCATTGCTTGCTAATGTCCAAAACAACCGAAACCGCCTTTGCGCCGCTGCGGAAAATCACCTTAAATTCAAGTATTGGGAGGAAACGAGTATGAGAAAGATTTTATCCTGTGAGTTTAACCTGGACACCGCCTGCGTGGAGCTGCGTCTGGAGGACGGGGCGCTGCTCTCTATTGACTGCACTGCTGTGGAGAACGAGGTGGCAAACAGTATGTACCAGCGGTCGGAGCTGGACTGGCTAATCTACAACGATCCGCTGGCCTATGCCGAACTGGTTTTGAGTGGTGAGCCAGAACTATATCTAAGGGCTGTGACAAAGAAAACTCCCTTGGACTCAATCTCAAATTAAGGAAAAGAAACCCGTCTGCATTCATAACCACTGTGTGAATGCGGACGGGTTATTTCTATTGAATTTCCTGTTCTAAGTTCCGGAATAGTTCAGAATTGAAGAAGTCTTCAATCGTGATTCCCAGACCATCGCAGAGTTTCTTGATTGTAGAAACTGTTGCGCTGCGGTTCCGACCACTGATGATGTTGTTGACTGTGGATTGGGTCACACCGCTCATGCTACAGAGCTTGTTGATGGAAATATCGCGCTCGCTGCACAGTTCCAAGATGCGCTCCTTAACAGCTTCACCGATGTTCATGGGTATCACCTCTTTTCACTGATGATGACAGCCATGAGCAAAACTCAAAAAAGCAAGTCATATCAATGGTTTCCAGCCATGGCTAAAACCAGAAATCACTCATATAGTATAGAAAGCGGAGCTCCTAAGCGGTAAAATTAAGTTGAGACAAAACCAAACCGAAAGGAGCTGGCCGCTATCTACCGACAGGAAATCATTCAGGATGTGGCACTGTTCACATCCCAGAGTGCCGCTGCATTCTATGACAAACTCTTTGGGGCACTGGAATTTACACTGCCCCGAGCAGCTACCGGACGCAGGGGCTTCCCAAAGGAAGCGATGCTCTGTGCCTTTCTCGTCATGAAATGCGAGGGCTTTGGGTACATCACAGACTTGATGGACTATTTGGAGAACAACCGCATCATCGCCCATTACTGCGGGTTCGATATCATGAGACCACTGCCGTCCTACTGGACATATGACCGCTTTCTCCGTCAACTGAACAACGGTGAGTTGAAGACTATCATGGCCGGCTTAGTACGGCAACTCTATGAGCTGGGCGTTGTAGACGCATCCTTTATCGGACTGGATTCTACGCCAGTTATGGCGAATACCAGGCAGAATAACTCGAAATCTTTTGCCGCGGATAAATTTGATCCGAAAAACCATCCCCGCTGTGACGCGGACTGCGCCTTGGGCGTCCATTCCGCCTCCAATCAGCACAATGAGCGCCGCTATGAGTTTTACTGGGGCTACAAAAGCCACGTGTTGATAGACTGCATTTCCGGACTGCCTCTTTATGAACTGACGACCCCTGCAAATGTGGCAGATGCTTCTCCCGCAAAAGATATCCTCTCTGCCAGCAACCAGATCCTTCCCATCCGGGAGTGTACCTTTCTTGCGGACAAAGGTTATGATGTGCGCGATCTCTACAACACTGTGAAAGATGTTTATGAGGGAGAAGCCGTGATCCCTCTGAACAACAGAAGCACCAAAAAGCCAAAGAAATTGGCAGTCGGCAATCCCATTTGCGAAGCTGGGCTGGCGATGAGCAAGGATGGAAAAACTCCTGATGGACATGGTGGGCTCCGACAGAAATTCTGCTGTCCCTTCCGGCAGTCTAAGACAACCGTCTGTCCTTGTAACCACAAAAATTGGAACAACGGAAAGAAAAACCGGGGTTGCACCAAATACAAGGCCATTCCTTCTGATTACCGGCGCTCCATTGACCGAGAGTGTCTGCGCTTCAAAAGAACCTACGCCCTGCGTACAGAATGTGAACGCTACAATTCCCGATTCAAAGAAACTGGCCAGGAACGGCTTTGGGTCCGTAATGGGCAGAGCGCGGCAAATCTGAACACTCTGGCTCACATTTCGGCCTTGGCTGTGGCCTATGCCGCCGTACTCAACAAATCGTCTCACTCCTACCGAAGCAAGAAGGTACTTCGAAGATCGGCCTGACAAACAGAATATTGATCCTTGCAGGCGCAGATTCGAGCTGCGTCTTTTTCCGTAGCCTAATTTTCCGATTTTTCCGTCTCTCTTGTCCTCGGCTTGCTTCAAGACCTATACGGTAGCCTTGTTTTGCTCATCTCTGTGATGATGATACTCGGTTCCTCTTGAAAAGATTAACCCTTTTGAGTTAATATAACTCAAAAGGGTTGGAGGTCATAAGATGGATAAGAAAAGCTGTTTTTTCATCGGGCACAGAGAGGCTTCAGAAGAGATTTATCCGGCATTGTATGCGGCTGTGGAGCAGCACATTTTGGAATATGGCGTCACAGAATTTATTGTCGGTCACTACGGCGGATTTGACCGCCTTGCAGCGTCAGCAGTCAAAGAAGCAAAGCGTTTCTACCCAGAGGTAAAGCTCATTTTGCCATTGCCGTACCATCCAGCAGAGCGGCCCATCTCAACGCCAGATGGATTTGACGGAACATTCTATCCACCAGGGATGGAAAGCGTTCCGCGCAAGATCGCAATCGTGAGAGTAAACCGCTATGTTGTGGATCATGT
Organism: Ruminiclostridium sp.; assembly: GCA_017435425.1. Classification (GTDB taxonomy): domain Bacteria; phylum Bacillota; class Clostridia; order Oscillospirales; family Oscillospiraceae; genus Evtepia. The sequence goes on along the minus strand of JAFSFC010000006.1, from coordinate 83,914 downwards.
AGACTACCTCATCGCCTATGCGTGGCACCCTGCCAGTAACGCACGGGAGCTGGTGGAGTATGCAAAAAGGCGAGTAAAGAAAGGATCTCTTTTCATAACAGTGATAAAGCATAATGATTCGACATGAAGTTGAGTTTTTCACGAAAGTGTGATAAAGTAAATCCAAGCATTTCTTGCTTTGGAGGGACTAAAATGGCGATTTGTTATGACCGCTTATTCCACCTGATGATTGATAAAAAGATAAGCAATGCACAGCTAAAAGAGAAGGCCGGTTTTAGTGCCAATATTATCACCCGCCTAAAGCGCAACGAGTATGTTTCTATCGAAAGCATCGAGAAGATTTGCCGCGCGATGGGGTGCGGTGTGGATGATATTCTGGAGTTTGTCCCGGAAGAAAAATAAGCAAGACTTTCGACAAAGTGGTCTGACATTTGAAGGCCACTTTCTGGATACAAGGCTCTAACAGGCTGAAAAGCTGTGAAAGATCGGATAGGAGTGTGGCTGTGATGGCGGCAGCAAACAAAACGGTCTGGGGAATCCATACGATGGACGATCCTCTTTTTTTGAATCAGAATCTAATTGCAATCGGCTGGGAAGAGATGGGCGACTTGTCGGCTATAAGTACATCCCGTGATGCCTACAAAGAAAAATATATCGCGGCCTATCCGGACGCCAAAAAAGGTTCGATTGCCACAAGTGCTGGAATGCTGTACCGATTTGTCCACGAGGTACAGGAAGGAGACTATGTGGTGTTCCCGTCCAAAATTGACCGTAAGATCAATATTGGGGTCGTGGAGAGTGCCTATTTCTATGAGGCTACCGCAGCACTGTATCCTAATCGCCGGAAAGTAAAGTGGCTCAAACATCTGCCGCGTACAGCCTTTTCCCAGGGCGCTCTGCATGAAGTTGGCTCGGCACTGAGCTTTTTTCAGGTGAAAAACTATGCAGATGAGTATTTTAAGGCTCTGGATAAAGATTTCAAAGGCAATATTCTGGAGCCGGATACCGATGAGACAGTAGCACAAACGGCGGATGAAATCATCGAGGCTACCCGCGACTTTATCTTGAAAGAGTTGAGCAAAAATCTGAAAGGCTATGATCTGGAGCCGTTTGTCGCAAATCTTTTGCAGGCCATGGGCTATCGCACGATCCTGTCTCCGCATGGTGGAGACAGCGGTATCGACATTACTGCCTATAAAGATGAGCTGCCGCCCCGCATTGTTGTCCAGGTCAAAAGCCAGGATGGAGACATCAAAGAGACTACCATCCAGTCCTTAAAAGGTGCTATGCGTGAAGGAGATTATGGCCTGTTTGTGACACTGTCCAACTATACCAAAAATGCGCAGAAATATCTGGATAGCACCCCTATTATTCGCGGTATTAACGGCACAGAACTTGTGGATCTGGTCTTGAAATATTACGACCAGCTCAGCATAAAATACCGCCAAATGATCCCCCTGAAAATGGTGTACATCCCCGTTCCGCCAGAGGAGTAAATGGGAACCTGACAGGAAATCAAAAAGAGGACGGAGAGGTACCGATGGCAATCAAAAAGAGCGAAATTTACAGCCAGATATGGGCTGCATGTGATAAACTGCGGGGCGGTGTGGAACCTGCTCGTTATAAGGATTACATTTTGACACTGCTGTTTGTGAAGTATGTGTCCGACCGCTTCAAGAGCAGCGATAACTGGGACATTGAAGTACCGGAAGGCGGTAGTTTTGACGATATTGCTGCGCTGAAATATAAGAAAAACATTGGTGAAGGCATCAATATCATCATTGGCAAGCTGGCAGAAGCCAACGACTTGAAAGGCATTATCGACATTGCCGACTTCAACAGCGAGGAACTGGGCACCGACAAGGAAGCGGTAGATAAGCTCTCTGGTCTCGTGGAAATTTTCCAGAAACCGGAGTTGGACTTCACCAACAACCGCGCTGGCGGTGATGACATTTTGGGCGACGCCTACGAATTTTTGATGCGGAAATTTGCCCAGGATTCCGGCAAGAGCAAGGGCCAGTTCTATACGCCGGGCGAAGTCTCTCGGATTATGGCAAAGGTGATCGGTATTGATAAAGCCACCGATCCCAGCATGACAGTCTACGATCCTGCTTGCGGTTCCGGTTCGCTGCTGATTCGTGCGGCGGATGAGGCCCCCTGCGAGATCTCCATCTATGGACAGGAAAAGGATAACTCCACCGCCGGTCTTGCCCGCATGAATCTGGTCCTACACAACAAGGGCGCTGGCGTCATTGTCGGCAATAAAAGCACCTTGTCTGCACCCCAGTATAAAGATGAGAACAACCCTGAACTGCTGAAAACCTTCAACTACATCGTAGTCAATCCACCTTTCTCGGATAAATCCTGGATGGATGGCATTACGATCCCTGATTCTTATGAGAGATACAGCGAGACTGTGTTGGGCGTGCCGCCGGAGAAAAACGGCGACTACGCTTGGCTGCTGCATGTCCTGAAATCTTTGAAATCTACCGGCAAGGCAGCAGTCATTCTGCCCCATGGTGTGCTGTTCCGTGGCAATGCCGAGGCTGACATCCGCAAAAAGATCATTGACCGGGGTTATATCAAAGGCATTATTGGTCTGCCTGCTAACTTGTTCTATGGCACGGGAATTCCTGCCTGTATTCTGGTGCTGGACAAAGAGGATACTGCTGATCGTACCGGCATTTTCATGATTGACGCCAGCAAAGGCTATGTAAAGGATGGCAACAAGAACCGCCTGCGGGAACAGGATATTCACAAGATCGTGACCACCTTCCTTACAATGGATGAATCGGACCCCAAGTATGCCCGGTTTGTTCCGAACGAGGAGATCAAAGTCACCAACGAGTACAACCTGAATATCCCTCGCTATATTGATAGCAGCGAGCCGGAAGATTTACAAGACATCAATGCTCACCTGAACGGCGGCATTCCAGAACCCGATGTGGACAGCATGGCGGAATATTGGGCGGTATATCCATCTTTGAAGGAAATCCTGTTTCAGCCGCTGCGTCCGGGGTATCTGCGTCCGGCGGTGGGCAAGGACGAAGTAGTTTCCACGATTACCTCCCACCCGGACTTTATCCGCCATGCCGACCAGGTGGACGATGCCTATGCCCAATGGAAGGAGACCGTTACCCGCAATTTGATGGAACTCAGCCGGGACATTCACCCCAAAGAGCTGATTGCCAAAATTTCCGAGCAGCTCCTTGATGATTTTGCCCAGGTACCTCTTCTCGACAAATACGATGTCTATGAAGTGCTGATGGAGTACTGGGCGGAGACCATGCAGGATGATGTGTATGCTGTCTGTTATGACGGCTATGAGGCCGGGCGGGAAATTGCCTATGAGTATGTGACTAAGAAGAAAAAAGAAAACGGCCAGACCATCGAGGTCAAGACCGATAAGATCAAAGGATTTGAGGGTAAGCTGCTCCCGAAGGCTTTGATTGGCGCACACTTTTTTGAGGAGAATGTCAAGGCGCTGGATACCCTTCGCGGCCAATTGGATGAGGTGTCCGCCAAGCTGGAAGAACTGGCCGAAGAAAATGACGGTGAGGACGGACTGTTTGCTCAGCTGGATGATCTGAAAAAGGCCACTATCAGTGCCCGGATCAAGGCAATCAAGAAAGACCCCGCCGCCAAGGAAGAATTGGCTGCATTAAAGGAGTATATGTCCCTGTTGGATGCCGAAAGCAATTACAAAAAGGCAATTAAGCAGGCCGAGGCAGACCTGGATACCAAACTGGAGAAAAAATACCCCCAGCTGACGCTGGAGGAGATTCGCCATCTGCTGGTGGAGGAAAAGTGGTTTGCCGCTATTTACAGCGGAATTGATGCCATTCACGAGGCGGTGTCTCATCACCTTTCTGCTCGTGTGACCCAGCTGGTAGAGCGATATGAGTATACCCTGAAGGAATGTGAGGATGAAGTAGACCAATACGAGACCAAGGTCAAATCTCATCTGGAAAGGATGGGGTTTGTATGGTGAGGGAAAGCGGTTGGAATACTGTCAAGCTGAAAGACATTTGTGATTTTATTGGGGGCGGAACTCCTAGCAAGCAAGTAGAAAATTTCTGGTGTGGAAATATACCTTGGATTTCGTCATCGGACCTAATAGAAAGCTCCATATGGAAAATTAATATCACTCGCCATATAACAGCAGAAGCAGTTGCTAAGTCGGCGACTCATATTTGCCCTAGAAACACTGTACTGGTGGTCTCTCGTGTTGGGGTTGGGAAGGTCGCCATAGCTCCTTTTGAAGTTTGCACAAGCCAAGATTTCACAAACTTGGTAAGTAAAAAACATGATGCGCGTTTTCTTGCCTATTGTATTCAGAACAAAATGAAAATAATGGAAGAAAAAACTCAAGGTACATCTATTAAAGGCGTAACAGTAGAAAATATCGCGCAAATGGAAATAGAGCTGCCTCCGCAAGAAGAACAAACCGCTATTGCTGAGGCTCTTTCCGATATAGACAACCTGATTTCCTCCATGCAAAAGCTAATTCAGAAAAAGAAAGCCATTAAGCAGGGGGCCACGCAGGAACTGCTCACCGGCAAAAAACACCTTCCGGGGTTTTCCACGGAGTGGAGCCAAGCGACATTCGGGGATCTTTTTGATTTTCTTCCTACAAATGCATTTACAAGGGATCAAATGACGGATACCGGAACCATTCAGAATGTCCACTACGGTGATATTTTGACAAAGTATGGAGCCTGTTTGGATATGGCCAACACGGATATGCCATATTTGTTAGAGACGGTTTCTGTAAGAAAATATTCGGAATCCAGTTATGTCAGAGAAGGCGATGTGATTATAGCAGATACAGCAGAAGATAGTACTGTTGGCAAATGTGTTGAGCTTGTAAATGTTCATGGAAAGGTTTTATCCGGACAGCACACAATGCTGTGTCGCCCTAAGGTTACTTTCGCGCCTAAATTCCTCGGTTATTACATGAACGCAGAGTGCTTTCACAATCAAATGCTGCCTTTTATCACGGGAATTAAGGTGTCTTCTATCAGTAAGGCAAATATCTCTACGTTGGTCTTGAAATACCCCACATTGGTAGAGGAGCAACAAGCTATTGCCCAAGTTTTCTCTGACATGGATAACGAAATCGCACAGTTGGAAAAGAAACTGGCGAAGTACCAACAGATCAAGCAGGGCATGATGCAGGAGTTGCTCACCGGACGGATTCGGCTGGTGGATGCAGATAGAAAAGAACAGCCGAAAACACAGATTCTTCAGGAAAAGCAACCAGCACACAATCAGCATTTTGATGATGCAGTCATGATCGCAGGAATTGTGAACGCTTTCTATTCCGAGAAGTACCCTCTGGGACGTAAAAAAGTTCAGAAGCTACTTTATCTCGTTCGCCGCAAGGAGCAGGCGGATATTTCCGCCTTTCATAAAAAAGCGGCTGGTCCCTACGCTGATGAAGTCCGCTATAAAGGCGGCGAGCCGATTGCTCAGAAAAACAAGTATATCCAAGTCAAAAGAAGCGAAAAGGGCAGCCGTTTTGAAAAAGGTGTGCAGATACAGCAGGCGATGGCCTATTTGCAGGAATGGGGCAAGCAGGCAGATATTGATTGGTTGGTGTCACAGTTCCAGTATACAAGTGTCGATGAGCTGGAGCTTTTGGCAACGGTAGATATGGCGATCTGCGATTTGCGGCGAGAAGGCAAGGAAATTTCCGTAGCCTCGATTAAAGGCTTGATCCGTTCCAATAAAGAATGGAGAGATAAGCTGAAAAAGACCTATTTCCGAGATTCGGATATTCAGCGAGCAATTAAAAAGTGCCAAGATCTATTTGAAAGCTAATATCTACGGAGGTGAAATATTTCAATGCGTCTATTTCTGGATGAGGCGGGAAACACCGGTGGCATAATTGATAAGAATGAAAAACTAAATTATGGAACACAGCGCCATTTTTGTTTGGCTGCTGTCGTTGTTGATGATATGCAAAGTGAGCAGCTGCTTCGTCAGAAATATGCGGCATTTAAGAGCCGATTCTCAACTGAGAAAGAAGTGAAAGGGAACTCGCTGTTTACAAAAGAAAACAATGACGCTTTAGAATATTTTCTGGTCAATATTCTAGACGACATTCATTTTTCAATATGCTTGTATGATAAAAAATTTTATCTGGCATCGCTTCTACTGTTTGCCATTTTGGGAGAACAAGCAAGAGAAAAGTTCCCAGTAGAATATTACTCGCTGGTGAGTGACCTTTCGCAAGAAAAAGATGAGCTATTTGCAACATTTTGCAAACTAACAAAGCGAGCTACAGAGACAAGTGTGCATGAACTGTTTGAATACTTAAAGAACTATTCATATCAACATATTCCACCAGCTGTGAATGGATTGGTTTGGGCGGTTTCAGAGATTCAGAACAGTGGGATTGAAGAAACGTTTGTAAATGATTTTCTTAAGTTCGGAAGTTATGCAAATCATAAATTTGCAAATCTTATCAATCTTAATGCCTTATCAGAACTGCTGGAAGCGATTGAGATTGAGGGCGGTTGTGATGCTAGAAAATTTGATGTTATCCACGATAACATTTCTGGAATCGGTGAGATGCTAGAAGGAGAACTTAAACATTTTGGTGTGGCTATTAAGTTTGCAGATAGTCAAGCGGAGGAACTGATTCAACTGGCAGATAATGTCGCGAGCATTTTTTGTAAAATAATAAATACTATCGTACGATGCTGGGATACAAAAACAGAGTGGTCACCTGAAAATGAATGGATATTAACACAATCAGCACGATTCTTGAAAAAAATAGGAACGCAAAACATAAAGTTTACGGTTCCAATCCAAAGTTGGGCATTAGCCTTTTGTGTGATGGATATGTTTGATCCCAAATACCCAAAGGAAATGCGCAAGAATCTATTTTTTAATCCAAGATACCAGTATTGGAACCAAGCAATTATTCAAAATATTGCGGAGTTGGATTTTTCGCGGCATGCAGCTTGCTTCGATGAATTGTATTCAAACGAAGGGGGACAGCTATGAGTATTGGCCAACGGGAAAAAGCCACGCAGAAGCGTGTCATAAAGCTATTTGTCCAGGAACTTGGGTACACCTATCTGGGCGATTTCACCGAGCGAAAAAACGCCAATATTGAAACCGAACTGCTGACGAAATTTCTGACCCGTAAGGGCTATTCGCCGGTACTTATCAGTCGCGCTCTGAAGGAACTGCAGGATGCTGCCGGAGATCAGTCGGTGAACCTCTATGATTTGAACGAACAGACCTATAAAAAGCTGCGCTATGGGGTCAAGGTCAGCGAGTCTGTCGGCCAGCATAAGATTACCGTCCAGTTTGTGGATTGGGAGCATCCGTTGCAAAATGATTTTTACATCGCCGAGGAAGTCACCATCAAGCACAAGCGCCCTGATTTGGTGCTGTACATCAATGGCATCGCTTTTGCTGTCATCGAACTGAAGCGCAGCACGGTTTCCATGTCAGAGGGCATTCGCCAGAACCTGACCAACCAGCGCCCGGATATGATTATGCAGTTCTTTGCCACCATTGGGCTTGTCCTGGCTGGCAATGATTCGGAGGGGGCGCGTTACGGTACCACCGGCACACCAGAAAAGTATTATCTTTCCTGGAAAGAAGATCCCAATGCCAAAGATGAGGTTTCCATAGAGGTACGCACTCAAATCGAAAGATATCCCCTGCGTCTGGACAAAAACCTGATTTCTCTGTGCCGGAAAGAGCGACTTGTAGAGCTGCTGCACAATTTTATTGTATTTGACAGCGGAGTGAAAAAGACCTGTCGGCCTAATCAGTTCTTCGGCAATATGGCTGCACGGGATTTTGTGCGGTGGCATGAGGGAGGCATCATCTGGCACACCCAAGGCTCCGGAAAATCCTTGACCATGGTGTGGCTCAGCAAGTGGATTAAGGAAAATATTTCTGACAGCCGTATCCTGATTATCACCGACCGGGATGAGCTGGATGTGCAGATCGAGCAGGTGTTTGCCGGGGTCAATGAGAGCATTGTCCGTATTCGCCGGGGAAGCGAATTGATTCAGAAGATCAACGACACCTCGCCTGTTATGATGTGCTCCCTGATCCACAAGTTTGGCAAGAAAAACAGAGGCAAGAGCGGCGAGACCGACTATGCTGGATTTATTGAAGAGCTGAAACGCTCACTGCCGGAAAACTTTTCTCCCAAAGGCGATTTCTATGTCTTTGTGGATGAATGCCACCGTACCCAATCCGGCAAACTCCACAAAGCGATGGAAACCATTTTGCCGAATGCCACCTTTATCGGCTTCACCGGTACTCCATTGATGAAAAAGGATAAGGAGACCAGTCTGGAGGTATTTGGCCCTTACATCCATCGCTACAAGTTTGACGAAGCAGTGCGGGATAAAGTGGTTTTGGATCTGCGCTATGAGGCTCGTGAAGTAGAGCAGAATGTTGTCCAGCAGGATCGGATCGACGCTTGGTTTGAGGCAAAAACGCGCGGGCTGACCGGTGTGGCAAAAGCTAAGCTGAAACAGCGCTGGGGTAATCTGCAAAAGATGTTCAGTTCCAAAGCCCGCCTGGGACAGATTGTAGCGGATATTGTTTTTGATATGGAGACAAAACCGCGCCTGCACGATGGGCGGGGGAATGCCATGCTGGTGGCTGGTAGTATCTATCAGGCGTGCAAATTCTATGAATTGTTCCAGGAGACCGAGCTGAAGGGCAAGTGCGCCATTGTGACTTCTTACGAACCAGCGGTGGGTGATATTCGCACTGAAACCGTAGGTGATGATGGTGAGACCGAGGCTGTGGAGCAATACGAGATCTACATGAAGATGCTGGGTGGGAAAGACCCGAAGGCATTTGAAAAAGAGGTCAAGGAAAAGTTTATCAAGCAGCCGGAACAGATGAAACTGCTGATCGTGGTGGATAAGTTGCTGACAGGCTTTGATGCTCCGCCTGCCACTTACCTGTATATTGATAAGTCCATGCGAGACCATGGCTTGTTCCAGGCAATCTGCCGCGTCAATCGTTTGGATGGTGAAGATAAGGAATTTGGGTATATTATTGACTACAAAGACCTGTTTCGATCCTTGGAAAATGCGGTTGCAGACTATACCTCCGAAGCATTTGACTGCTACGATAAGGAAGATGTCTCCGGCCTGCTGACAGACCGTTTGGACAAGGCCAAGGAACAGCTGGAGGATTCGCTGGAAGCTCTGCGCGCACTGTGTGAGCCTGTGGCACCGCCTAAAGATATGGTAGACTACTACCATTATTTCTGCGGTGCCAACACCGAATCCTTTGACTTGGATGAATTGGAAGAGAATATGCCCAAGCGGGAACAGCTTTATAATCTGTCAGCGACATCTCTTCGCGCTTTTGGTGAAGTATCGGGTGAATTGCCGGAAAAGTACCACTATACTGTGGAACAGATTAAGGCGCTGGAGAGAGAAGTTACCTACTACATTAAGGTGCGTGACGATGTGCGTCTAGCCAGCGGTGACTATGTGGATTTGAAGAAATATGATCCGGACATGCGCCATTTAATCGATACCTATTTGTCGGCTGATCCCAGTCGTGTGTTAACCTCCTTTGGAGGAGCAACACTGGTCGAGCTGCTAGTAGACAATGGGATTTCCGCGCTAAAGGATATGCCTGCCTCTACACCCAAAGAGCAGGAAGCAGTTGCAGAGACTATTGAAAACAATATTGGCAAGGAAATTGTTGAAAGAACCCAAAGTAACCCCAAATACTACGAGAAGATGTCTGCGCTCCTTCGTGAGTTGATTGAAAAACGAAAAAATGACGTAATCAACTACGAGGAGTATCTGCGTCAGATTGTGGAACTGGCAAGGAAGGTACATAAGCCGGAAAGTGGCACAGAATATCCTCCGGAAATCCGGGAGAGTGCCGCCAAGCGAGCCTTTTATGACCATCTTAACGGGGATACGGTTGTGGCCAATCAGATATATAACGCTGTCATGTCCAGCAAACAGGACAATTTCCGGGGAAGCAAAATCAAAGAGCGTAAAATCTGGCGTGCTATTCGTGCTGTCGTAAAAGATGACCAGGAAGCCGATCAGTTGCTTGCATTGGTAAAGGAGCAGAGTGAATTTTAGTGGATGAACTGCAAATCGGCAACGTGAGTATTGCCGTTACAAAAAAGAACATCAAAAATATGTACATTCGCGTTCTGCCACCCGATGGGAAAGTCCAAATTACTGCACCGCACTCTGCTGGGGATGACGCGATCCGAATGTTTGCGATATCCAGAATTTCTTGGATCAAAAAGCAGCGTGCGAACTTCGTAGCACAGGCACGACAAACAAAGCGACAGTATGTGACCGGAGAGAGTTACTATGTCTGGGGGCGGCGTTATCGCCTGGATGTGCAATACTCAAATGTTAGAAATGAGGTATCCCTTACAGGAGGGCGTTTGAATTTACAAGTCCGACCAGAAAGTACGCCGGAACAGCGCGAGCGTGTTTTGAATGATTGGTATCGCGAGCAACTAAAAAGCAAGTTGCCGGAAGTAGTTCAAAAATGTGAACAGGTTGTAGGTGTCCATGCATATGAGTGGAAGGTCAAAAACATGCGTACCAAGTGGGGAACCTGCAATATAGACCGGAAAAGAATTTGGATTAACCTCCAGCTTGCAAAGAAAACTCCAGAGTGTCTCGCTTATGTTGTGACCCATGAATTGGTACACCTGCTGGAGCGAAATCACAACGAGCAATTCCAGAAGTATATGGATACCTTTTTTCCGGAGTGGCGAGTAGTAAAGGAAACACTGAATCAGCAAATGCTGGATTATATGAGCGAGTAAGCCTATATATCATTTGAAGCCGGATATCGTAGCCGTCAACATAAAGTATTGCGAAATTTCATTGCTTCTTTGGTCTCATGCTAAACCACATTTATTTTAAGTATGCGAAAGTTCATACCGGACAACTAAAAAGCCAGATATTTATATCTTTTTTAGCTTGGAGGGAGAAATATGGAACTTGAAGAAAAGCTTAAAGCAGCAAAAGTGCCGATGATAGTCGTACATTTTGACGAGAACTTTGAGACAACGTATACTGAAGAATATAACTTGGAGAATTTTGAACTGTCAGAATGGCAGATTGAGAGCTTTGCTAGAATTTTATTGCCTTCAATTCGTGAGTACTATAAAGATCCCAAACATGTGCAAGAGGCTAATGAATGGGCAAAACATCAAAACAAGCAATCGATAGATACTTGAAGTGGATAGTAGAAAGTATTCAAGATTAGCGTAGTAATAAATTTGATGAGCGGCTTTTTGTATGGTATAATGATTCTTGCATAGAGTTTCGCAGCTACACTGCTGGCAACACCATGGCAACAAAAAATCAGATAGCCTCTACTATCTGAATAATGAAAAGAATACCAATACTCTGAGCTAAATTCCATAAGCAAATCTGTTTAGAAAACTTCTGGCAGGAGCGAATGGGAATAATCCTTATCCATAGAAAAACTCCCTCCTGATTGAATCAGGAGGGAGTTTTTCTATGGCACTTAACCGGGAGACACTTTATAGACATAGGTCTCATTATAGCCGCAGATGACGAAGTAGTGACCGGACAGATATTGGTCCAACTCCGGGTCGCCGGTGTCAACCAGCAGAGGTTGACCCTTCAGATTCATGATTTTTTCTCTGGTGGCCAGGATGATGATATTTTCCTTGCCGATTCGGCGCAGGACCTCGGGGGTCAGCTGCTGATTGCCCCTGCCAAACAGGAAGCCCTGACCACCGGTGACGGTGACCACCAGCTTGGCAGGTTTGTCGCCAATATGCTCCAAAATCTGCTTTCCATAGATATCCTTGGCCACAAGCTCGTAATTGTACACCAGATCCACCCCAATGAGGGTGTTTTCCAGTTCCAGTTCCCGCATCACAGCCCGGGTGGTGGTGCCGGCGCCAATGATATAGTAGGTGTCCTTTTCCATGTCATCGGCCACGGAGGCGGCAATGGCGGCAAAGGACTCCTCTTCGCTGGCAGAGGAACTGCACTTGCTGCACTGGGTATGATCCGGGCTTCCGGGGATCCGCAAAGTGCCGTACAGCTTGGTGTTGATGATCTCCTGGCGGTACTGGTCCTCGTCGATGTCCAGAACTTCCCCTTCCACAACTGAGGTCACCTGTTCCTGCAGGTACATGGCTGCCAGACGGCCTGCGGCAGAAGGGCTGCGGGCATAAACAGGAGAGTGGATCTTGACTCCGGCAGGGATGCCGAGAAATACGGAAGTGTCTTTTGCGGTTGTGCAGATATCCCGGGCAGTGCCGTCGCCGCCGGCAAAGAGGATCAGGTCCACCCCCTCCTCCTGCATCCAGGAAGAAAGGGTCTTGGTGTCCTCTGCGGTGGTGGCAGAGGTCTTGCTGCTTTCCATGATTATGCAGGAAAAGCCAAGCTCGTTTCCTACCGCTTCACCCATGCTTCCGGGACCGGTATAGATGGAAATTTGATCCTTCAGGTCCATGAGCTCCTGCAAAGCTGCTTTGGCGCGGTGTTCAGCCTGTGGAACAGCACCCCGGGCTAGGGCTTCCTCCACCAGTCCGTCACTTCCCTTCAGGCCTACACTGCCCCCAAGGCCTGCAACAGGATTGATGATTAATCCCAGCTTTTTCATTTCCATAGCGATCTCCTTTCCTTTTTCATAGTCTTATCATACCCATTCCGACAGAACTTGTCCAGTGTGTTTTGGAAGGTTTCTTTCCTGGGTTTGACAATTCCAAAGTGGTCGGGTTACAATTGAGATGTCACGATTCCAATTTAGGAGGAAGATCATGAAAATCATTGCCATTGAAGAGCATCTTTCTTATCCGCCTATCACACAGCAGTTGGCAAAATACATGGGGAAGGATGCGCCCTACATGGCCAGTTCCCATGTGAAAGGTCGTCCTCTGGAGCCGGACCTCAGGCTCTTTTTCGATGCAGGGGCTGTCCGTATCGAGGATATGGATCAGCACGGCATCCATATGCAGATCCTGTCCTGCCCTGTAAAATCTCAGCTGCTCCCTCCGGAAGAAGCTCCTTCCATTGTGCGGGAGACCAATGACTATTTTGCAGAAGTGGTAAGAAATCATCCGGATCGTTTTGGCGCCTTTGGCCTTCTTCCCTGGTCAAATGTGGAAGAGGCAGTGAGGGAGACAGAACGGATCAAGGAATTGGGGTTTCACGGGGTCATGTTGATGGGGCGGGCCTCGGCAGGGCCGGCGTTTTTGGACGACCATGCGTTCCTGCCCATTCTGGAGGCCTGCAATGCTCTGTATTTGCCGATTTTTATTCATCCGGGGGCTCCTCTGCAAAGTGTACAGGAACCGTATTACGGTGGACTCGGGGAAGAAGTCAGTGCGAGGCTTTCCCTTCATGGTTGGGGCTGGCACAATGAGGCGGGCATACAGATCCTTCGCACCATTCTGGCCGGACGATTTCAGCAGCTCCCGAATCTGCAGTTGATTGCAGGACACTGGGGAGAAATGGTTCCCTTTTTCCTCTCCCGGTTGGATCAGTCCATGCCGCCCGTGGTAACCAAACTGGAACGAACCATCACGGAAACCTTCCGGCAGCATGTTTATGTGACGCCCAGCGGGATGTTTGATTATCCCCAATTGAAGTTCTGTGCTGAGGTTCTGGGGACTGATCGCATCATTCATTCTGTAGATTGTCCCTTTGTCAGCAATGCGGGAGCGAAAGATTTCATTGATCGGGCACCTCTGGCCCAGGAGGAGAAAGAAAAGATCGCGTTCCGCAACGCCCAAAGGCTGTTTCATTTGTAATTGTGAAGATAAAATCCCCAGAAACCACGGTATGGTTTCTGGGGATTTCGTCTGTCGGGATGGTTTAGGTATGTAAGGCTTCTCGTCCAACGGCCAGCATCAGCTTGATGCGGTTTTCCTGGTTGACCTTGGTGGCACCGGGATCGTAGTCAATGGGAACGATGTTGGCGTGGGGATACCATTCTTTGATCTTATGGATCATGCCTTTGCCGCATACATGGGTCGGCAGACAGCCAAAAGGCTGGGTGCAGACAATGTTGGCATAGCCGTGGTTGACCAGCTCGATCATTTCAGCAGGAAGGAACCACCCCTCCCCCATTCGGTTGCCTACACCGATGAGACCTTCCACCAGGGGCTTGGTGTCCTCGTAGGCGGAGAGTTGGGTGAAGACGGGGAATTTATCCACGCAGTCCATGAACATCTTCTCCACCTTCTTAAAATAATTCAGAAGGGCGGTTGCAACCTTCAGCTTAACCCAGCTGCCGCCGTAGATTCTCACGTCTTGGATGCGGGCGTCTACTTTAAACATCAGGAAACCCAGCAGACCGGGAACCATGACTTCGCAGCCCTGCTCAGCCAGAAACTTTTCCAGCTGATTATTGGCGAAGCTGGCATATTTCACATAGATTTCACCCACAATACCCACCTTGACCTTGGGTGTCCGCTCCATGGGAATCGCCGCAAAAGAGCCGAGGATATTCATGAAGTTCTGTTCCATGTCCTTCAGGGTAAAGCCCTTGTTTTGACGGAATTGTTCGGAGATATCTTCAATGCACTGGGCCAGCAGCCGATCCGTATCACCCTTTTCTACCTCATAGGCACGTGTCTGGTTGCTCAGCAGCATCAACAGATCTCCGTAGATGACACCGGCAACGGACTTGCGGATCAGAGGGATGGTCAGGGAAAAACCAGGATTGGACTCCATGCCGGAAAGATTAAAGGAGATTACAGGAACATAATCAAACCCTGCCTTTTCCAGCGCCTTTCGCAGCAGGTGGATGTAGTTGGAGGCACGGCATCCGCCGCCGCTTTGCATGATCATCAATGCGGTTTTGCGGGGATCGTACTTCCCGCTTTCCAGGGCATCGATGAACTGACCGATGACCAGGATGGCAGGATAGCAGGTGTCGTTATGGACATAGCGCAGGCCCTGCTGTTTGATCTCGGGGTGGGCAGTGTCCAACAGCTCGATCTTGTAGCCGGCATTCTCAAACACATGCCGCATGATATTGAAGTGAATGGGCAGCATATCCGGAACCAGGATGGTGTAATCCTTTTTCATCTCCTTGGTAAAGAGGATACGCCCGTTTTTGTCTCGCTTAATGGTTGCCATTCGCCCTCTCTTTCTGCTGTTCCAGGGCGGCCAGGAGACTTCTCAGGCGTACCTTAACAGCACCAAGGTTGGTGATTTCATCGATTTTGATTTGGGTGTAGATTCTTCCGGCGTTCTCTACGATCCGGCGGACTTCATCCGTGGTAATGGCATCCAGGCCGCAGCCGAAACTGACCAACTGCACCACATCCATGTCCGGCTGGGTGCAGGCGTATTTCGCCGCTGTATAGAGGCGGGAATGGTACATCCACTGGTTCAGGACCTTCACAGGGATCTTTCCTGTTTTGTGGCTGACACCATCCTCCGACACCACGCTGACTCCAAAACTGTTGACCAGCATATCGATGCCGTGGTTGATCTCGGGGTCGGTATGGTAAGGACGGCCGGCCAGGACAATGATCCGACGGCCCTCCTTGCGGGCGGTGGCAATGATCTCATCGGACTTGGTACGGATCCGCTCCAGGAAAAGGTCTCTTTCTCGGAAAGCAGCATCCGAAGCGCTCTTTACAGACTTGAGGTCTACGCCGGAGAAATACTTGCTGAGCAGCTCAGTCATCTTTTGGGGGAAGAATTTCCGCTTGTGAGGGCCTACGTAGTCATTGATGAACCGGGTCTTCCCGTTGAACTCCGTATTGGCAGCGATGACTTCGGGATAGTAGGCAACCACAGGGCAGTTGTAGTTGTTGTCACCAATATCCTCGTCGAAGTTAAAGCTCATACAGGGATAGAAAATGGCATCTACCTGTTTTTTCAGCAAGTACTCCACATGTCCATGAAGCATTTTGGCGGGGAAGCAAACTGTGTCACTGGGGATGGCGTGCTGTCCGGCCAGGTAGAGGGCACGGTCAGAGAAGGGGGATACCGTCACGCCGAAACCAAGTTCAGAGAAGAATCTATGCCAGAAAGGCACCAGTTCATAGAGGTTCAGGCCCAGAGGCAGGCCGATGACTTCGGGGCGGGATCCGGTCACATCCCCATAGGCTGCCAGCAGATCCTGCTTATACTTATAAATGTTGTGTTCAGTATCAGAGGTGCGCTTGGTGATGGGCCGTTCACACTTGTTGCCGGAGATGTAACGTCGGCCGCCGGAGAACGTATTTACACTCAACAGGCAGTTGTTGCCGCACAGACCGCAGTTGGCATGCTTGACCTGGTGGGTGAAGGAGCCCAATTCTTCGGGGGAGATGATACCGCTCACCCCTCGGCTGTTGGCACGGGCGTGGAGAGCGCAGCCGTAGGCACCCATGAGGCCAGCAATGACCGGACGCACCACTTCAAAGCCAAGCTCCTGCTCAAAGGCTCGGAGGACGGCATCGTTCAGGAAGGTGCCGCCTTGGACCACGATGCGCTTACCCAATTCGTCCATGCTTGCGGGACGGATGACCTTATAAATGGCGTTTTTGACGATACTGATGGAAAGACCGGCGGATATGTCCTCGGTGCTGACACCATCCTTTTGGGCCTGTTTTACCGAGGAATTCATAAACACTGTGCAGCGTGAGCCCAGATCTACCGCATTTTTTGCAAACAGTCCCAGTTTGGAAAACTCTTCCGAGGAGTAATTCAGGGCGTTGGCAAAGGTTTGCAGGAAGGAACCACAGCCGGAGGAACAGGCCTCGTTCAAATAAATATTGTCAATGGCACCGTTGTGGATCTTGAAGCACTTCATATCCTGTCCGCCGATGTCGACGATGAATTCCACATCAGGCATGAAGGCCTGAGCGGCTTTCAGATGGGCCATGGTCTCCACCAGGCCGTGATCGATAGAAAAAGCGTTTTGGATGATATCCTCGCCATAACCGGTGACACAGGAGCCTGCAAACTGGATATGGGGGTGCCGCTGGTATACGCCGGTCAGATACTCCCGGACGATAGGTACGGGATTGCCGCTGTTGGGCAGGTACATGGTGTCCAGGATCTGGTCATCCTCTCCGATGATGACGGCTTTCACTGTAGTGGAACCTGCATCCAGACCCAGGTAGACCTTTCCTGTGTAGTTGTCAAGGGTGCCGTATGAAACGTCAGCTTTTGCATGTCTGGCACAGAAATCGGCATACTCCTCTTGGGTCTCAAACAGGGCGGGCAGCCGGTCAAACTCGCTGACTGACTCGTAGCCGGACAAATCAGAAATGATCGTTTCCAGATTGACTGGACTCTTGGCGCACAGGGCAGCACCCATCGCCACGAAATAGAGGGAGTTATCCGGACATGTACCGGTCAATTTTAAAGATTCATCGAAACTGCGCCGGAGCTCCGGCATAAAGGTCAGAGGACCGCCCAGATAGAGCACGTTGCCCCGAATGGCCCTTCCCTGGGCCAGGCCGCCAATGGTCTGATTGACCACCGCATGGAAAATACTGGCCGAGATATCCCGCTTATCCGCACCCTGGTTTACCAGCGGCTGGATATCACTCTTGGCAAACACACCACACCGGGAGGCAATGGTATAGAGCTTTGTGCTTTCTTTTGCATAGTCATTCATTTCATCCGGTGTGATATTCAGCAGAGCAGCCATCTGGTCGATGAACGCACCGGTACCGCCTGCGCAGGAGCCATTCATGCGGGCTTCCAGGGCACCCTGGAGGAAAATGATTTTAGCATCCTCACCACCCAGTTCAATCACCACATCGGTGTTGGGGGCGTATTTTTCAGCGGATACTTTGGTTGCATAGACTTCCTGCACAAAATCAATGTTACAGCTTTCAGCCATGCCCATACCGGCGGAACCGGAAATCACAAGATTGTGTTGGGTTTCACCGGGGAAATTGTCTTTGATTCGGGTGAGCATTTCCACCACTTTGGATGTAATCTGGGAAAAATGCCGCTCATAGGCGGAATATACGATCTTTTCCAGATGGTCCATGACGATACACTTTACCGTCGTAGAGCCAACATCTAATCCGATTTTCAAGTCATCACTCCTAGTATAGGTGCTGAATATTGAGCACCCTTCTATATAATTTAGAAAAACACATCTAATAATATACGCTATTAATTATACTATCTTGTGAGACAGGTTTCAACAGAATTGGCCATTTTTAACACTGTAATTATGAATGGTTTGTAAATTATACAGGCGAATGATTCTGCAGAAGAATATTGGAGAGGTATTCGATCACTGACTCCATTGGTTGAGAAAGCCATTTATCCCGATGATACAGGATTTGCTTCCACAAGTCGGGGGAAAATCCATCCACATCCAATCGGATGATGGTCCCCTTTTGAACGGCACTCTCTGTAACATAGTCTGGCAGAAAGGATATTCCAATGTTATCCTCAACCAACTGACAGATCACATCAGCGCTTCCATTTTCCAGAACGGGCTGAATCTCCAGGGAATCTTTTGCCAGCCACTCGTCCAGCAGACGGCGGTAACTCATTCCTTTTTCTGTCAGAAGAAAATCCTGGGTAAGCAGGTCTTCTTTTGTGAGTCTTTTTGTTTTGGACAATGGATTCTGCGCAGAGACAACAAAGTGGACCCCGATTTTTTCTTCACTGGCAATCACGTAACTTGTGTCATAGGTATGGCTGTCCAGGGTACAGACAATGTCCGCCTCGTTGTGATCCAACTGCTCCAGCAGTTCCCGAGTTCCTGCGGTGGTCAGTCTAATGGAGATGGCAGGGTGGGTTTTTCGAAAGGAAGCAAAGCCTTTCTTCAGGAGTACGGATGCCAGAGAATCCGCCATAGCCAAGCGAATCACGCTTCTGGCCTCCCTTTGGGGCGCCGTTCCCTGGGAGAGCTCCTGGCACATATGGCAAATCTGCTGGGCCTGAGCCAGGATGTATCGTCCCTGTTCAGTTAGTCGAACGGTGTGCCCAATGCGGTCAAACAGTCGGATCCCTAATTCATCCTCAAGTCCCTTGATTTGGACAGATACCGTAGGCTGGGAATATCCCAGCTTTTCTGCTGCCCGAGAAAAACTCCCCGATTCTGCCACTTGAATAAATGTATGTAAGCTCCTAAGTTCCATGGTTCCTCGCTTTATTATAAATTATAATGTATTTGATAAAATCTATCAATTTGACAAATGCTGATTATCTGATATTATAAATCAGTATGAAATTTAGTCAAGAGAGGATCCTATCCATGACAGAAAAGAAAAATGCAAAGTTTGCCACCAAGTGGGGTTTCATCTTAGCCTCTGTTGGCTCTGCAGTTGGTATGGCAAACGTCTGGGGATTCCCTGCAAAAATGGGCTCTTATGGCGGCAGTGCATTCCTAATTGCCTACCTGTTATTTGTTGCTCTGTTTGGTATTGTCGGACTTTCTGCCGAGTACGCCATCGGCCGTCGTTCCCGAACCGGTACCCTGGGTTCCTATCAGAACGCCTGGGCCACTCGAAACGAAAGACTGGGCAAGGTCGGCGGTATCCTGGGCTGGCTGCCCTTGGCTGGCTCTATGTGCATTGCCATCGGATATGCCATCATTGTCGCCTATGTACTGAAGGCATTCTTCCACTCCATCACCGGAGAGCTGATGACCGTGGATACGGAAGCTTGGTTTGGCACCTTCTCCACCACCGAGTTCTCTGTGGTTCCCTTTCATGTGATTATCGTCATCGGTACTCTACTGACCCTGCTTCTGGGTGCACGAAGCATCGAAAAGACCAACAAGATCATGATGCCCGTTTTCTTTATTATCTTTGTGATTCTGGCTGTTCGTGTAGCTATGCTTCCCGGTGCCATTGAGGGCTACAAGTTCATGTTCGCCCCTGACTGGGCGGCATTGAAGGATCCCATGGTTTGGATCTGGGCCATGGGTCAGGCGTTCTTCTCCCTGTCAGTTACTGGCAGTGGTATGATCGTCTACGGTGCCTATCTGGGTGATGAGCAGGACGTGGTCCATGTGGCCACTCGCACTGCCATTTTTGATACCATCGCTGCTATGGTTGCTGCCCTGGTCATCATCCCTGCCTGCTTCGCCTATGGTCTGGATGTAGGCGCTGGTCCTTCCCTGCTGTTCGTCACGCTCCCTCGTATCCTGCAGGATATTCCTCTGGGTCAGCTTTTTGCCATTATTCTGTACACTGCTATGGTTTTCGCAGGTGTCAGTTCTTTGCAGAATATGTTCGAGGCTGTGGGTGAATCCCTGCAGAACAAGTTCCCCAAGCTGAACCGTAAGGTTGTTCTGGCCCTGCTGTGTGTGATCTGTCTGGGCTTTGGCCTGAGCATGGAGCCCATTTTTAACTGGGGTCCCTGGATGGATATCGTCTCCATTTACATCATTCCCATCGGTGCAACTCTGGGTGCTGTGTCTTGGTTCTGGATCATGAAGAAGGATGATCTTATGAATGAAATCAACAAGAGCACTGAAAAGCCCCATGGAAAGCTCTGGTACTATGCAGGCCGCTACCTGTATGTGCCCTGCGCTCTTATCCTGTGCTGTGTTGCTCTCTTTATGAAAGTTGCATTCTGATTCCATACAGAGAAAAGCCGATTGCCCTCGGGCAATCGGCTTTTACTATATCTTGCATTACAGAAGATGGGCTCGCAGCTCTTCGCCGGACATGGCGGAAAGATATGCGGGGGGAATGTCAAAGACAGTCTTGCAGCCCTTGGCTCCCTCCTGGCCCATGCGGTAAGCCGCACGGGCATAGGCGGCGATGACGCTGGCAGTGAACTCGGGGTTGGAGTCCAGCTTCAGGCTGTATTCAATGATATGGGTGTTCTCCCCTTCCCAGCCGGTCTTGCCGGAGCGAATGACAAAACCGCCGTGAGGAATGCCGCTGTGGTCACGGTCCAGTTCTTCCTTGGAGATGAAGTGGACGATAGTGTCATAGTCGGCGAAGTAGTTGGGCATGGTTTTGATTTCGTGTTCGATTTTGGTTTTATCAGCACCTTCTGCAGCCACAACAAAGCACTCACGCAGGTGCTTCTGACGGGTGGTGAGTGCGGGGTTGCTGCCGCTGCGGACGGCCGTCAGGGCTTCGTCCACAGGGATGGTGTACTGCTTGGCATCCACTACGCCTTCCACCCGTCGGATGGCATCAGAGTGGCCCTGGCTGACACCCTTGCCCCAGAAGGTATAATCCTGTCCCATAGGAAGGATAGCGCCGGCATACAGTCGGTTCAGAGAGAACATACCGGGGTCCCAGCCGCAGGAAATGACTGCCACCTTACCACCCTCCTGTGCGCTGGCATCCACTGCAGCAAAGTGCTGGGGAATCTTGGCGTGGGTGTCAAAGCTGTCCACCACGTGGAAGTGCTTGGCATATTCCGGTGTCTGGACAGGCAGGTCTGTGGCACTTCCGCCACACAGAATGAGAACGTCGACCTCATCCTTGTGGTCCAGGATCTGGTCGGCTGGATACACTTTGACACCCTCAGTCAGAATAGAAACAGACTCCGGTGCTCGACGAGTAAAAACCGCCGTTAATTCCATATCCTCATTCTGTTTGATGGCACACTCAATGCCCCGGCCCAGATTGCCGTAGCCCATAATACCAATTCGAATGCTCATTGTATCCGACCTCCTCGGGAGAAAAATTCAATTATATTTTAGCATACTACAGTGATAATTTCCACTTCTTATGTGTCCAATTTTCCAGAGCAGCTTCGGAAAAAAACACAACAGAATGCCCCCTGTGTACCCCTTTGATTTCTGTTGAAAACATTGACTTATTGTTTGACTCATGGTACTATTTAGTATGATATAAGGGATAGTTTGCGCTTGTGCGGCTATCTCTTATTCCAGAATCATGGTATATAATTAGTTTGCTATTTTTGATATGTAAGGAGTTCACAAATGATCACTGTTTCCAACCTGAGCCTCCAGTATAGCGGCCAGCCCCTGTTCTCCAACGTGGACCTGCAGTTCACCAAGGGCAACTGCTACGGCATCATCGGTGCAAACGGCGCCGGTAAGTCCACCTTCCTGAAGATCCTCTCCGGCGATCTGGATTCCACCAGCGGCGAAGTCTCTATTCTGCCTAAGACCCGTATGTCCGTTCTGAAACAGGATCAGAATGCTTACGACGCATACAACGTCATGGACACTGTCATCATGGGCAACAAGCATCTGTATGACATTGGCAAGCAGAAGGATGCCATCTACGCTAAGGAAGAAATGTCTGACGAGGATGGTCTGCTGGCCTGTGAGCTGGAGACTGAGTTTGCTGAACTGGGCGGCTGGGAAGCAGAAAGCGATGCCAGCCGGATCCTCCAGGGTCTGGGTATCGATGTGGATCTCCATTATAACGATATGGCCACCCTGGACGCCCGTCTGAAGGTCAAGGTCCTGCTGGCCCAGGCTCTTTTCGGCAACCCCGATATCCTGATGATGGACGAGCCTACCAACAACCTGGATATCGATGCCACCAACTGGCTGGAAGACTTCCTGCTGGATTTTGAGGGCACTGTCATCGTGGTCAGCCATGACCGTCACTTCCTGAACACTGTCTGCACCCATATCGTTGATATTGACTATGGCAAGATCAAGATGTACGTGGGCAACTACGACTTCTGGTACGAGTCCTCCCAGCTGGTCCAGCAGCTGATCCGTCAGCAGAATAAGCGCAACTCTGAGAAGATCAAGGAACTGCAGGACTTTATCTCCCGTTTCTCTGCCAACAAGTCCAAGTCCAAGCAGGCCACTGCCCGCCGCAAGCTGCTGGACAAGCTGAGCATCGAGGAAATGCCTGCATCCTCCCGCCGTTATCCCTGGGTTGCCTTCCATCCCGACCGCGAGGTTGGTAAGGACATCCTTTTCGTCACCAATGTCTCCAAGACCATCGATGGTGTGAAGGTCCTGGACAAGGTTTCCTTCATCCTGGAGCACGGTGACAAGGTTGCCTTTATCGGTGATAATGAGAACGCCCACACTGCCCTGCTGAAGATCCTGGCCGGTGAGATGGAGCCCGATGAAGGCACCATCAAGTGGGGGCAGACCGCAACCTTCTCTTACTTCCCCAAGGACAACACCCCCTACTTCCAGGACAACGACGACAACCTGGTGGAGTGGCTGCGTCAGTTCTCTCCCGATCCTCAGGAGCAGTATCTGCGTGGTTTCCTGGGCCGTATGCTTTTCTCCGGTGACGAAGTCTACAAGCCCGTGAAGGTCATCTCCGGTGGCGAGAAGGTCCGCTGCATGCTCTCCCGTATGATGCTGTCCGGTGCCAACGTTCTGATGCTGGATCAGCCCACCAACCACCTGGATCTGGAATCCATCGCCGCTCTGAACAACGGTCTGGAAGCTGTCAAGTGTAACGTTCTGCTGGCCTCCCATGACCACCAGATGATCCAGACTGTCTGCAACCGTGTCTTCGACTTTACCGAAGATGGCAAGCTCATTGACCGTAAGATGACCTACGACGAGTATCTGGAGTATCAGGCAGCCGCCAGAGCTTAAATACAAGCATTCAGCGGCTCTGTTTGACAGAGCCGCTGTTTTATGATCCTTGCAAAGGATGTGTTTCCCTATGAAACGTATTTTGGGAGTTCTTCTGATCCTTCAGCTTTTGATAGGACTTATGCCCTCTGCTTATGCAGCGCCTTCCGGCAACAGCCAGGAAATCACCATTCTTTTTACTCACGACCTTCATTCCCATCTGCTTCCTGCCAAGGATGAGAAGGGTAATTCGTATGGAGGATACGCCCGGTTGAAAACCGTCATCGATCAGCAGAAGCTCCTGCATCCCGATGCCATTCTGGTGGACGGCGGCGACTTTTCTATGGGCACTCTCTTTCAGACAGTATTTGCTACAGAAGCTGCCGAACTGCGCAGTATGGGGGCTCTGGGCTATGATGTGACCACCTTCGGAAATCACGAGTATGACTATCGCGCTTCTGGGCTGGCCAATATGCTGAACGCTGCTGTGGCCAGCGGGGAACCCGTCCCGTCCATTGTGGAGGTCAACTATATGCCCCCCAGAGAGGGCGAACAAGGCTATGACGAAATCTCTGCTGCTGTCTGGGATGCCTTTGAGGCGTATGGGGTACAGGACTATACTGTTATCCAGCGGGGCGGCATCAACTATGCTGTGTTTGGGATCATGGGCTTCGATTCCGATAAATGCGCTCCCATGTCCGGCATGATCCTGGAGGATCCTGCCGCTGCCGCCCAGGATACGGTGGACTGGATCGAGGAACACGTGCCGGAGCCCCGTGTGGTGGTCTGCCTCTCTCACAGCGGAACGGATGAGGACCCGGAGAAATCCGAAGATGAGCAGTTGGCTTCCAATGTGGAGGGGATTGACGTGATCATTTCCGCCCATACCCACACCACGCTGGAGGAACCCATCCTGGTGAATGACACCTATATTGTTTCCTGCGGGGAATACAGCAAGAATCTGGGTGTTTTGACTATGTCTCTGCAGGGGGAAGAACTCTCCTTGACCGATTACCAGCTGATTCCTGTTGATGACAGCGTGACAGAATCGGAAGCTATGACCGTTCATGTGGAAGAATACAAAAAGTTGGTGGAAGAAAACTATCTGTCTCAGTTCGGCGGTTGGACCTATGACCAGGTCCTGGCTTTGAACCCCTATGAATTTGACAGCATAGGCGACCTGACAGAGTATCATCGGGAATCTTCCTTGGGCAATCTCATTGCGGATTCCTATCGCTGGGCGGTAAAGGAGGCAGAGGGTGACAGCTATGTTCCGATAGACTTTGCACTGACCGCCAACGGTGTCATCCGGGAATCCTTGGCCACGGGTGAGATCACGGTATCGGATGTGTTCAATGTCTCCTCTTTGGGGATTGGCGCTGATGGGGTTCCCGGTTATCCTCTGGTGTCTGTCTGGCTTACCGGCAAGGACTTGAAGAATGCCTTTGAGGTGGATGCTTCGGTCACTGCTCTGATGCCTGCCGCACAACTGTATTTTAACGGTATGACCTTTACCTTTAATCCTAATCGGATGTTATTTGATAAGGTGACTGACTGTGCTCAGGTGCTGGAGGATGGGACTACTATTCCCATTGAAGATGACAAGCTCTACCGGGTGGTCACCGGTCTGTACTGTGGACAGATGTTGGGGGCTGTGACCGATAAGTCCTTTGGCATCCTGAGCATTACGCCCAGAGATGCCCAGGGCAATGAGATCACGGATCTGGAAGCCCACATCCTCCACGATAAAAACGGCAATGAGATCAAAGAGTGGTATGCTCTGGCCTCTTACCTGGACAGCCTGGATACCATCCCCGAGGAGTACAGCGGTCCTCAGGGGCGCAAGATTGTGGATGATAGTATGAATCCCATTGACCTGGTAAAACACCCAGGCCCAATTACGCTGGCTGTGCTTGGTGTTTTTCTGGTTCTGATCCTCCTGGTGGTGCTCGTGATTCGGACGGTTCGCCGTCGGATCCGACGGAAGAATCAAAAACATATATAAAAAATAGCCTGCATGGAGTAGATTCCATGCAGGCTATTTTTTATTCTGCTGTCAAGTATTCATCTGCGTGATGGGCAGCCACCGCACCGTCAGAGACAGCGGTAACCACCTGTCGCAGGGATTTGGTCCGCACATCACCTACGGCAAAGACACCGGGAAGATTGGTCTTGGTGTCCTCCCCTGCTGCGATATATCCAGCAGGATCCAAATTTACATGGCCTTTAACCAGCTCGGTAGCAGGCTGACGACCGATGCTCACGAAGATGCCATCACAGGGAACGGCCAGCTCCACACCGGTGAGATTGTTTCGGATTCGAACACCGGTGAGCCTTCCTTCCTGGAGGAGTTCGGTTACCTGGCTGTTCCAGAGGATCTCCACATTTTCGGCCTCCATGAGGGGCTTGTGATAAACCCGGGTAGCCCGAAGGGTATCTCTCCGGTGGACCAGAATGACCTTTTCGCACAGGCGGGAAAGCTGGATAGCATCGGCTGCAGCGGTGTTGCCGCCGCCTACGATGACCACGGTCTTGCCACGATAGAACATACCATCGCAAGCTGCGCAATAGCTCACACCTCGGCCCACCAGTTCTTTCTCGCCGGGAAGCCCCAGCTCCTTGGTTGCAGCACCGGTGGCCAGGATGACAGTGCGGCCATAGAAGGTCTCGTTTTTCGTCACGACTTCTTTGATCTCGCCTTCCAGCTGAACGGACTGGACCTCTGCCAGTTTGGTTTGTGCACCAAACCGTTCAGCTCCCTTTTTCATTTTATCTCCCAGGATAAAGCCGTTGACCCCTTCGTCGAATCCGGGATAGTTGTCGATTTGGAAGGTCATAGACATCTGACCACCAGGAGCCAGCTTTTCCAGGAGCAATGTGTCCAGGCCGGCTCTTGCACCATACAGTGCGGAAGTATAACCAGCGGGGCCTCCCCCGATGATGATAATATCATAGATATGCTTCATTTTTATTCCTCCCTTGCAGCAGGATCTTTTTGTTGTTTAGAGTATACCCTGCGAAGCGTTATATTCACCGTGACCATATCACGGTACACTCTTCTTTTGATTCATTTCCCCATCTCTTGACAAGAAATCTGACAAAAGCTACAATATCTGGTATGAAACGAGGAAAGGTTGGGGGGACATGGTCGTCATCGTCTGCGTGGATAAAAAATACGGGATGCTGTTTAATCAGCGCCGTCAGAGTCAGGATCGCATCCTGCGGGCCCGTATCCTGGAACGGACCAAAGGGGCTAAGCTATGGATGAACGGGTATTCTGCCAAGCAGTTCAAGGAAGGTCTCCCCTCCCATGTTGCTGTGTCAGAGGATTTCCTGGCTCTGGCAGGTCCCAACGACTTCTGCTTTGTGGAGAATGCAGACCTGACTCCGTACCAGGACAAAATTACGGGAATCATCCTGTATCACTGGAACCGGGAGTATCCTGCAGATCACCATTTCTCGCTGGACATGACCCAGTTTATGTTGCAGGCGATTGCAGATTTTCCCGGATCTTCCCATGAAACCATCACCGAGGAGGTATATGCCCTATGAAACCCTTTTCCCGCCTGCTGGCTCCCCTGTTGCTTAGTGTTTGCGTTCTCCTTTCCGGTTGTTCTGCCAGCAGTGAACCTGTGGTTTCCCTGGATGCCATCCCTGCTTACTCTGGGGACCCTTATGTAGTCATCAACGGAAATGTCCCATTTTTTGAAGAAAGTGACTTTACCACAACGGCCTATGAGGAGTACAGTGAGCTTGATTACCTGAACCGCTGTGGCGTGGTATCGGCCTGTGTGGGGCTGGAAATCATGCCCACAGAGGAACGGGGCAGCATCGGCCATGTGAAGCCTTCTGGCTGGCAGACTGCCAAGTATGACTGCGTGGACGGTAAGTATCTCTATAACCGCTGCCATCTCATTGGCTTCCAGCTTACCGGTGAGAATGCCACTGCCGAAAACCTGATCACCGGTACCCGTTACCTGAATGTGGACGGTATGCTGCCCTTTGAAAATATGGTAGCCGACTACGTCCAGGAGACAGAAAACCACGTTCTCTATCGGGTCACCCCTGTTTTTGACGGAGAGGACCTGGTGGCGCAAGGTGTCCTCATGGAGGCCTGGTCCGTAGAGGACGAAGGAGACGGGATCTGCTTTAACGTCTTCTGCTATAATGTCCAGCCCGGCGTGGCCATCGACTACGCCACCGGTGAGAGTTGGCTGGATGGTGAAAACGCCCCTGCATCTTCTGAAAGTACTACCATGTATGTGGTGAATCTCAGTTCGGAGAAGTTCCACGAGGCCACCTGCGGCAGTGCCGAAAAACTCAGTGATGACAACCGTATGGAGTTTTTTGGTAACCGGGAAGATCTCATTGCCCAGGGTTATAAGCCCTGCGGCAGCTGCAAGCCTTGAAGGAAAAGCCCATCTGCTGTTATGCAGATGGGCTTTTGTTATATTTGTTTCAGACTGTTTTTCATGATGGATAGGGCTGCATCTTCGTCAACCTCCCGGAGGAGACCACCGGCGAAGAAAACGTAATCACCATCCAGATAGAAGTGAGCATCCTCCGGTAAAAGGATATCGGGTTCTTGATTGCGGTCCCGCAGAATCTGCCGCAATGCGGTTCCGCCGTTTTTACTGAATACTAAAGGCCCTCCGGTGCCGATGATGGTTCTGACAGAGGTCAGGTTTTTTCCATGTTGGATGGATTTTACACCTGCCGAAGAGATATGCTGGATCCGTCCCGCATGGCGGCGGGCGCTGATCCGCACGGCGCCTGCCGTCAATGCTTTATCCACCCTTTCCTGAGATTCATCACACGCCAGATCCCGATTTTGGGTGATCCAATGGGAGATGACTTCTTGTATCTTTTCCTGAGGCAGAGCCGTTTCGGCCATCATGCGATGGATTCCAATTTCCTCGCAAAGAGAATTGGAGGACTCTCGCATGCCCAGATCTCCCTCTACCGTTCGTTTGACATAGGGTTCCGGAACCCCCACCAGTTTAGCTCCGTCATAGGGCATTTGCTCTGCGTAGGAGTGAATATCTGTGGTGGCGCCCCCTACATCTACGATCATAAGATCTCCCAGTCCAGGCTGGGAATGGGTTCCGCGGGAAAGAAGTTCCCCGCCGGAAAGGACTGCCGCTGGAGTTGGCATGACCATGCGGTCCAGAAGACCGGTTACCTTGTCCAGGCCTTTCATGTTGATAATACGATGGAGGAATACCTCCCGAATGATTTCTTCTACCTGGGTCTTATCAATCTGGCCAACATTTGGAATGATATTTCTGGCAATATAGCATTCTTTCTTTCCCTGCGTCAACAGACGGCGTACATGAATTGCGGCAGCAGAATTGCCGGCATATATGATGGGAACGTGGAGGCTGCTTTCTGCGAGCATCTTGGCATTATGTAAAAGAGCTTTGGTACCGCTGTTTTCATACCCGCCGCAGAAAAGGAGGATCTCCAAGGGAAGTGATTCAAGTTGAGTGATATCCTCTGTCTTTAAACGTCCGGAACAGGTACAGAGGATCTTAGCTCCGGCTCCGAAGGCGGCACTTTTTCCTGCCTGGGCACTGAGGGTTTCTGAAAGACCAACCACGCCCATTCGGAGACCTCCGGCAGCACTGGAAGAGGAAAGCTTTAATGATTTCTGAAAACATTCCTCTCCGATCACAGCCCTGGCGGCATCAAAACATTGCTGCAGACCGATGCGGGCATCGTAAGAAACTGTGGAGGGAAATCGGTTGGTCATCACCATTCGCCGTTCCTCCAGGTCAACTACCACGACTTTTGTGTAAGTGCTGCCAAAATCCGTCAGGACCACATAGCGAGAGCTGCTCATTATTGATATGTCCCCTCGTAGATTTTTTTGATGGTAGGAACGATGGTCTCCATCTGATTGTCGCAGTTGACTCCGAGGGCTTTCAGTTCCTCAGTTACATCCACAGCCAGCTGACTTCCGTCCAGATTTTCATTCAGAAGACCACCCATAATGAGGACCACATCCTCCATGTCGTTTTCTTTCAGGGCAGCCATCAGATCTTTGGCAAAGCTAAGTGCAATGCCATTGTAGGTGCTGACAATGACCACTTTGCTCTCAGTTTCCAGAAGATTCTCAATGATCTCCTCTACAGTCACATAGGTGCCCAGATCAAACACCTCGGCACCGGCTTTGTTGCACAGGGACTTCACCAATTCCTTGCCATAGTCGTGGATATCCGTAGAAGCCACCAGAGCGATTTTGCCGGCAAGCTCTCCTTCTACCTTACCGGCAGACAAGAACATCTTCTTCTGCTTAGTCTGGAGGGTTTTGATGATATCCGTGGGACGCACCGGCTCCCGCCCTCGAAGGGCGGTTTTTTCTTTTTTGCCCACACCAAAGTTGGTCTCCAGCTGTTCCGGGCCGATGGCCTTCAATGCAGCAAAGATCTCGCCGGGATGGGTCAGATCCACCCCCAGGTCATCCAGCCCGTTCATCACCCGCTCAAAGAACACACGGCCACAGGCCAGCAGGATATCACGCTCTGCCTCCACAGCGGTCCAGTTCACATAGGGCTCGTACAGGGTTGCCTTTTCTATCATCATGTCCACGCACAGGTGGCCGTCAATGATCTCGTCCGCCGTGGGAATACGGCAGGCCTCGGAGACCGGCACGGAGGCTACGGCATGGCCGGTGGGCTTATGCCGCTGGCAGATGGCATCTGCCAGGGAGAAGCTGGACAGAGCACCATAGTTCTTGGAGAAGTCCAGGCCATAGTCGATGGTGTTGCCAAAGGTCATAGTTCCGGGGGTGTTTTTCACATTGGTGGCATCACACACCATGTTAAACACGATGCGGGAAATGGGATCGCTGAACAGGTTGCCGTAGGAGAAGGTCATGGAAGCGCCTAGGAGCTCCTCCACCAGGTAACGCTCGATCATGGTCCAGCCTGTCAGGTTGGCCAGATCGTGGAACTGGTTCCCGTAGCCATCATCCAGGTTGGAGTGGACAATGGTGCCATCGAACTTACCCATCAGGCCAAAGGCCAGCAGGGAGTTCACGGTGCGTTCCCGCTCCATCTCAATACCTGGGTACTCATAGGTAAAATAATGAGAGACATTGCCCAGGGAGGTCACACCGGCCTCCAGAGCCAGCCGGGCGTTTTCCAGAGCATTGGGACAGCCGATCATATGGTCGCTCATATGGGGCTGTATGGGTGCGATCTGACCAATGGCCTTCCACTCTTCCGGGGTCTTAAAAATCAATCCTGTCCCCGGCTGGAGTTTGGAACGGTATTCCTCCGGTACACCCATGACCCAATCAAAGATAAAACCCATACGGGTGATATAGCTCCCCCGGCGCTCCAGTTCCCGGTAAATATACTCCACATTCCTGGCCGTCTCATCCCAGGAGTTCCAGCCAATGTGGGAATGCTTGGAGATGAATCCCTCCTTCATTGCTTTGCGCTTGAACTCCGCCTCGGATTTGACACCATGGTGCCGGAAAAACAGCGTTTCACCAATGGTGGTCTGCGCTGCAATTTTTTCAATTTGATTGTGGATCTCCCGCATATCAGGAAGATCTTTATATTCAAACCGCTTGTTCATGATAATATTCATATGGGTTCACTTCCCTTCTGCCCTATCATACAATAAAAGAGACCGATTGACAAGCAATCGGTCTCTTTTTCATACGATCATTAAGCAAACAGCTGAGGCATCAGGATGCCGGGCAGGGTGGTTGCAACTGCGGGGACGTAGGTGGTCAACAGCAGAGTGGGGATCCATGCGAAGATGATGAAAATCATGATGGGCTTGAGCATGGTGTTGATCTTTGCGCCGACAACACGGCCGGACAGGTACAGCATGGGAGCGGTGGGAGGAGTGATGTTACCCATACCCAGGTTCACGCCCAGGATTGCTGCGAAGTGGACGGGATGCACGCCAATGCTGGTGACGATGGGCAGCAGGATGGGGGTGCACAGCAGGATACCGGAGGTATCGTCCATGATCATGCCGATAATAACCATGAACAGGTTGATCATCAGCAGAATAATGATGCGGTTGTCGGTGATGCTCAGCAGAGTCTCTGCGATCTGAGTGGGAACGTTCAGCATGGTCAGCAGCTTGGAGAAGATCATAACCATGAAGAACATAACCATGATAACGCCGGTGGTGGAGGCAGACTCGGTCAGTGCCTGAATGAAGGTCTTACCCTTCAGGCCCTTGTAGACCAGGAAGCCAACGGGGATAGCATAAGCAACGGAGATAGCAGCTGCTTCGGTAGCGGTCATGATACCACCGTAGATACCACCCAGGATGATGATGGGCATGATCAGTGCGGGGACAGCGTGGATCACAGCCTTACCGGTGTTAGCCACCCAAGAGCCCTCTTCCTTCTCGGGCTGACGGATGTCCATCTTGCGGCACATGACAGCATTCACAATGCACAGGAAGATGACCAGGATGATACCGGGAACGACGGTAGCGGTGAAGCAGGCCAGAACGGAAGTACCGGAAGACCATGCATACAGGATCTGTGCAGAGCTGGGAGGGATCAGCAGGCCCAGAGGGCAGGCAGCTGCCAGCAGAGCAGCGGTATAGCCAGTGGGATAGCCGGCCTTCAGCATACGGGGGTACATCAGGGAGCCGATGCAGGACAGGGTTGCGGATGCGGAACCGGAGATGGAACCGAACACAGCGGAAACGATAACAGAGACAGCGCCCAGGCCGCTCTTGGCTTTACCAACAAATCGCTCGACCAATCCGATCAAGGCGTCGCCGATGTTGCCCTTCTCCATGATCTTACCGGCCAGGACGAACAGGGGGATAGCCAGCAGAACGACGGAGTTGATCTGGGTGTAACCGGATGCCAGCAGGGTGTTGGGGTTAAAGTCCATGGTGTAGGTCAGCCACAGGAAGGAACCGCCGAAAGCGAAGGGGATGGGCATACCAAGGATCAGGCCAACGACCAGAATAACAATACTAATGATGACTTCGATATCCATTATTCGCCAGCCTCCTCTTCTGCAATCTCAGCTGCCTCTGCAGCCTTTGCGGCCATAACCTCGGCCTTGGTGGGTGCGGAGCACTCGGGGAACTTGGCCTTCAGTGCATCGGTGACGTAGTCGCCGTCCTGAGGCTCAGAGAAATAACCCTTGCGGACAAAGGTCAGGGTGTTCTTGATAAAGTAGACCACATGATAGAACTCCATCAGCAGGAAGCCGAAGAAGACTGCGGACTTGGGAATGACCAGAGGAATCTTCAGTGCAGTGGACAGACCGCCCTTTGCGATCTCAGCACCGAAGTAACGAATAGCCCAAACCAGAACGATGGTGTTGACCACGATGGTCAGGAGCTGGCCCAGCAGAGCAACAGCATCCTTCTTGCGCATATTCTTGATGTAAACGTTCAGCAGGTCGGCCTTGATGTGGCTATTCTCGAAGGAGCCATAGACAGCACCCATGAAGTACAGCCAGAAGGCGAAGAGCATGATAACTTCGTCGGAACCGTAGAAGTTGCCCTTGAAAACATAACGCAGAACCACGGAATAGACCATGCAGCCAGTGGAGATAACGCTGCATGCGATCATCAGCCAACGGATGACTTCAGAAAGGCCCTTCCATGCCAGGGACTGCGTCAGGTCAAAGGATTTAGACATTGAATTACTCTCCCTTGTTTCTAATGCAGTAATATGGAATTGTGATGTTTGGAAAAGAGCCGGGGCACCACGGGGTACCCCGGCTCGATTAATGTTTAATCAATACGAAACTGGCTGGTATCAATCAAACAGAGCAGCAGTACTGATTACCGATTAAGCCTCAGCAGCTTCTTCGGTCTCAGCAGCCTCACCAGCGTCAGCACCGGTGTTAGCCTCGATCAGACCGTTCAGGATGTCCTCGCCGATGTTCTTGGTCAGCTTGGGCCAAGTGGTAGCGATGACGTGGTCGATGTAAGCCTGCATCTCTTCGTCGGTCAGCTCCAGAATGGTGATGCCGTAGTCGGCCATCTTCTGCATAGCTTCCTCGTCACCGGTCTTAGCGGTGGTGAAGGAGTTGACGGACTCTTCGGTGAAGGTGGTGGTGATCAGGGTCTGCAGGTCCTCGGGCATGCCGTTGAAGACATCCTGGCTCATCAGGAAGCCGATGTTCTCAGCGAACACGTTGTAGGGGACATAGTACTTGATAACGTCGCGGAAGTCGGAGTAGTTCAGCTGAGGAGTGCCGCCGATCCAGCCGTCGCAAA
The DNA here is from genome assembly GCA_017435425.1 of Ruminiclostridium sp. GTDB lineage: Bacteria > Bacillota > Clostridia > Oscillospirales > Oscillospiraceae > Evtepia. The sequence continues at coordinate 50,248 of JAFSFC010000006.1, read as the reverse complement.
CGCCGGTCTGCATTGCGGTGTACAGGTCAGCATAAGCAATGGTGGTTGCGGAGTAGCCCATGTCCTCGGTGACCAGGTTGTAGACCTCGATAGCGGGAGCACGGACCATCAGACCCTTGTCGACGGTGACGTCGTTGTAGCCGACGGGTTCGGGAACGAAGCCGAAGCCGATCATGCCCTCAACATACATGCCCAGCAGCTTGATGTTCAGGTCGCCCATGATCTCGGTGTACTTCTCAAAGAAGTAGGAGCCTTCGCCGAAGCCTGCCTGCAGGCCGTCATAGCCGTTGAACAGGTAGGGGATGAAGTTCATCTCCAGGCGGGGGTCATACTCAGAGGGGATGGGAATCAGAGCGATGTCAACGGTGCCTTCACCCAGCTCCTGGAAGGTCAGGGTGTAGTCGCCCAGCTGGGAAGAGGGGTACAGAGTGACGTCCAGACGGCCCTCAGACTCGGTCTCCAGCTTCTCCTCGATGCGCTGCAGTGCCTGATAGCCCAGGTGCTCCTGGTTGTAGTGGGTTGCGATGCGCAGGGTGTAGACTTCGCCTTCAGCGCCGCCTTCGGCCTCAGCAGTGTCATCGCCGCCGCCGCCGCAGCCAGCCAGCAGGGAAGCAGACATTGCCAGAGCCAGGATGAGACTCAGTGCTTTCTTCATTTTTGTGTTCCTCCTTGTTGTTTTTCCGGTTGCGTCTCCCGGATTTATTAATTTCGACAAAAATTACTTCTTGCCGGTACGCACGTATGCCAGCAGGGTATCCTTGTCCATGCCTTCGATGCCCAGCTCGTCCAGGCCGCAGCCCAGTGCACGCCAGTCCTTCTCGTGGACAACATTGATGATGTCAATGAAGCCGTTGGTCAGAGGCATGTCAACGCCGACGACCTCAGCGATGGCTGCCCAGGGCACCAGGCCGTAGGGGATGTCCTCGGTCAGGTAACGGGAGTTGATGTCGTTGGGGCCGCAGATGGGGGTCAGGCCGATGGAGCCGTGGCCTTCCTTGTACAGGTCCTGCCAGGTCCACTCGTAGTCGTCGGGACGGCCTGCGAAGTCCTCCATGGGACGCAGGTTGTAGCCCAGAACGTTGCCCAGAGCCTTACGCTCCTTGTCCATAGCGATGTTCAGGCGGCAAGCGGAGGGAGTCCAGCCGTGCTCGTACAGGTAGAAGCTGACCTGAGGAGACTCGATGCGGGAGATGTTGAACAGGACGGGGCCTGCGTGCCAGTCGGGGTTAACGATAGCCAGACCGCACTCCAGAACGTCGGTGTAGATACGCTCGAAGGGGAACAGGTCTTCGCGCATTTCGTCGATCAGCTCGGGGCCCTTTTCAGCAGGCATGAATGCGATGTTGATGGGGTTGCGGCCGAAGACGTTGACGGTGTCGGAGCCGGGAGCGGTCAGACGTGCGTCGTAAGGCAGGTTGTTGGCGTCAGCGAAGATGGGGCAGTCCTCTTCACCGATGACGTTCTTCAGAACCAGAGCGGAGAATGCGCCGGGATAGGTAACGATGATCTGGTCCTTGTGGACGTGACCCTTCAGCAGCTTAGCATAGCCCAGGTGAGCGAATGCGGGAGCGACGATGCAGATGTAGTGGCAGCCCTCGACAGCCTTAGCGATGTCGTCGGTGACCATGTTCAGCTTCACTGCGCCCTGCAGCTCGGGGATGTTGCCCTGCAGCTTGATGGTCTCGGTCTCAAAAACCTTCTGCATGTTGTTCTTGAACTGGGGCATTTCGTACATGTTGACAGTGTGGCCCTTCAGGGTCAGCTCTGCTGCCATGGTGTGAGCGCCGTTGCCGCCGCCCAGGACTGCGATCTTCTTGGGAGTCATAATCTTCAGATCCTTTCTTTTGCTTATATTTTGAACAATGGCATTTACCATTGTCAGGGAACGGGGTCAGTATCCATTGAACATGTCATACTGTGCTGCGCACAATTCACAATTCTATCAAATCATGATACCCTATTCTCAACCTGATGGTATCATTTTTCTTCGTTTCTGTCATCCTTAAAACGTCGGAATTTTCTTGTCGCACTACTGCTTTTCTACTACGTTTCGTACGAAATAGACGTGTTTGTCAAATTGAAAGGCGAATCCCTAATACTTGGGATTCGCCTTTCAATTTGTTAATTAAATTAGCTTTTCTTATATCGTTTTCGAAAAATTCCAATGAAACTACTTTCCAACACAAAAAGGAAAATATTGTTCAATCCTGCGTTGCTTTGCTCACTTCAGCTTTCGGCGAATATCCAGAAGGTATAGGGCAACCACTCGGTCAAAATCATACAGGTCAAGGCCATAGAGTTCCTGGATCCTGCGGAATCGATAGACTAGGGTGCTCTTATGGATGTGAAGGGCCTCTGCTGTCTTTGTAAACTGGAATCTCAGGCGGCACCAGCATTCGATGATGGTAATGATCTCGTCATAGTTCGGTGCCTGAAGGATCGTTCGGAAGAGGGTATTTGCTGCCTCTTCGCACACATCCTCGGGTAAATTAGCAGCTAATTTCTCCAGCATCAAGTCTGCAATGGACAGACAGGTCGCTTCCCGGATCTTGGCCTGAAGGATACGAAGGACAAAGGCAGCATTTTCGTAGGACAGGCGCAGCCCTTCCAGAGAAGTGGCCATGGAACCTATTCCGATGAGTACGCCATGGCCGGCCTGAAGCAGCTCCTGTTCCATCTCCTGACAAGTATTGATGACCTGTTCCATGCTGCTGTCCTGAATGCCATCCGGCAGACAGGCAAGTACAGCATATTCAGAATCATTTTGCGGACAAATGAAATCCTGGGTATCAGAGAAATACTTTGTGATGATATCCTTCACATGTTCAGAGGCCAGGCTCTTTTCTTCCTCGGTGATGGTATTTTCTGTATCCTGTCCATTTTTGACCAGAATGGCGACACGGGGAATGTTCAGGTCTACTCCAACCTCATAGGCCAGGGCATGGACATCCTCGGGATTACGGATCCGCTTTTCAAAGGTTACGATCTCACGGATCAGAGTCTGCTTTCGGTAGTCCAGTTGGGCAGAGGTCTGCTGCTGGCTCTGAAAACTCATGAAGATCTGGGCAAACTGCTGGATCAGCGCTGCATAGCGGGAGATTTCCTGGGGAGAACCGGTGATGCCGATGGTGCCAATGACATCATTCCCCATAAAGAGAGGGATCGTCATACCGGGCATGGTACCTGCTAACCGCATAGCTGCGGCACTGTTATGATAGGCCTTCTGCTTGGTCCGAATGACCTCAATGGATGCCTCGTGAAGAGTGCCCTCTCGGCTGGGATCATTACTGGACAGGACGTGGCTGGTCTCATCGGTGATGAGCACATTGCAGCCGATGGTCAAACTGGCAGACTGGACCAGTTTATCACACAGCTCCTTGTCCAGGACCCGTCTTGTGAAGATATGATGATTATCACGCTTGCCTTCCATCGCAGTCGCCTCCTGAAAAAGAGTGTCGCCTAAAAAATGATTGCGAAATGCCCACGAGTATGGTATTTTTAACTCGAGAGACTGTGCATTTTCAGCATTCTGTCAGGCTGAATTACAGCTAATTCATTTCTAACATATCGCAAAACTTCGGTTTTGTCAATTTTTGTTTGCGCAATATTTTTAGTGGGAGGGCAACAGATTGAAAAAAGTGATCATCGTTGACGACGAGCCAATCACCCGAATGGACCTGTCTGACATGCTTCAGGAACTTGGTTTTTCCGTGGTCGGCGAGGCCGCTGATGGGTTCGATGCCATCGAACTTTGCCGGTCCCTCCATCCCGATGTGGTCCTGATGGACGTAAAAATGCCCATCTTTGACGGATTGACTGCTTCGGAAACCATCCTGGAAGAAGATCTGGCAGAATGTGTCATCCTGCTTACCGCTTTCAGTGATCGGGATGTCATTGAGCGAGCCAGTACTGCCGGTGTAACCGGCTACCTGGTCAAGCCGATTGAACAGAAATCTTTGCTGCCCACCATCGAGGTGGCCTATGCCCAGAGCCAGCGGCTGAAGGAAGTCCGCATGCAGGCTGCCGACGCAGAGCGGAGGATCCGTGAGAACCGTCAAATCATGAAGGCGCAGCAATATCTGGCAAAAACCCAGGGCTGCTCGGAGACGGAAGCCTATCGGCAGATGCGCAAGACCGCAATGGATAAGCGACTCTCCATTGCCGCCCTGGCAGAACGGATCCTGCAGCAGGCCTCCCAGAACGACGACATCGCTGCGGTGAAAAAGATCCTGATGGACCGAAAGAACATGACCGATTCCCGGGCCTATCACTATATCACCACCTTTGCAAAGAGCCACAAATGCTCTTTGGAACAGGCCGCCAAGGAGTTAAAAAGCCTTTTTGGAAGGGAGGGCTGACATATGCTCAGAAAAATCTGTCAGGAGCAGACCACCCTCTCCCCTGCTGACATTCAACAGCTGGAGGAGGTCAGTAAGCAGCTTCCTCTGATGGCCGAGTTAACAGGGGCTGATGTATTCATCGACTGTCCCACCACAGACGGTGAGATCGTTGTCGTGGCCCAGGCGCAACCCACATCGGGAAGTGCATATGAAAAAAGCGTTGTGGGCGTCCTTATCCTGCCCATGAAGGAGCCCGCAGTCTTTCACGCATGGAGGAGCCTCTCCCCTGTTCGGGATATCAAGGCCATCACCCAGGAAAACCACACCGTGCGTCAGGATGTTGTCCCCATTTTTAATTCTGACCAGCGGTGTATTGCCCTGCTGATCCGGGAACTGGATATCAGCGATGATGTCCTCCAGGAAAAGAAGTACCAAAGTCTGGCCCGTACCTACGAGAAAGAGGACAGTACCCTTCGCTCCAGTCAGACCAGTGCTGATACCACGACCCTCCGTGAAGTCCACCATCGTGTGAAGAACAATCTTCAGCTGGTGGCCAGCATCCTGAACATCCAGGCGCGTCGGTGCGGAAATGACTTTACCAAGAAAATTTTGCAGGAAAATGTCAGTCGAGTCTTGTCAATTGCTGCGATCCATGATATATTAACACAGAATCGGGATGGTTTTCACCAGATCGACAGCATGACCTTGCTGGAGCAGCTGCGAAAAAACCTGCAGTCTTTTGTTCCTGTTGGCAAGTCCATCACCATCCAGATCGATGGTTCTTCTGTGATGCTGTCTCCCGATACTGCCAGTTCGGTCTCTCTGGTGGTCAACGAGCTGATCACCAATGCGTTAGAACACGCCTTTGAAGACAGAGACTCTGGCAGTATTCAGGTGTCCTTCCTGGCCGGCAGTCTGTTCCACACTGTGACCGTGGCAGACAATGGCAGCGGCTTTGATATTGCTGCGCCCCGGACAGGCAGCCTTGGACTAAACATCGTAGAGGCTACCGTCCGCGACCGACTTCGCGGTCATATGACGGTGTACTCCAGTTCCAACGGCACCCGGATATCTTTCGATTTTAAAACGGAATAATCCATCTGCACAACAGAGTGCGGTTTATGAGCAAAAAAGCTAGGGCGTTGCGAGACACGCCTTGGCTTTTTTTGTCTTTTTTCAGAAAGGGGGGAGAAAATGCCCGATATTTTAAGTGTCGGTATTGACATCGGCACATCCACAACCCAGCTGGTCTTTAGCCGGATCACCATGGAAAACACCACCGGGTACTTCACCGTCCCCCGGATCTCCATTGTGGATAAAGAGGTCATCTACAAAAGCACAGTACATATCACTCCGTTGGTAACGCCCGTCCTTATTGACGGTGATGCCATCCGGGATATTGTGGCAGAGGAGTTCCGTCTGGCCGGCTTCTCCCCTGCCGATGTGGACACCGGCGCTGTTATCATCACCGGCGAGTCTGCCCGAAAGGAAAATGCTGCCGCTGTGCTGGATAAACTCAGCGGCTTTGCCGGAGAGTTTGTAGTCTCTACCGCGGGACCTGATCTGGAATCCATCATTGCAGGTAAGGGAAGCGGTGCGTTCCAGTACAGTCTGGACAACAATTGCCGGGCAGTGAATCTTGATATCGGCGGAGGAACCACCAACATTGTCCTCTTTGACAACGGTGATACCATCAGCAAAGGCTGTCTGGATATCGGTGGACGTCTGATTCGCTTGAAATCCGACCTGACTGTGGAACGGGTCAGCCCTGCCGCCCAGCTGGTGGCAGATGCTGTGGGGGTCATTCTGACCCCTGGTTCCAGAACGACCCTGGAGGACCTGACACGCATTACCGACAAAATGGCAGACTTGCTGGCCCAGGCCATGTTCCTGAAACCCCAGGAACCTCTTCTGTGGAAGATCCAGACGCCGGAAAGCTCCTGGCTTGCGTTGGAAGGTCTGAAGATCGACCGCATCTGCTTCTCCGGCGGTGTGGCTGACTGTATTACCAGTGATTCGGCCGATCCTGTTCCTTATGGCGATATTGGTATCCTTCTGGGCCGTTCCATTGCAAAAGGCTTGCTGATGGCCTCCATCCCCTCCATCCAGGGTGTGGAAACCATTCGGGCCACTGTGGTGGGCGCCGGAACCTATACCACCAGCATCTCCGGCAGCACCATCACCTATGCCAACGAGCTCTTCCCCATGAAGAGTGTGCCGGCGTTGAAACTGGATCTTCCGGAGCAGGACCGCTGCTTTGCCGGCGATCACGGTTTTCTTGCCGATAAGATCCGCTGGTTCCTGGAGCAGAGCAGTTCGGATATCCTGATCCTGGCCCTCCCAGGGGAGGGAGATCCCAGCTATCCCCAGCTGAAAGCACTGGCCCGCTGCCTGGCCAAAGGCATGGACCAGGGACTTCCTGCCGGCGCTCCCGTGCTGGTGGTGCTGGAGCAGGACATTGCCAAGGCCCTTGGCATCCTGCTGGAGGAAGAGTTGCAGGGCCGCAGAAAGGTCGCCTGCATCGACGGGATCAAAGTTGAGCAGGGAGACTACATCGATCTGGGCCGCCCGGTGATGGGTGGTCTGGTAATTCCCGTTGTGGTTAAGACCCTATTATTTGGTTAACTAATAGTTAGTTATAAATTGTTAGGAGTGTAGCGAATGAAGCTGTCAACTGTTCTGGCTGGCAAACACTTCTCGTTCCGAGATGTGAAAGATGTGCTGGCCAAAGCAAATGAAAACAAGTCCGGCGATACCCTGGCCGGTATCGCTGCCACCTCCGACCTGGAGCGGATCGCCGCCAAAGAGGTGCTCAGCCACCTGCTGGTCCGTGATCTGCGGGAAAACCCGGTGGTTCCCTACGAGGATGACGAAGTGACCCGGATGAACCAGGATTCCCTGGACAGCCAGGTTTACAACGAGATCGCCAACTGGACCATGGCCGATCTTCGTGAGTACATCCTCAGCCATGAGTCCTCTGAGGAAGACCTGAAGCGTCTGAGCAAGGGTCTGACTGCAGAGGTGGTTGCCGGCGTATGTAAGCTGATGAGCAACCTGGATCTGGTCTATGCGGCCAACAAAGTCCGCATCGAAGCAACCTGCAACACCACAGTGGGTCGTCGCGGTACCCTGTCCACCCGTCTGCAGCCCAACCATCCCACCGACAGTGTGGAAGGTATCACTGCCTCTCTGTTCGAGGGTCTGAGCTATGGCTGCGGCGACGTGCTGCTGGGTCTGAACCCCGTCACCGACGCACCTGCCACCCTGGGTGAGGTCCTGAAGCGGTTTGACGAAGTCAAGCGCAAGTTCGAGATCCCCACTCAGATCTGTGTCCTGGGTCACATCACCACCCAGATCGAAGCCGTCAAGAAGGGCGCTCCCTGCGACATGATCTTCCAGTCTATTGCAGGAAGCCAGAAGGGCAACTCCGCCTTTGGCTTCTCCGCAGCAACCGTCCGGGAAGCACAGGCTCTCATGCGTGAGAAGGGCACCGCCAAGGGTCCCAACGTCCTGTACTTCGAGACCGGCCAGGGCAGTGAGCTGTCCTCTGATGCTCACTATGGCGCTGACCAGGTCACCATGGAGTCCCGCTGCTATGCCTTCGCCCGTGAGTTCAATCCCTTCATGGTCAACACCGTGGTTGGCTTCATCGGCCCTGAGTACCTGTACGACAGCCGTCAGGTCATCCGTGCCGGTCTGGAGGATCACTTCATGGGTAAGCTCAGCGGCATCCCCATGGGCTGCGACTGCTGCTATACCAACCACATGATGGCCGACCAGAACGATATTGAAAACCTGGCTCTGCTGCTGGCAAGCTGCGGCATCAACTACATTCTGGGTGTTCCCTCCAGTGACGACATCATGCTCAACTACCAGACCAACGCTTACCACGACACCGCAGCTATCCGCGAGATCCTGGGTCTGCGTCCCATCCGTGAGTTTGAGCTGTGGCTGGAAAAGATGGGCATCATGGAAAACGGCCGCCTGACCCGTCGTGCCGGCGACCCCACCATTTTCATGAAGTGAGGAGGCCATAGAGATGAACCAAGTGAATCCTGAACTGATCGCTGCCATCGTAACCGAAATCGTGAAGCAGCTGGAAACCACCGGCAGTGTCCGTCTGCCCGGTTCTGCCTCCTCTGCTGTCCCCGCTCCTGCCAAAGAATGGGAAGACATCACCTCCCCTGAGTGCAAGGCTGTTCCTCTGATCGATAACCCCGAGGACCCCGAAGCTCTCCTGCGGATGATGAAGCGCACCACTGCCCGTATCGGCGTGGGCCGTGCCGGCTCCCGTCTGAAGACCCAGACTATGCTGGCCCTCCGTGCAGACCATGCCCAGGCCCGTGACGCTGTTTTTGCTGACGTTAACCCCAAGGTTCTGGAAGAAGCAGGTCTCTTCACCGTTCAGACCATGTGTGAGGACAAGAACACCTATGTCACTCGTCCTGATCTGGGCCGTCAGCTGAGCCCCGAGGCTGTGCAGACTCTGCGTGAAAAGTGTGTGGCCAACCCCGACGTGCAGATCTACGCTGCCGACGGTCTGAGCTCCACTGCCATTGAGGCAAACCTGAACAAGATCCTGCCCGTTATCACCGAGTCTCTGACTCGCATGGGCCTGAAGGTGGGCACCCCCTTCTATCTGCGGTTCGGCCGTGTTGGCTCTCAGGAGCACGTGGCAGAGACCCTGGGCGCCAAGGTGGTCTGCACCCTGATCGGCGAGCGTCCCGGCCTGGCTACCGCAGAGAGTATGAGTGCATATATCTCTTACAACGCCTATGTTGGTATGCCCGAGTCTAAGCGCACTGTGGTCTCCAACATCCACAAGAACGGCACCGCCGCTGTTGAGGCAGGCGCCTATGTGGCTGAGGTCATTGCCAAGATCCTGGAGCAGAAGGCCAGCGGCGTTGATCTGGTGAAGTAAAAAGGAGGAGAACCCTATGCGCGGAAAAAGAATGGGCACCACCATCCTCAGCGTACGGATCATCCCCAATGCTGACCCCATGCTCCTGACTCGTCTGGAGGTACCGGAAGGTCACCGCAGCTTAGGTATCTTTACCTCTGACTGTGACGATGTCTCCTACGCTGCCCTGGATGAGGCCACCAAGAAGGCCATGGTCACCGTGGTCTATGCCCGGAGCATGTACGCCGGTGCAGGCAATGCCAGCACCGCACTGGCCGGTGAATTCATCGGCATCCTGTCCGCAGAAAACCCCGCCGAGATCCGAAGCGGTCTGGAAGCTGCCATCGACTACTGTGAGAACGAGGCCAGCTTCTACAGTGCAAACGACGACGATTCCATTGTCTACTTTGCCCACACCATCTCCCGGACCGGCACCTACCTGTCCAAGATGGCAGAGGTTCCCGAGGGCACTGCCATGGCCTACCTGATCGCTCCCCCGCTGGAAGCCATGGTGGGCATGGATGCTGCTTTGAAGGCAGCAGATGTGGAGCTGAAGACCTTCTATGGTCCTCCCTCTGAAACCAACTTTGCAGGCGGTCTCCTGGTAGGAGACCAGGCAGCCTGCCGGGCAGCCTGCGAGGCCTTTGCAGAGACCATCTGCGAGATCGCAGACGCACCCACCACCTATTAATGGTAAACCCTCTCCATGGATATGGAGTAAAATATTAAACTTGTTAAGTAAAACCATTCAGTGAATCAATGGAGGTATTATTATGAATAGCATGCAGGCATTAGGTATGATCGAAACCAAGGGTCTGGTCGGTTCCATCGAAGCAGCCGACGCAATGGTCAAGGCAGCAAACGTTCACCTGATCGGTAAGGTCCACGTTGGCGGCGGTCTGGTCACCGTTATGGTCCGCGGCGACGTCGGCGCTGTCAAGGCTGCTACCGACGCTGGCGCAGCAGCAGCTTCCCGTGTTGGTGAGCTGATCTCCGTCCACGTCATTCCCCGTCCCCATGGCGAGGTTGAGTACATCCTGCCTGTCCTGGGTGGCACCGCTGAAGAGTAATTTCTTTCTGCAACCAAACTTAACCTAACACCCCAGGAGGTACGACCATGGAATTTGATAAAGATTTACGCTCGATCCAGGAAGTAAGAAACCTGGTTCAGAAGGCAAAGGATGCTCAGAAGGAGTATGCTAACTTCAATCAGGCACAGGTGGACAAGATCGTCCACGCCATCACCGTGGCTTGCGAGGCTCACCTGGAGCCCCTGGCTAAGATGGCTGTGGAAGAGACCGGCTTCGGCATCTGGCAGGACAAGGTCCTGAAGAACGTGCTGGGTTCCACTCTGACCTACAACTTCATTAAAGATATGAAGACCATCGGCATCCTGAATGAGGATCCCGTGAGAAAGGTCTGGGAGATCGGCGTGCCCAAGGGCGTTGTGGCAGCACTGATCCCCTCCACCAACCCCACTTCCACCGCAATGTACAAGACCCTGATCTCCCTGAAGGCAGGCAACGCCATCATCCTGAGCCCCCATCCCAATGCAAAGAACTGCATTCTGGAGACCTTCAAGATCATGAACCAGGCAGCCATCGCTGCAGGCGCTCCCGCTGGTCTGATCCAGTGCGTTTCCATCCCCTCTCCCCAGGGTACCGATGCTCTGCTGAAGAACCCCAATGTGGGCATCATCCTGGCCACCGGCGGCGAGGCAATGGTCAAGGCAGCATACAGCTCCGGCAACCCCGCTCTGGGCGTCGGCCCCGGCAATGGCCCCTCCTTCATCGAGAAGTCTGCTGATATCCAGATGGCAGTCAAGCACATCATGGACTCCAAGACCTTTGACAACGGCACCATCTGCGCTTCCGAGCAGTCCATCGTCACCGAGCGCTGCATCAAGGAGCAGGTCATCTCCGAAGTCAAGAAGCAGGGCGGCTACTTCATGTCCGCCGAAGAGAGCGAAAAGGTCGGCCGCTTCATCATGCGTGCCAACGGCACCATGAACCCCAAGATCGTCGGCAAGTCCGCTAAGGTCATCGCTGACATGGCTGGCATCACTATCCCCGAGGGCACCCGTGTCCTGCTCTCCTTCCAGACTACCGTGGGCAAGGACAACCCCTACTCCCGCGAGAAGCTGTGCCCCATCCTGGCCTTCTACACTGCTGAGAACTGGGAAGAGGCCTGCGAGCTGAGCATGAAGATCCTGTACAACGAGGGCGCTGGCCACACCATGACCATCCACTCCGAGGATATGAGCGTCATCCGTGAGTTTGCTCTGAAGAAGCCCGTCTCCCGTCTGCTGGTCAACACCCCCGGTACCCTGGGCGGCGTGGGCGCATCCACCGGCATCCAGCCCGCTCTGACTCTGGGCTGCGGCGCAGTGGGCGGCAGTGCTACCGCTGATAACGTGGGTCCCATGAACCTAATCGACATCCGCCGTGTTGCCTTCGGCCTGAAGGAACTGGATGAGGTCCGCGGCAACTATCCCGCTCCCGAGACCCCCTGCTGCCAGGCTCCCGCTCCCCGTTATCCCGACTCCGTCTCCGCAGCATGCGGCGAGAAGGCAATGACCTCTCTGAGCAAGTCTGACATCGAAGCAATCACCAGAGCAGTTCTGGCTCACTTCAACAGATAATCCCACTACCTTTATCCACACAACATTTAACCAAAACATTTGGAGGTAAATAACATGAATCAGCAGGCATTAGGCATGATCGAAACCAAGGGTCTGGTTGGCTCCATCGAAGCAGCCGACGCAATGGTCAAGGCAGCAAACGTCCACCTGATCGGCAAGGTCCACGTTGGCGGCGGTCTGGTCACCGTTATGGTCCGCGGCGACGTTGGCGCTGTTAAGGCTGCTACCGACGCTGGCGCAGCAGCAGCTTCCCGTGTTGGCGAGCTGATCTCCGTTCACGTCATCCCCCGCCCCCACGGCGAGGTCGAGTACATCCTGCCTGTCCTGGGCAACACCGAGGAGTAATCCTCCCCTGCCCCAGTTTTTGACCAATCCGAAGGGTGGCCGCCCTGCGGCCGCCCCTCTCAATATGACAGGCGGGTAATGCAATGAAAAAATATCTACTGACCGATGTAGAACTGCGCGCCCGCTGGTCCCGTGATCGCTCTTCTACTTATTATGTAGAAGAAGGAGCGATCCTGACCCCCTCCGCCAAGGACTTTCTTAAGGAGCACAACATCCAGTTATGCTATACCATGGGCGGCGAGACAACAGAGTCCGCCGTGTCTTCCATGACAATGACTCCCATTCCCACCCAAAACGGGAAGGCTCGGTACCGCAACGCTGCCACCGGCCAGGAGTTGGATCAGAAACCGGAAGAGATGACCCATTTACGGGGCAATCTCCTGGTGCCCAAGATCCATCCCCAGATCGAGTTCCGTGGGAAACTGGACAGCCTCATGGCCCGCATCCTGGAAGTCCAGTTGATTGCTGAGGAGTGCGAGGAACCCAAGGTCCTGAGTGACCTGGAGGAGATCCTGGAATACGCCCACCAGATCCTGGCTGCTGAGGTGAAAGACGAGCCTCTGCCTGCCATGAATATCATGGACATGGACAGCCAGCAGATCCGATACAACTCCCACCACGTGAAGAAGGTTTTCGGCATCAGCCATCCCATCCCCAACTACCGGATGGGCAAGCTGTGCATCGCCCTGAACTCCCTGCGCACCCAGGTGCGTGAAGTGGAGCTGGCTGCCGCCAAGGCATTCTGCCAGGGCGGTACCTTCACCCGTGTGGATATCATCGAGGGGCTCAACCGTATGTCCAGCTGCGTCTACATCATTCTTTGCCGCAAACTGTCCGGCTATTACAAATAAGTATCTGCTCGTTACAAATGGGGCAGATACCATGTGACAGAGGTAAATCGCCCATGAATTATTTTTCTGAAAAAGATATTTACGATATCGTAGCAAACGTAGTGGCACAGTCCGGCCTTGGCAAGAACAAGGCTGCCGCTCCTGTTTGCAGTGACGAAGGTATGGAGATCCCCATTGAGATCTCTGCCCGTCATGTCCATCTGGACCGTGAGTCCCTGGACATTCTCTTCGGTAAGGACTACAAGCTCACCAAGAAGCGTGACCTGAGCCAGACCGGCCAGTATCTGTCTGAAGAGCGCGTTAAGCTGGTCACCGAGCGCGGCCAGATTGCCAGCGTTGGCATCCTGGGTCCTCTGCGCAGCAAGAACCAGGTGGAGCTGTCCTTCAGTGATGCCCGTATCCTGGGTGTGAAGGCCCCCATCCGCCTCTCCGGCGACCTGGAAGGTGCTGCTGACGTTCTGATCGTTGGCCCCAAGGGCGTGGTCAGTGCAAAGGGCTCTGTTATCGTTGCCAAGGCACACGTTCACATGACTGCTGCCGATGCAGAGGCATACGGCGTGGTGGACGGTGAGCATGTGAGCATCAGCATGGGTACCGACCGCAAGGTCACCCTGAACGATGTTATCATCCGTGTTCGTGAGGACTACGTCCTGGCTGTTCACATTGACTATGATGAGGCCAACGCTGCCAACGTTAACGGCGGTCATATCGTTGGCCACCTGATCAAGAATAGGTGATTCTATGAACCAAGCTGATCTGGAATACATTGTGGGTCTTGTGACCCAGCAGGTCATGGCTGCTATGAATCAAGGTTCTTCCGCTCAGGACCCTCAGTATGAGGGAATGTCCAAGATCCTGGTGGTGGGTCCCGAAAATGTGACCCTCCCCGAGGATCTGTGTCAGGATTCTGTGGCCTTCGGCCTGGCAGATTACTGCGCACATAAGAACATCCTGCGCTATGACCGTGTAATCATTACCGATCTCACCACCACCCAGCTGGCTGACATTGCCATGGCACGGGTGAGCGATGATGTTACTGACGCTGTCATCACTGCCCTGCTCAACGGCATCGACACCTATATGCTGGAGAGCGCTCTCTCCTTCCGGAAGATGGCCGGCAAGGGTAGCACTGCTCTGTATAACCTCCTGGAGAGCTATGCTCGGACCCTGCAGGTTTTCGGCATCAAGATGGCCGGCATCCGTCCCAAGCAGCAGCCTGTTCCCGAGGCCAAGCCTCCCAAGTTTAAGGCTCCTGCCATTGTGGTTCCTAAGGGCAGCGGCATACCCAATGCAAGCCGCCTGATCTCTGAGGTGGAGGCTGCTGAGCTCATCAAGGCAGGTGGCCCTGTCCATCTGGCTGCCAATGCCATCATCACCCCCCTGGCCCGGGATATGTTCGCCCAGGCCCGTGTGGATGTGATCCAGGACCGTTGAGGAGGGCTTTGCATTGATTATTTGTAAAGTCATCGGCCATGTCTGGGCTACCAAAAAGGAGCCCAGACTGGAAGGCCTGAAGCTGATGGTGGTCCAGGAAGAGGGCACCGAACGGCAGACCCATGTGGCGGCTGACGTGGTGGGTGCCGGCATTGGTGAACAGGTGCTGGTGGTCTCCGGCAGTACCGCCCGGAGCATCTTCAGAGAACGAATGGATGGTCAGGTTCCCACCGATATGGCCATCGTCGGTATCATTGACAGTCTGGAAATCGATCCGACTGCACAGTAATACTATATTCTTGATAACTTGTATAACCCCCAAAGGAAGTGAAATCCATGGGTATCGTTGATCAAATCAGGGATGCCGGTATCGTCGGCTGCGGCGGTGCAGGTTTCCCCACCCATAAAAAACTGAATCCCGGCATTGAGTATCTCATCATCAACGGCGCAGAATGTGAACCCCTGCTCCGTACCGACCGATACATCATGCTGAACAAGGCACCCGACATGGTGCGAGCCCTGACCGTACTCCAGTCTGAACTGGAGATCAAGAATGTGGTCATCGCTGTCAAGCACCACTATCAGGACGAGATCGCTGCCCTCCGGCAGGCAATCGCCCAGGCTGGTGCCAACATCTCCATCC
This sequence comes from Ruminiclostridium sp., assembly GCA_017435425.1. Classification (GTDB taxonomy): domain Bacteria; phylum Bacillota; class Clostridia; order Oscillospirales; family Oscillospiraceae; genus Evtepia. Next base: position 35,094 of record JAFSFC010000006.1, on the reverse strand, counting down.
ATGAGCTGGAGAGCTTCTACCCCGCCGGCGACGAGCAGACCATCGTCTACGAAGTCACCGGTCGTGTGGTCCCCCCTGCCGGTATCCCCGGTATGGTGGGTTGCGTGGTCAACAATGTGGCCACCATTTACGCCATCTCCGAGGCAATGGACAATGTCCCCTTCACCCACAAGTTCCTCACCGTCACCGGCGAGGTCCGCAACCCCACCGTGCTGTATGTCCCCCTGGGCACCAGCTACCGGGAATGCTTTGAGATGGCTGGGGGCACCAACTACGGCTCCTACTTTGTGGTCAGCGGCGGCCCCATGATGGGCAAGTCCATGACCCAGGAGGAGGCTGAGACCGCTGTGGTCACCAAGACCACCTCCGGCATCCTGGTGCTGCCTGCCGAGGGCTATCACGCCCGCACCAATGATGTGGACATGGCTCGTATGATCAGCCGTGCCCGCTCTGCCTGCATCCAGTGCACCGCCTGCACCCAGCTGTGCCCCCGTCATATGCTGGGCCATCCCATTGAGCCCCACCGCATTATGCGTGCCATGGCTTCCGGCGCTTCTCTGGAAGAGCTGATGCAGACCCCTGCCATCCGCAATGCAGCTCTGTGCTGTGCCTGCGGTATCTGCGAGGTCTACGCCTGCCCCATGGGCCTCTTCCCCCGGAAGATCAACACCATGCTCAAGGGTGAGCTGGGCAAGGCCGGCATCCGCTATCAGGCTGATACCGACCACTGGGAGGCACATCCCATCCGCGAAGCCCGACTGGCTCCCTCCGAGAAGACTGCAGCTCGTGCCGGCGTACACAAGTACTACGACTACGAGATCCGTGAGCTTCGTGTGGGGGATCCCAACCGCGTTGAGATCCCCGTGAGCATGCACATTGGTGCGCCCTCTGTCCCTGTGGTAAAGGAAGGCGACCATGTGAATGTCGGCGATCTTATCGCCGAGACCCCGGAAGGCGCTATGGGCGCTCTTATCCACGCCAGCATCAGTGGCCGGGTGGAATCCGTGGGCAACCGAATCGTGATTGTGAAAGATTGAGGTACTGACTTATGATGGAAACGATTGGTTTTCTTGAATTAAACAGCATCGCCAAGGGCGTCGAAGTGGCAGATATCGTGCTGAAGACCGCAGCAGTTGATCTGGTCTTCTCCCGTTCCGGCTGCCCCGGCAAGTATTACCTGCTCTTTACCGGCGAAGTGGCTGCCGTTCAGGCCTCTATTGACGCCGGCTGTGAGCTGGGCGGTCATCACGTGGTGGATCATTGCGTGATCCCCCGTGTCCATCCCCAGGTCATCAAGGCCATCAACATGACCAGCGCACCCGACCACATGAACGCTGTGGGCGTCATGGAGTTCTTCTCTGTTACTGCTTCTGTGTACAGCGCCGATGCTGCCGTGAAGGCTGCTGATGTGGACCTGATCGACGTGCGTCTGGGCACCGGCATCGGCGGCAAGTCCTTCGTCATCCTTACCGGTGAGGTGGCAGCCGTGAAGGCTTCCATCGACGCAGGTATCAACACCCCTGCCGCAGAAGGTATGCTGGTCTCTTCCGTGGTTATCCCCAGCCCCCATCCTGGTCTGCTGGACAGCCTGATGTAATACTTTGGCTTCCTGAAAGGAATCCGCTATGGCAGAAATTTTCAACGGCGAGAAGCAAAGAATCATTCAGGAGTTCGTACCTGGTAAGCAGGTCACTCTGGCCCATATTATTGCCAATCCCAACCAGGATATTTATAAGAAACTGGGCGTGATCGGTGAACATCTGGGGGCTATTGGCATCATGACCATCACCCCCAGTGAAGCTGCCATCATCGGCGCTGATATTGCCACTAAGGCCGCTGACGTGTCCATCATATTTGTGGACCGTTTCAATGGCTCTCTTGTCATTGGCGGCGATGTGGCAAGTGTGGAAACCGGCGTGAAAGAAGTGCTGGAAACCCTGCGTGATCTTCTGCAGTTCTCCCCTACTGTGATTACTCGCACATGAAAAAAGTCATTCTTGTTGGCACAGTCGCCTGTGGCAAGACTACCCTTTGCCAGTGTCTGAACGGCCTGGAGTTGAGTTATAAGAAGACCCAGGCTTTGGAGGTCATCCACCAGACCATTGACACACCCGGTGAGTACCTGGAGCATCGTTCCTTTCTTCGGGCGTTGATCACCACTTCGGTGGAGGCTGACATGGTCCTCTTTGTGCTGGACCCAACCCAGGATAGATTTATGTTCTCTCCTGGGCAATCCTCCTCCTTCCCGATCCCTACTGCCGGTGTTATCACAAAGGCAGATATTGCGACGGATGCGCAGATCAAATTAGGCAAAGAACTCCTGGAGCTTTCTGGGGCTGATCCTATTTTTACCGTGAGTTCCTTCACGGGTGAGGGTATTCCAGAGCTCATTGCCTTTCTGCAGGACGACAACCATTAAACGTTGAAATGCCCTCTCAAGTATCAAAACTTGAGAGGGCATTTTTTATTGAAATAATTCCGGGGGAAGATGTTGAAAACAGGCATTGAGATATACCATATGAGAAACCGCAACGATAGCGCTGCGCAGGATATCCTTTTCAGCAGATTCGGTTACACCAATTTCCTCTAACCCATCTTTCAAACCAAAACGGTAATATAGCACGTTTTCCAACTCCATACAAAAGTAGTCATATGCAGTAAGATCAGAGTATACTTTTCTCTGCATAAAAAACATCTTATTAATATGTTCCAGAGGAACAACATGCTTCAGAATCGTTATGACAATCAGATGTGCAATGTGCTCGGAATAGTATTGCTTTTGAATCGGATTATGAACCAGGCCCATTTTTACATAATTCCGAATCATGGACCCAGTGGTTTCAGGAAAACCCAGGGGCTGGAGACATTGATTGATATATTTACTTGTTTGCTCTAAATAGAGACCCACATTTGGCAGCTGCTCATATCGAGGCAAGCTAAATTGCCGTATCATGTCTGCCAAATCATTTTTCAGTGTATGTTCCATGGTTCGATTGCTGCTGCGTGAAAAATGAGGGATCAGAGCTCTGTTTGCCAACAAACAGGCAGCTCAGGGTTCTCCACCCTTACCGGCTCAGGATAGTCCTTCCCATAGAGTTCCAGTTCCACCTTTTCAATGATCTGAGGTTCTACAGGTTCATTGACCTCGACTCCCTCGATGGGAAAATCCACAGGAATGGTCTCCACCTTTTCCAGTCGCCAAATCGCTTCCATGCCTTCCAGAACTCTGCCAAAGACCGGGTAGATTCCCTTGTGATCGGGACAATCACGCAGGGGGAAGAAGAATTCACAGCTGGCCAGTCCAGCTTCCCCGTAGCCACCCATACACACCACACCAGGATGGGAATCCAGCGGGATCACATGAGGATTCAGCTGAAATTCATTGGGAATCAGGTACTGAGCTTCTTTCTTGCCAAAGGCAGTATAACTTACATCCACCCAGTTTCCGGGGACAATGCGCTGGATGGCATGATTGTCCATGAGGCCCTGGGAGGCCACATAAATAAAACTGTTTACGGTATTGGGAGCATGCTCAGGCAGCAGTTCAATGACGATCTTGCTGCCGTTTGCCATATGTAACGTTGCTTTCGGATTCATAGGACACCTCACTCAATGATTTCCAGAGTCTTAGGATAGTGATTCAAGACCTCGCAGCCCTCTTCGGTTACCAGGACAAGATCTTCGATGCGAACACCGGTATCTCCTGCCAGGTAGATACCAGGTTCAATGGAGAAGATCATGCCGGGCTTGGCCAGCCGGGTGTTTACACTGGATACATCACCGAACTCATGGCAGCTCAGACCAATGAAGTGACCCAGACGGTGGTTGAACTGAGGGCCGTAGCCCTGATCGGTGATGAGATTGCGGGCGGTGAGATCCAGCTCACACAGGGGAACACCGGGCTTGATCTTAGCAATGGCTGCCTCATTGGCTGCTCGAACCGTCTCATAAATCTCCCGATGGGTATCGGTAATGGTTCGGTAATAGAAAGAACGGGTCATGTCGGAGCAGTAACCATCCTTGATGCAGCCCACATCAAAGAGGATCACATCGCCATCCTTCAGCACGGTGTTGTCCGGGCCATGGTGAGGGTCTGCGGCGTTAGGGCCAAAGGCCACCAGAGGCTCGAAGGAGAAACCATCCGCGCCCAGCTCCTGATAAATCTTCAGCATCTGGTCGGCCACTTCCTTTTCGGTAACGCCTTCATGGATGAGCGTCTTGAAGACAGCCATAGCCTGGTCATTTATATCAGATGCCACGCGCATTTTATTCTGCTCCTCCTGGTCTTTCACACCACGAGTGGTGTCAACTGCCAGAGAGGTGTTTACAAAGCCTGCGGCGGCCTTCATTTCCATCAGGGGCAGCAAAAAGCGAGCCTTGATATCCTTATCAACGCCTAGAACACTGGTTGCATCGACATATTCTGCGACAATTTCCATGACGGGGTCGGTATCAGAGTACCATACCTTTTCGATTCCTACATCCTGAGGGATGGAGAACAGATTGTTCAGGAAAAAGGCGTGCTTGCCATCTGCCCGCAGGAGCAGACCAAAGAAGCGCTCATGGGGATCATTATAAACATCGGTCAGGTAGTAGATGGACATGGGATCCACGATGAGCATCTGGGTGACCCCTTGCGCATTCAAAGCCTCCAGGATACGGTCAACTCGATTCTGTTTCATCATTCATTCCTCCATATAACAAATTGCAGAAAGAGGAGAAGTGCATTGCACCTCTCCTCTTTTCATTTCTTAAAACTGTTTTCTCAGCTTGGGGTCAAGCAGGTCGCGCATACCGTCGCCGATGAAGTTGGCGCCGATGGCCATGGTAAAGATGGCGAGGCCGGGGAAGCCGGCGACCCAGAACTTATTAAAGTAGTCCACGCCTTCGGACACCATCATGCCCCATTCCGGGGTGGGAGGTGCAGAGCCCAGGCCCAGGAAGCTCAGGGTGGAGAACATCAGGATCTGGTTGCCCAGGTCGGTGGTAGCCATGATAAGGACGGAACTGATACTGTTGGGAATGATCTCTTTGATCAGGATCCGCATCCGGGATGCGCCCAAGGCCTCGGCTGCCGCAATGTACTCATTCTCCTTGACACTGAGGACCACGCTTCGCATCAGACGTGCATAGGTGGGCCAGGCAACGATGACCAGAGCAAACATGGTGTTAAACAGACTGGAACCCAGGACGGAGTTGATGAGCATGGCCAGAATCAGGGACGGGAAGGACAGGACCATCTCGGAGAAACGCATCATGACATTATCGATCTTGCCGCCAACATAACCGGCGATGGCACCATACAGGGAGCCGATGGCACCGGCAATGATAACAGTCAGACAGCCGGCCAGCAGAGAGTATCGTCCGCCATAAATCACACGGCTGAAGATATCACGGCCGAAGTTGTCCGTACCAAAGATATGGTCTTTGGAGGGGGGCTGAAGCATGACACTCAGGTCCTGAACAATAGGGTCATAGGGGGCGATCACAGGGGCCAGAATGGCCATCAGGATCCAGAAGATACAGATGAGCACGCCCAGAGTAAACAGATAGTTGGATCGAAATAATCTCTTCAAAGAACGAAGCATCAGCTGCACCTCACTCTCGGGTCGATGACACCGTAGAGGATGTCAACGATGGTGTTGATCACCATATAATTCAGTGCAACCAGCAGGGACACACCGATAATGGCAGGATAGTCGTTGGACATGACCGACTGATAGGCGAATTGTCCCACGCCCGGCCAGTTAAAAATGGTCTCAACAAGAACCATGCCGCCCAGCAGGTTGCCCAGACCCAGACCGATGACGGTAAGGACGGGGATCAGTGCGTTGCCAAGAGCGTGACGGGTGATGAGCTTGGACTGGCTCAGGCCCTTGGCTCGGGCAGTGCGGATATAGTCCATGGACATAACGTCCAGCAGGTTGGAACGGGTAGTACGGGTGATCAGACCCATGGTAAAGGCTGCCAGAACAGAGCCGGGCAGAACCAGGTGCATGAAAGCATCCCAAGCTTTGGCCAGGCTGCCCTCCAGGAGGCTGTCAATCACATACATACCCGTCACATGGGCAGGTGCAGAAAATGCAATGCTCAGACGTCCGGGGCCGGGGAACCAACCCAACTTATAGTACAGCAGGAACATGACCAGCAGAGCAAACCAGAAGCTGGGAATACTGACGCCGGTCACCGAAATGGCTCGAACGATCTGGTCCACGATGCTGTTGCGTTTAATAGCACTGATGATACCAAAGAAAATGCCAAAAACAGCTGCCATGACGATGGCAAAAAGGGCAAGCTCAATGGTAGCCGGGAATGCACGCATCAGCTCATCCAAAACAGGAACGTTGGTCCGAATGGATGTGCCCAGATCCAACTGAAGCAAGTTGCGAATATGATAAAAATACTGAACGATATAAGGTTGGTCTAAGCCGTGTTTTGCCGTAAAAGCCGCCACAACCTCCGGGTCATTCAGGGCTCTTTGGCTCAAATGAGCCGTGACCGGATTACCCGGTATCATCTTAGTAAGAATGAACACCAAGGTCGCGACACCAAGAAGCATGACCACCAGATAGAGCAGCCGCTTGGCGATGAATTTAAGCATATCCATTCAAGTGCACCTCTTTTTCTCTTGCCTTTGAAAATTGAACGAAATCTTCCGTCATTTCACATCCTTCCGGATGTGCCATCACGGAAGCATTCGTTTTCGAACCCGAAGCAGGCAAAGTGCCTGCTTCGGGTTCAGAAAAATTACTGAGCAACGTTGATGAGAGTAACGTCAACAACGTAGGGGTCGGAGATCTCGACACCGGTCAGTCTCTCGTTGTAGCCCAGGTAGACAGGAGCCTGAGCAATCATAACGAAGGGACCGTTCTCATACATGCCGTCCTGGATCTGCTCCAGAACTGCAGTACGAGCGTCGTTGTCGGTGGCTTCCATAGCCTGGTTGTACAGAGCAGCCAGGTCGGGATCCATCTCAGCAGTCCAGCCAGCTCTCAGGCCGACGGATGCGCCGGGCATGAACTCCAGCTGCACGTTGGGATCGTTGTAGTCGATACCCCAGTACATAACGGTGAAGCCCAGGGTGCCATCGCGATAAGCGTCGCCGTAACCTGCAGCCCAGGGCTGGGGAACGATGTTCACGGTGATGCCGATCTGAGCCAGGTCGTCCTTCACCTTCTGAGCCAGGTCGGACAGCAGGATGCCTTCCATAGCCAGGTCGCAGACGGTCAGGTCGATCTCGAAGCCGTCAGCATAGCCAGCCTCGGCCAGCAGAGCCTTTGCCTCTTCCACATTGGTGTAATCGGTGCTTCTCTCGCCCTTAGCGCCCATGAAGCCGGTCTGGATCAGGGAGTAGGGAGTGGTGGTGCCTTCACCGCAGATAGCCTGGATGCCGGCATAGTCAACAGCCTTACGGATGGCCTGCTGGACCAGAGGATCGGAAACGGGGCCACCGTACTGTTCGTCCATGTTCATCATGATGAAGGACACGGTCTTGGATGCAACAGCTTCGGTAACAATGCCGTCCTTACCCTCGACCTCAGCAAAGGTGTCCTTGGTCAGGTTCATAGCGATGTCGATGTCACCGCCGGACAGAGTCATCATCTGGGTGTTTGCGTCGGGCTGGATCTTGATGACATACTTGTCAACATTGGTAGCCTCGCCGCTGTAGTTGGGGTTCTTTTCCATGACGATCTCTTCGTCAGGCTTGTAGCTGGTCATGACATACATGCCGCTGCCTGCAGAAGTGGTGTCCAGGTAAGACTGAGCGGTATCTGCAGTGGAAGCATCCTCTGCGCAGGTGCCGCCGTTTTCGATGACCACCTTGGAATCCAGGATAGCCATAGCAGAGTAGGTCAGCTTGGACAGGATCGCAGAGTCAGGCTGGGTCAGGTTCAGAACGACAGTCTTTTCATCGGGAGTGTCGATGCTTGCGATGGTGTCGGTGATGAAGGAGGGGTTGCCCTTCAGGTTCTTCACGCGCTCCAGGCTGAACTTGACGTCCTCGGAAGTGACAGGGTTGCCGCTTGCAAAGGTGGAGTCGCGCAGGGTAATGGTCAGAGTCATGTTGTCTGCGGAGAACTCGTAAGTATCTGCCAGACAGGGCTCTGCAGCACCGTCGTTGGAGTAGAACTTAAACAGGGTCTCGTAGCAGGCATTGATGACCAGAGCGGGATACTTCTCATAGCAGTAGCCGGGGTCCATGGTATCAAAGCCGGAACCCATGGCAATTGCAACCACGTTGCCGCCTTCTGCAGGTGCAGAAGCTTCGCCGCCTTCGTCTGCTCCGCCGCCGCATGCACACAGGCCCAGAGCCATAACGCCAGCCAGCAGCAGAGCTAAGATTCTCTTTTTCATCGGAATTTCCTCCTTTAGGTATATTGAGATGCCCTTTCCAGAGCAGGATCTCCAAACTTAATCGTACAGGTGGCAGGCAACATAATGCCCTGCCTCGATCTCCCGGAACACCGGTTCCTCTTTCATGCACCGCTCACAGACCTTGGGGCAGCGGGTATGGAACCGGCAGCCGCTGGGCGGATTGGAAGGACTGGGGAGTTCGCCTTCCAGACGAATGCGCTCGCTCTTTTCCTCGGCCCCGACCTGGGGAATGGCAGAGAGAAGAGCCTCTGTGTAGGGGTGATAGCGTTTTTCGTAAAGCTGAGCATAGTCTGCGATCTCTACGATCTTTCCTAAGTACATAACGGCCACACGGTCGCTGACCTGATAGACTACGTTCAGGTTATGGGAGATGAAGAAGTAAGTCAGCCCCAGCTTCTCTTTCAGTTCCTGGAGAAGGTTCAGCACCTGCGCCTGGACAGACACGTCCAAAGCAGACACAGCTTCGTCGCAGATGATGATCTTGGGCTCCAGGGCCAGAGCACGGGCAATGCCCACACGCTGCTTCTGGCCGCCGGAAAGTTCGTGGGGATATCGGCTCAAGTGATAGGTGTCCAGACCAACCAGCTGGATGAGCTCCTGGATGCGCGCCTCCACATCTCCCTTCATGCCATGGATCTCAAAAGGTTCCATCAGGATTTGCTTAATGGTGCGGCGGGGATTCAGGCTGGCGGAAGGATCCTGGAAGATGATCTGTGCATCCTTGCGCATTTGCTTGAGTTCTTCGCCCTTCAGCTCGGCGATGGCTTTGCCGTCCAGGGTGATCTCGCCCTCGGTAGGCTTGAGCAGTCGAACCAAAGCACGGCCCAGGGTAGACTTGCCGCAGCCGGATTCACCGACGACGCCAAAGGTCTCCCCTTTCATGATTTCAAAGCTCACATCATCAACCGCTTTGACCACACCGGCCTTTCGGTTTTTTCCCTTGTAGTATACCTTGACGTGGTCGGCCTTCATCAGCACGTTGTTTGTTTCTGCTGTCATTCGCTGACCTCCTTGTCTTCCTTGGCATAGAGCCAGCAGCGAACCATCCGGTCTTCTCCGATCTGACAGACCGGGGGCTCAGCCTGCTTGCACTGCTCTGTAGCATGGGGACATCTGGGCCAGAAGGAGCAACCCTCAAGACGTTCCGTGGGGTTGGGGACCATGCCTTCAATGGTTTTCAGGGGAGCTCGATCTTTGGTGATTCTGGGGATGGCATTCAGCAGGCCCACAGAGTAAGGATGCAGGGGCTCTGCAAAGAGTTCCTTGGTAGAAGCCCGTTCCACAATACGGCCGGCGTACATAACAATGACGGTATCGCAAAGTTCATTGACCACACCCAAATCATGGGTGATAAACAGGACCGATGCCCCCATCTCTTCATTGAGCTTGCGGATGAGATCCAGGATCTGCGCCTGGATGGTCACATCCAGAGCCGTAGTGGGCTCGTCAGCGATCAGGATCTGGGGGCGGCAGGCCAATGCCATGGCGATCATCACACGCTGACGCATGCCGCCGGACATCTGATGGGGATACTCCCGGGCCCGGATCTCGGCATTGGCAATACCAACAGCCTTCATCATCCGGATTGCTTCTTCCATGGCCTCTTTCTTATTCAGACCACGGTGAAGACGCAGGCTTTCAGCAATCTGTTTGCCGCACTGAATGATTGGATTCAGAGACGTCATGGGCTCCTGGAAGATCATGGAGATCTCATTGCCGCGGATGGTCTGCATTTCCTTCTCGCTGGCCTGTGCCAGATCCTTCCCTCTGTATAAAATGCTTCCCTGGGTGATTTTACCCGGCGGGTTGGGGATCAGGCGCATAATACCAAGGGAAGAAACACTCTTGCCAGAGCCGGATTCACCCACAATACCGAGCTTTTCGCCCTTGTGAAGGGTATAGTCCAATCGGTTGACCGCTTTTACGGTGCCCTCCGCAGACTGAAACTCAACGCAGAGGTCTTTTATTTCAAGAATAATCTCAGATTCGTTCATGTTTTCACAGTCTTTCTGTTCTGCAAAATCGTTTCCATAGTTTCTTTGCGCTAAACCTTTAACACATAAAAGCGCCGTGGGTCCACAAAAGGATTCTATGATATAACAGCTATAGTACCATAATTGGTCAAATCTTTCAACACTTTATTGGGAAAAAGTGCCATATCCGGCACATTCGTTTCAATGCCCAAAAAACGAAAAAATATCAAACTCCGCTCGGGTATTTTTCCTATATGGGCAAAGGACGGTTCATCCCGTCTCTTTTAAAACGATTCGATATAACTCCCGGGCAAAGGCCCTATGGCCTTCTTCTGTAAAATGCGCGCCGTCAAACGTGAGAGGGATCTTCCATTTTGAACTGTCTGCAAACCAAATCCCCAGTTTATTGGCCATGATTTGATATTCTTCTGCCAATTTTTGCGACTCTTTTAAAAGTCGATCTTCGAACCCCCATGCGCCAGGCTGCATGGGGGGCGGGGCAACCAAAAGCACTCTGTTGAGGGGAACAGGCAGCCAGGAAAGGAATGCCTCCATACGCTGTGTGGTCAGCTTGGCATCCGCTCCCTGGAGCAGATCATTTCCTCCCAACATGATGATCAGCAGATCCACGGAGTCATCAATGGTAGTCCGTTGGAGCATCTCAAGTTCAAATTTCCATCGTGGTATGCTGCGTCCGTTCTCTCCCTCGTTAATGAACTCCCAACCGGTTAGCTTTGCAAGGATATCCACCCAGCGATCTTCTGGAGGATAACGATCCCCAATGTAGGATCTGGGATCGAATCCATAGGTATTGGAATCTCCCAAACACATAATACGCATCGACTCACCTCATTTTTTTGCGGCGGAAAAGGCTGCCGCCTCCCGAATCCAGCTCAACAGCTCCTCGTCTATTTCCTCCATCCTAGTAACCATTACATGGTGGGTCCAACGGTTGGGGTAGGGTTCCACTGAGGCGTCGATTCTAGCAGATGCCTTTTGATATCCCAGACCAAAGGACACTGTGATATAGCGATTGGGACGATCCTTTGCCTTCCGTACTGGCAGAAAGGACACAAAGGCAAACCCACGCTTGTTTTGAAAACCGATCTGACTTTTGGAGACCTTGGTTTTGACATCCGGGATCTCGGATATGATCTTCTCTTCCAAGGAGAGATACAGGGGCAGTGCATCTGTATGGTTGCGAAAAAAGAACAGAATATCCTGGTCCATGGGTTTCTCGCCTCCTTTTCTGCCGTTTCTATCTTAACAAGACTTCCGACATTCTGCAATGAAAAACGCTGCCTGTTTCAGGCAGCGTTCTCTATTACTACTTAAAATGTATAGGTTTCGGGTTCTGCGGTGAAGGAGCTGAAGGTGACCACAGCGTCCTTCAGGTATAAGACCTGGGTATTTCCGTCATTCTCATCATACATCCCCCGAAGATTGGGATAAGCATCCAGCATGGACTTCTTGGGCTCCAGGCGGTCATCTTCTACCAGCTCGCAGGAGACACGAAGCCATACTCCGTCTTTGAAGGCGCAAATCTCTGCTTTGGGGTTGACTGCAAGCTGCTTGGATACATTCTTAATTCTTCCTGTCTGGATGTAGAGGTTTCCTTCGAAAATATGGATGGTACCAAAGGGACGGACTCTGGGCTGATCTCCTTCTACGGTCGCCAGATAATAGACACCGGCAGATTTGATAAAATCACAAACTCTGTTCATAATACTACCTCCGTTGATCCATTGACATAGGTATAATATTATTATACCAGAGTTTGCAGGGAGAAACAATGGTATTACTTTCGCTTAAACCAGCTTGTTTTTTGATGTCTACCACTTCGTGCCGCAAAATCTGCTGCGATAGGAGCCTTCCAATCCTCCCGGATGTCTGCCCCCATACGAACCGAGCAGACTACATCACTCAAAACCTGATAGTTCAGAGCGGTTCCTGCTTTGTCGCAGTGATAATCCACTGCACGCTCAGGGGCGATACCGAACCGCTTTGCTTCTTTTGCGGCGTCAATGTTTGCCCCCAGGAAAAGGAACTCCCAGCCGTACTTTTTCTGCTGTTTTTCGATCATCTGGCTGACCCGTTCATAATCGTACCGGCGGCTTGCGTTTTCCATTCCATCTGTGGTAATGACCACCAGAGTCTTTTCCGGGACATCCTCCCGGCGGGCGTACTTGTGTACGTTTCCAATGTGATGGATGGCACCGCCCAGGGCATCCAGCAGGGCAGTGCATCCCCGTACATAGTAATCTTTTTCCGTCATGGGCGGGACCTTCTCCAAGGGTACCCGGTCGTGGATGACCTGGCTGACGCTGTCGAAAAGTACGGTGGAGGCCAGCGTGTCCCCGGGTTTCTTTTTCTGCTTCTCGAGCATGGCGTTGAACCCTCCAATGGTATCAGCCTCCAGGCCCGCCATGGAGCCGCTTCTGTCCAGGATAAAAATCAGTTCTGTCATAATAAAACCCTCCTTTGTTTGATGACACCCAGAGTGTATCAAATCAAAAGGAGGGTTTGGTCGCATGACAGGCGACATTTCAGGCTCCCAGCAGAGGCTGATCAAAATCAAATAGGGTCACGTTGATTTGATTGATATCGTATAGTTTTTGCTTGATAAAATATTCAACAATAATATCAAACTGACTGCTATGGGTAAGGGCAAAACCGGCACGACCAACCAGATCCTTAGTTCCTTCCCAATCAAGCTCCAATGCAATGGCAAAAGCCAGGGCGGTGGACTTCGAGGGCTTGTAATACTTGTTCTTTCGGATTTTTGAGAACAGCTTTCGGTCTATATTGGCCTTCTTGTAAATCTCCGAATCTTTTTTTCCGGTCTGATCTATCAGTTGGAGCAGGGTTTCAGAAAACCCTGCGTCCCTTTGCTGAAGCATACGCTCCAGGTCAAAGGGCGTTTTCCTCTCCTGCACTTCCATAGGTGCCGAAGGGGCACCACAGACCTCATCCGCTCTGCGAGCCTGCTGATACCGAAGCTCTTTTTGACGTTCCAGCTCCCGATGGATCTGAGCAAGCTCAGATTCCCGAACATTGCACTTGTCTGTGACTCCGTACTCTTCCAGGTTTTTCTCAAAGATATAGTTCTCATCGATGTAACTGGATACAGATCGAAACAGCTTTTCTGACAGAGTGAATGCACCCTTGCTGAATACCACCAGATAGATCTGCATCTCATGTTCCATCAAAAAGCTGCTGAATGCATTCATTGCGATCTGCATGGCCAATTCCTTGGGGAATCCGTGGTTTCCGGCAGAAAGCAATGGAAAGGCTATCGATTTGCACCGTTTTTTCCGCGCCAGTTCCAACGCATTGTCATAGCACTGCCGGAGCAAAGATTCCTCGTTGTGCGCACCTCCCTGCCAGACCGGACCGACCGCATGGATCACATACTCTGCATGCAGGTCGTACCCTCTGGTCATAGCGGCTTGCCCGACAGCGATGGCACCGACTTTTTGCCGCGCCTTCAATAGTTTCGGCCCAGCCCCATGATGAATGCCTGCATCGCAGCCAAACCCAATGATAGGCGCAGGGTTTGCCGTGTTAACGATGGCATCAACCTTCATATTCACGATGTCATTTCGTACGATTTCAAATGGCATAGGCTACCGTCTTTTCTATCTTCTCTTTTTATTATTTGTCAATGAGCATTCCAGTGAAAATAATCTTTGCAGCCACTTTATCACTGCCTGCGTTAAAGACTTCTGCTTCAGCTACGGCCAGTTGCTTGCCCATTTTCAAAACCTTACCAACAGCGATGACGGTGTCTGCGGAAAGGGCACGCATCAGGCTGATCTTGTACTCCACACCAACCAGGTCTTTCCCTTCGGGCATCATGGTCTGAATGGCATAGCCCGCAGTGGCCTCACACAGACCGCCAATGACGCCGCCATGGAGGATACCGGTTTGCTGGAGAAGGTCTGGGCGCTTCTGGCAGGAGATGACCACTCTCCCCTCCTCGGCTTCCTTCACCTGCAATCCCAATAACATGGCGTAGCTCTGTCTTTGGATCTCATTCTCAATTTTATGTAATAACTCGTTCATAGTGGCTTCCTCTTTCAAAAACTGGTTCGGTACAGGGGGATCACATTGATGACCGGCTCTTCGTAGGGATGAACTGCTTTGACCGCATCTACGGTGCGGTCCACGTTTTCTGTTTTACAGGTGACCTCCACCTTTATCTCTGGCTCCGAGCTGATCTCCCCCCGGGTGCCCAGATAAGGTGTGGTTCCTGCCAAAGGTCGCCAACAGCCAATCACGCGGCTGTAGGACAAACAGCAGTCATAGTTCCCGATGTGCCCGGCATCCACCTCCCACAGAGCTTTCTGCAGGACTTCTAAATGCGTTTCTGGGATAAAAATCTCCAGTTTACAATAGGTAAAATTCATATGACTTCTTTCACTGTTCCTCGTGACTGAGATTCATCTCAACATGAAGCATGCCAAGACCAACCGCAGTAAAAGCAGCGGTTTCTGCACGGAGGATCCGTTTTCCCAGGGAGATCACGGCAGCCCCAGCCTCACGGGCAAGGTCAATTTCCTTTGGATCAAAGCCACCCTCCGGGCCGATCAGAATGCCAACCGACATACCGGGCTTGATGCGGGACAGGGCTTCCCGTGTCTCAGCCATACCACGCTCATTCTCGTAAGGGACCAGGAACAGGTCCATTTCAGCAGCCTTTGCTACGGCTTGCTTGTAGGTCATAACATCAAACACTTCGGGGATGAGATTCCGTTTGCTCTGTTTTGCAGCACTCTCCGCAATGGCCTGCCAACGCTCAATGCGTGTTTTTTTCTTTTTATCATCCAACTTCATGACACAGCGACTCATCTCCACAGGAATAATGCCTGCCACGCCAAGTTCTACAGTCTTCTCAATGATCAGTTCCAGCTTGTCCTTTTTGGGTAACCCCTGGAAAAGATAAAAATGAACAGGGAGCTCCGTACTCTGGTAGTTTTCCTCCATGATTTCTGCCACCACTGCCTCATCTTCGACCCGATCCAGTCGACACAGACTGCTGGTGCCTGCGCAGCTTACAAGAAAGGTGGAGCCAATCTGCATTCTCAGTACATTGCAGATGTGGTTGTAATCCTTTCCATCAATTCTGAAACAGTTTCCTGTGCGGGCATTTTCATCCACAAAAAAATTATACATACGGGACAACCTCCGTCCTTTCGCCTGCAAGTTTTTACTAAGCGTAATGTATCATATGTTGCTATTATTTTCAAGGCAGCTACTGGCTAATACAGTAATAGGATCAGGTTTGTTTTTCTTTCGCTGGGAACCTACGGGACTCTTTCTTGTCATACAGCGGAATCTATTGTATAATTCATATATCTTGAAGGATTTTCTCGATTGTGAGGTACTATGAACGATTCTAAGAAAAATATCCTGGAAAAACTGTTTTCGATTTATTCCCACCATTATGATCTGGACCGGGATGGCATCCATGGGGGCGGAGTATTCCCAGCGACCGCCACATATTTTCTCCGGGACGAAAACTATCTCATTAGTAAAAAACACGTACTAAATGCAGTGGAAAACTATGACTATGTCTACTTTTGTACTGTGGACCACCTGGACACCTCCACCCTTCATAGATATATCAATCAATCTCTTCAACTGGGTATGGCCAGAGTCCGCCCCCACAAGGAACATATGTCTTCCTTCGTTACCCTGGTCATTATGGCGGAAACCATTGACCCAGAAGCTAAAACACTTTTAAAACGAACCAAAATACGGAAATATTTCCGGTTTGCATTTCACGGTTGGATGGAGTATCATATAGCCGCAGTAGAATTATCCTCCAATCAGGTTATTTCCAATTCCGCTGGGCGAGAAACGAGAATACTATTGGAGCAAAATTTTGGTTTAAATCCCCCCAAGAGAGGTGTAAGAAGAAAATGAACGGTCTTGTTCTTTTAATGATTTGTGTTGCACTGCTGATTTTTGGCTACATTTTTTATGGTCGCTGGCTTTGCAAAAAATGGGGTGTTGGTGAAGGAGATCTTCCCACACCTGCTCACACCATGACAGACGGCGTAGACTACGTCCCTGCCAAGGCCCCCATTCTCATGGGCCACCACTTTTCTTCCATTGCCGGAGCTGGCCCCATCACCGGTCCAATCAGCGCCTGTGCCGCCGGTTTTGGCTGGGGGGCCTGTGTCCTTTGGATCATTATCGGCGGCATTTTCTTTGGCGGTGTCCATGACTTCGGCTCCCTCATTGCCTCAGTTCGCCATGGCGGAAAATCCATCGGTGAGATCATCTCTGCCAATATGTCCCGCCGGGCCAAGCGGTTGTTTATCATCTTCGCCTATTTGACTTTGATCCTGGTGGTGGCTGCTTTTGCTTCAATCGTGGCAGGAACCTTCGCTGCAACAGTGGATGCCAACGGCGTTATTGACAAGGCTGCTTCTGCCAGCAATGCCCGTGTGGCCATGGTGTCCCTACTCTTCATTGTGTTTGCCGTGATTTTCGGTTTCTTTGTATACCGCCGGAATATGCCTATGGGGATCGCTTCTGTTATTGGTGTTGCCGCCATTGTGGCTATCATCGCCATCAGTATGGTCTTCCACCCAATCTACCTTACCAGCACCACCTGGATGTACATCGTAGGCTTTTACATCATCGTTGCTTCGGTAACACCGGTGTGGATACTGCTCCAGCCCCGAGATTATCTTAGTTCCTTCCTGCTGTACGCCATGTTAGCCCTAGCTGTGGTGGCCGTGGTGATCGCACAGCCCTCCATGGACACTCTGCCTGTTATGAATACTCCTAACAATCCCACCCCTGTTTTCCCGGTCCTGTTCACCACCATTGCCTGCGGTGCCATATCCGGCTTTCACTCTCTGGTCTCCTCCGGTACCACTTCCAAACAGCTGAACCGGGAAAAAGATGCCAAACCCATCGCCTATGGCGGCATGCTGCTGGAATGTGTTCTGGCAGTGCTAACCCTGTGCGCCATTGCTTACGCATATGGCCTGAAGGGAACCGAACATGAACTGGTGGGAGCTACTGCTATCTTCGGCGGTGGCATTGCGGGTATGATCGATCCCAGCTATGGCGGCCTGTATGACATTTTATATACCCTCCTGGTCCTGACCTACTCGGCTTTCTGTCTCACTTCTTTGGACACTGCTACTCGTCTGGGTCGCTTCATGTTCCAGGAGTTCTGGATTGATTCCACCAAAGGTGAGACCCCTGATACCGTTATCGGCTATAAGAAGATCCTGGCCAACCCCTATGTGGCCACCCTCTTCACTGTGGTTCTTGGCATAGCCTTGGGTATGAACGGGTATGAAAAGATCTGGGCGCTGTTCGGCTCTGCCAACCAGCTGCTGGCCGCCCTTGGTCTACTGGCTGTAGCTACCTGGCTGGGCAACGCAGGAAAGACCAAGTTCATGTGCGTTATCCCCATGTTCTTCATGTTGGCCGTAACCATCTTCTCCCTGGGTATTAACACCAAAACCCAACTGGCTCAGATCACTGCCGGCGGCGCTGACTGGGGCCCCTATGTGCAGGTCATCGTGGGTGTTCTGCTTATTATCCTGGCCATTATCCTTGCTGTGGAAGGTGTCGTCACTCTGCTCAATCAGCACAAGAAAAAGACCTCTGTATAACGATAATAGAACCGGTCCTCGCCAGTACATATGGCAGTGACCGGTTCTTTTTTTGCTTTCGCACTTTACTTTAATCATCAATGGCAACGGCACGAACGGGAGAGCCATCTGTTCCAAGGATCTTCAACGGCAAAAAGCTGAACAGGTAGGGTTTACCAAATTCCAGCGCAAAGGTGTTATTCAAGTTTTCCACAATGAGTGTTTCGCTGCCAAGAAGTACATTGTGGGCATCCCAAGCATCCCCAAAGGTCTGATCTACGTTGAGAAAATCAACGGCAACAATGGATACCCCCTGCTCCACCAGGTATTCTGCTCCATCCTTGGAAAGATAGGGATGCTTTAGATACTCTTCTCTGCCGAAAAAGCGATACCACCCGGTCACCAACACGGCGGCACAGCCTTGTTCCAGGCGGGAACTGCTGAGATCTTCCGCTGTGATGGGTTCACCTGCTTTCTTGTGTCTCAGATCAATGGCGATGCCACGGCGTAAGAAGGAATCCGCCGGGAAGGCAGAGATGGGCTTTCCTTCCGGTAAAAAATGCAGAGGCGCATCGATATGAGTCCCAACGTGGGTGTTGAGATGCAGTTGATCCACGTGGCAATAATCTGCCTCGTGGGTCAGACCTTCAATGATGGCGATCTCTGGGTCACCCGGATAGATCATCATGCCATTTTGGATATCGTGGGTCAAGTCGATAATATTCATTTTGCTCTGCCTCCCATTCAATTCTCTGTATTTTATTATAACATAGAGTGTGAACCAGATAAATACTTTTAAAAGTGAAATGGTATCCAGTCAACATTGACAATGTACAATAAGAGTGCTATTTTATCATGTAATGGTATGAATAAATACACACATAGAGAGGATGAAAATACCATGCTGGAAGTGAATAATTATATCAATGGCGAATGGGTTCCGGCGGCATCCGGGCAAACAGTGGATGTGATCAATCCTGCCAACAAGCAAGTGATCGCAAAAGCTGCCTGTTCCGGTCTTGAAGATGTGGAGCTGGCCGTGCAAGTTGCCAACACCTCTTTTTACAAGACCCGTGAATGGCGCAATGCTTCTGCTGCAGACCGAGCTGCTGTTCTCTACAAAATTGCAGATAAGATCGAAGAACGTCTGGATGAACTGGCCCTCTGCAGCTGCATCAATCAGGGCAAGCCTCTGCGTGAGGCCGAGCTTGATGTCAGCGATTCTGCCAACGTCTTCCGTTACTATGCAGGTCTGATCACCAAGCCCTGCGGCGGGATCATCCCCGTCAATGACGGCTTTGGTAAGGTCCATGTCTATGAGCAGGCGGAGCCTGTGGGTGTCTGTGCCCTGATCTCCCCCTGGAACTTCCCTCTCCTGATGGCTTGCTGGAAGGTTGCACCTGCCCTTGCTGCAGGCAACAGCATCATTCTGAAGCCCGCAACCGTCACTCCTCTGACCTGCGTAAAACTCTTTGAGATCATCCACGAGTGCGGTGTTCCCAAGGGCGCAGCCAATCTGCTTCTGGGCCCCGGTGCCATGATTGGCGATGCGCTGGCAGCCCATAAAAAGGTGGATATGCTCTCCTTCACCGGTAGCACTCCCGTCGGCCAGGGCATCATGCGTCAGGCAGCCGTCAATGTCAAGCGTCTGGGTCTGGAACTGGGCGGCAAGTCCCCCGTCATTCTGTTTGAGGACACTGATCTGGAACGTGCCGTGGAATGGGTCATGCTGGGAGTTTTCTTCAACCAGGGTGAGATCTGCTGCTCTACCTCCCGCGCCATCGTCCAGGATACCATCTACGATAAATTCCTGGAACTGCTGGCCCAGCGAGCCAATGCCATCACCATCGGTGACCCCACCCAGAATCCCGATATGGGCGCACTGGTTTCTGAACATCAGTACAACACGGTCCTCCGCTACATTGATATTGCCAAGCGCGAGGGCGCACGACTGGTCTGCGGCGGTGAGCCTTACACCGAAGGGGAGTGCGCCAACGGTTACTTCATCCGTCCCACGGTGTTTGCTGACTGTACCCAGGATATGACCATTGTGAGAGAAGAGGTCTTTGGCCCGGTGCTGGTGGTCTCTAAATTCTCCACCGAAGAGGAAGCTGTGGACATGGCCAACGACACCGACTTTGGCCTGGGCGGCGCCGTGTTCACCGCCAACGGCACCCGTGCCAAGCGGGTCATTGATGAGATCCGTGCCGGCATCTGCTGGATCAACTGCAGTCAGCCCGCTTACTGTGAAGCACCCTGGGGGGGCTACAAGATGTCTGGCCTGGGCAGAGATCTTGGTGTTCACGGCCTGGAAGAGTACCAGGAAATCAAGCAGATCGTTACCTCCCTGGAGGAAGGCCCTCTGGGTTGGTATGAGCACTAAACATTTCGTTTGGAGAGAGAAAGGATTATTGTTATGCAAACCACAAGAGATCTCAACGCAAAACTCCCGTTGAAAGTTAAGTTTGGTTACGGCACTTCCGGTTTCTGCAGCTTCATCACCTGGACTGTGTTCAGCTACTATGGCCTTTACTTCATGAATGAAGTCGTGGGTCTGTCCGCCGCCTTTGCCGGTGCCCTCATCTCCCTGGGCACCCTGTGGGATGCCATCACCGACCCCATCGTGGGTTCCATCTCTGACAACCTGAAAAATCCCAAGGGACGCAGAAGACCCCTCATCAAGATGATCGCATTCCCCTTCATCGTCATCTCTGTCCTTCTGTTCACCAACTTTGGCCTGGGTGAGACCGCAACCAAGATCTACTTCTTTGCTGTCATCATTCTGTACTACCTGGCTCAGACCGTTCTGGACATCTCTGCCTCCTCTCTGGGCTCCGAGATGACCAATAACTATGACGAGCGTGCCTCCCTGGCAACCTGGAAGAACTACTTCGGCCTGCTGCCCACCGTTGCTGTCAGTGCCTGCCTGATCCTGGTGGACTTCTGGAGCACCAAGTTCAGCAACCCTGACTTCGGCTGGACCATGACCGTGGTCTGCTACATGATCCCCACCCTTATCCTGCTGGTCATCCTTTATAAGTCTACCGAAGGCTATGAGCGTCCCCGCAGCGACAGCGACGAAGTGGTGAAGTACAGCGTCAAGAACGTGGTCAACCTGTTCAAGAACAAGGGCACTCGTGTTGTTATGCTGATTTTTGGCATTGCCATCTTTGCCAACACCATCAACTACTCCGTCCAGGTCTATTACTATACCGAGTATATGGGCATGACCTCCGACCAGGTTGCTCTGGCTACCTTCGTCTTTGGTATCGCCAGTGTCTTCTGCGCCTACCTGGTGGAAAAGCTCATGATCAAGCTGGACAAGAAGATGTCCTGGGTCGTGGCCATTGGTCTGGAGGCACTGGTCCTCATCGTGGCCATCGGCTTCTTTATTAAGGCCGGTTCCAACAGCATGACCGCTCTGGTGGTCACCATGCTCCTGATGGGTCTGGGCAACGCAGCTGTCTATCAGGTCCCCTGGGCTATGATCCCTGACTGCGTTGACGTGGATCAGCTGGCCGATCCCCACGGCAGAAGAAATGACGGTATCGTGTTCGGTGCGGTCGCATTTGTCCAGAAGGCCTGCGGTGCTCTGGGCGCCCTGGTGCTGGGTATCCTCATCGACATGGCCGCCGGTGATCCCAACGCCTATAAGTACATCTTCGCCTTCCTGGTGGGTGGCATCTACCTGCTCACCTGCTTCATCGTCAAGGCATATCCCATCAACAAGAAGAGACATGATGACGTCATCGAAGCCATCGAGGCCAGAGCAGCTGGCCAGACCATCGACATGGCCGACTTTAAGGATCTCGTCTGAGCATAGAAGGAGCAAAGTCCTATGAAAGTAAAGAAATATGTCGATCTGAGCTGGGAAGTCTCGGATGAGTCTCCCATCTATCCCGGCGATCCCGAGCCCCACATCACCTATGGCACCCATACCCTGGAAAAGGATGGCTACAATCTGTCCGGTGTGTATACCGGTACTCAGACCGGCACCCATGTAGATGCCCCTTATCACTTCAGCAATGAAGGCGACACCATCGACAAGATGGAGCTGGATTTCTTCTTCGGCCCTGCCGTGGTGGTCCGTGTGACCGACAAGAAAGCGGAAGAAGAGATCACCATGGAGGATCTAACTTCTGTGAAGGACCGAATCGGCCCCGGAACCATCGTGCTTTTCAATACCAACTGGTACCAGAAGCGGGGAACGGAGGAGTTCTATTCCCACCCCTATGTCTCCGGCAAGGTGGCCACCTGGCTGGTGGAGCAGGGCGTTCGGTTCATCGGCATCGACACCATGAATGCTGACTCCAGCACCAAGGGCGTCTTCCCTGTCCATGATCTGTTCTCGGAAAAGCGTTTGATGATTGGCGAAAACTGGGCAAACCTGGACAAGATCGATTTCGACGACGGCCTGTGGGTGGCTGCCTTCCCGCTGAAGATCAAGGGCGTGGACGGCTCCCCTGTCCGTGCTGTGGCCATGCAGATCGAAGCATAATAAACAGGAATACGCAAATCATTAAGAAAACCGTCCGCTGCGGCATCTGTAACAGATGTCCGCAGGGACGGTTTTTATCATGTCTGTCATTCCTTTTCCAGATACCTCGCCAGGACGACCTTGGTCTGCCAAAGGCCGTTGGCTGACCGATAAAACCCAAAGCCGTCCCCCTTCCAACCGGAAGGATTCAGTTTGGCCTATAACGTTGTGATATCATACCCCGTGGTCCGCCCCAGAGGTAACTTGTTCGTCCACCGCCAGGGCGGTCAGGTAGTAGACTGCATAGAGGGCCACCGCAGACCCGGCCAGCATCACCGTAGTTGTGCCGCCGGCTAAAAACTCTGCCGCCAGCAAAAACTTCACAGCAGCAGTATCCACGGTTTGTCTGCGCTGAGCCTCTTCGGGGGTCTCCTTCTTGCCCGTTTGGGCAGAAACCAGACAGCACACCTCCAAGGCAATGTACTCTATAGAAACCGGCAACCCTCCTGGGGTTTTTGTCCCACTGGCCAACATGGTATACACAGAAATGGTCAGAATTGCCCGATAAAGGTCATCCTCCATCCAGTCTTGCTTCGGAGTAAAGATATAATTCCCTGGCCCACTGAACACACGGGCTGCCCGGTGGGGATCCAGCAGCTTCTTCACAACGGTCTGCAAACCTTCATTTCGCCCCGTCTCGCCGGTCCTCCCCTTATATCCTGCGGGAATCTGTTCCATCATTTCTTCCGGAGAACAAATCCCTTGACATATATCAGCCAGGGCATCCATGGCCTGGTTCAGGCTGTGGAGCTTCCTGCACTGGCTGGGCAGGGTAAACCCATCCAACAGATCCAGAATATCCTTCTCCAGAAGGGCCTGCTTTTCCTCTTCTGCCTTACCCTCCATGCCCAGCAGTCTTTCCCGGGTCTCATCGAACATCCGGACCCGCTCCAGCACATGTTGGGCCGTTGCATTCCCCTGCTGCCGGGTGGTACCTGAAAGAAACTCGCAGTACAGACTGCTGAGCAGTTCCTCACCTTTGATGCCCGATGTATGCAGCTCGGCTGCAAATGACATCTGCTGGGCAAGGGCCTTCTGCCCCTGTTCACTCTGTTGGAACATCGTGATCCCCCATTTCTTATCTATATATAAAGATTATACCTGATATCCGGGTCAATTACAATAAATCATCAAAAGAGAGCTCTGTAGAAGTCTTGATAAACCATACAGAACTGATCTACCGGGTCCAGACAAGTGACGCGCAGGTCTAGGGTAAACCATATGACGCCATTTCGCACGACAAAAGAGGAATGTGCATTTGCACATTCCTCTTTCTTTACCTATGTTCGCTCTCACAGGCCCCTATCACCAAGCGGTGGGGGCTCTTTGTTTATTCCTGGGTTGGGACCCCGGTGAAAATCATTTTGGCGGCGATCTTATCGCTGCCTTCATTGAAGGCCTCAACCTCCACCACCACCAGCTGTCGGCCCTGCTTTAGGACCTTAGCCACCGCAACAGCCTTCTCCTCTGTGATAGCTCGAAGAAGGTTGATCTTATACTCTACGCCGATGACCGACTGTCCTTCGGGCAGGACGGTCAGGGCGGCATAGCCGGCGGCTGCCTCACAGAGGGCTCCGGTGACACCCCCATGGAGCAGACCGGTCTGCTGAAGCAGGTCCGGCCGCTTCCGGCAGGAGATGACCACCCGGCCCTCCTCGGCATCCTCCACTTGGAATCCCAGCAGCTGGGCGAAGCTTTGCTTCCGGATCCCTGCTTCAACTCGATTCATCCATTCGTTCATAATCTGTCCTCCACTTAGTCCTGATAGAGCTTTTCACCATATCGGATCATCATCTTCTCCGGATATGGCTCGATCTCGTGCTTTACCACAGTGTCTTTCCACAGGTCAGGGGCAACCTCCTCCATGGAGATGGTGATAACTTCTTGAGGGCAGCCCCAAACCTCCAGGACTGCCTGGTTGATTCGGCGGACCAGTTCCTTTTTGGTAGCCTCATCCTTGGGTTTTGCTTTGATTGCAATATACGGCATTTTTTCTCCTCCTAACATGGTTTCTTATAAAATCGCATTGATCGGAACGCATCGATCCTGGCAATGGTGTATAGCGCAAAAGCGCAGGACACCTTTGGTGCCCCACGCTCTTGCAAGAAAGGATAACTACAACTAGGAGTTTCTACATGGATCATCAGCTGTTGCCTGCAACGAGGTAGGAACACTGAAAAAAGTGATTAAATTTAAACATTATTCTTTGCGCTGGCAAACATAGCGTCATAGCGCTCCTGCTTGCTCTTTTTATTTCTGGCGGGTGCAGTGATGAAATACATCAGAACGCCGATCACGGACCAACCAATGAACATCTTCACTGCCAGGCCGCCGATGTATGCGGGAGACCCAGGGATAAACAGCATAACGAGCAGAATAGTCATTGCTGCTGCGGCAAAGTATGCCATGGGCAAACCGCCGGGGATCTTATAGGGACGGGGCAGGTTGGGTTCAGACTTGCGCAACTTGATGAGGCAGTATGCTGCCATGCCCCAGGACAGGACGTATGCCGCACTGCTGAAGGTAGTCAGGGGATCGATCAGACCCAGGCCCAGGAAGGGGCCGATAACAGACGCCACCAGGCAGACCACCAGAGCGTTGGCGGGGGTGCCGGTCTTGGGAGAGCGCTTGGACAGCACACTGGGAAGAATATCGGAACGAGCCTGCGGCATCATCAGGTTGGCGGTACCCATCATGAAGCTGTTCCAGGTCGTCAGCAGACCGCACAGAGCGCCAGCGCACAGCAGGTAGTACAGAGTAGCGCTCATGGCAGGGGTATCAGCATAGATTCTCTGAAAGACGTTAGCGCATGCAGGAGATTCAGTGTTGAAGTAGAAGTCCTGCCAGGGCCATGCACCACCGATGGTTATAAGGAGTGCTGCGTAGAACAGACAGGCCATAACAATGGACAGAATGACAGTGAAACCGACTTTCTTGGCGGAACCACCGGATTCCTCAACGGCCTGGGGGATGGTCTCAAAGCCGCACAGGAAAAAGGGAGCCGTTGCCAGAATGGCAAACATACCACCGAACATAGTATCGTGGTTGCTGACCCCCACATTCTCGTAGATGGGCATCCAGTTGTTGGTGTCAAACTTGAACAGAGCACAGATCATTGACAGAACGACAACACTGATCAGGAAGATGCACAGGACCTTCTGCACGCCGGCAGCCAGGTCTGCACCCTTGTAGTTGATAAAGAAGAAGAACAGCTCAATCACGACGCCCACAATGATATGTCCAAGATAGACACCGGATCCGGCCAGGACATACAGGGGCTCACCTGCCTTCAGGATGGGGAAAAGGATCGCTGCAATATGGATCTCACTCTTCGGGCTTGGCTTACTTGCTCAGGCAAGCCTGCAGGGCCTCTTCGAAAATCTCCAGGCCCTTCTCCAGCTGCTCATCGGTGATGACCAGGGGAGCCAGGAAGCGAACCACCTGACCATAACGGCCGGCGGGCTCGATCATCAAGCCGCGCTGGACACACTCCTGAACCATAGCGGTAACCAGCTCACCGTAAGGTTCCTTGGTTGCAGGGTCCTTCACGAACTCGATACCGATCATAGCACCCAGGCCGCGGACGTTGCCGATGACGGGATACTTGTCCATCCACTCCTTCACGCGAGCGGTGACCTTCTCGCCGATCTCTGCAGAGCGGGCGGCCAGGTTGTCGCGTTCCATGATCTCAATGGTCTTCAGGCCGGCAGCGCAAGCCAGGGGGTTGCCGCAGAAGGTGCCGCCGACGGTGCCGCCGGGGATAGCGTCCATGATCTCGGATCGAGCGATGATGCAGGAGATGGGCATGCCAGCAGCAATGGACTTAGCAGTGGTCATGATGTCAGGTGCGCAGCCAGCCTCTGCCCAGTATTCGGATGCAAACATTTTGCCGGTACGGCAGGAACCACTCTGAACCTCGTCTGCAACCAGGCAGATGCCGTGCTCGTCACAGATCTTGCGCAGGCCCTTGACGAACTCGATGGGAGCGGGAATAAAGCCGCCCTCACCCTGCAGGGGCTCCAGGACGATAGCTGCCACGGTGTTGGCGGGGCAAGCTTCCTCGAACAGGTTGGTCACGCTGTCCAGAGCGTTCTGGATGGTCTCAGCCTCAGACAGGCTGCTGTGGTACAGGTTGGGGAACTGAGCACGGAAGACGCCGTTGACCAGGGGGCCCATACCGGTAGTGTAAGCCTTCTTAGCGGTCATGGTCATGGTCAGCATGGTGCGGCCATGGAATGCGCCGGTGAAGCAGATGATGTTGGGGCGGCCGGTGTAAGCACGGGCGACCTTCACGGCATTCTCGTCGGCCTCAGCACCGGAGTTTGCGAAGAAGCACTTCTTGCTCTCGCCCTTGACGGGAGTGATCTGAGCCAGCTTCTCAGCCAGAGCCACATAGCCCTCGTGGGTAACGATGTTGAACATGCCATGGAAGTATTTGTCAGCCTGGGCCTTCACAGCTTCCACGATCTCAGGATGGGAGAAGCCAATGTTCAGAACGCCGACGCCGCCGATCCAGTCCAAGAAACGGTTGCCGTCAACGTCTTCGATCATTGCGCCTTCGCCGCAAGCGATGGCAACGGGGTAAGCGCAGCGGATCGCGCCGGGAACGGCAGCATCGCGGCGGTCGATGATTTCTTTTGCCTTAGGGCCGGGAACGGAGCCGGTCACGATTTCGGGCAGTGCAGTACGCAGCATAACAGTCAATTCCTTTCGTTTATTTCTTCTTTAAACTACTATTCCGAATGGCCCAAGCCAAGAAATCACAAAAGGTTCTGGGGCATCGGAAACGTATACTTACTTACTCCTAAGCCCCACCGCCCCTCGGGAATCATCACCCAAGGGACAGCAGGAGCTAGGAGAAAGGAGATTTTACTGGGGAGCACCAGTAAAAATATGGAAGTTGACGGATCGCGCCTGGAAGCAACACGATCGACATCACTGAATAGGGTTTACGTTATGCCCTGCAGGTTTACTGCAGGGCATAACGCTCCGCAAAGAGTAGTCTGGCCTAGCCAGTCAATAGGAGGTGAGAACGCGCGTTAGTAAACTGCGCGGTAGATATCACGGATCTGGTCCCGGGACAGAGGCACGAAGTTGTTGCCCAGCAGTCTCTGCTGGTTCTCCACCACGGAGTCAGCAAAGGTCTCGATCTCCTCCTCCGTCATGCCGTACTCCTTCAAGGCCTTCTTGGGCAGCAGACAGTTCAGCAGGTCTTCCATTGCGCCGTAGATGTTTGCCACATCACAACCCAGGATCTCTGCCATGAACTGGTTCAGCTCAGCAATGGCCCCATCGGAGCGAATGGACATATACATATTCATGACTCCAGTGAAGACTGCATAGTTGGACTCACCATGGGGCACATGGTAGGCAGCTCCCAGAGGATAGGCCAGGGCATGAACGGCAGCGCAGCCTGCATTTCCGAAGGCAATGCCTGCATAGTTGGATGCCAGCAGGAAGTCCCCCAGCAGTTCAAAGCGAGCCTCAGGCCCCTTGTCCCGGATGACCATGTAACCCTTCAGGATCATCTCGATGGCCTTCCGACCAAAGAGCTTAGTCATGCCATTGGCCTTGGGGGACAGGCTGGACTCGATGGCGTGGATCAGAGCGTCAATGGAGCTGGTGGCGAAGAACTTAAAGGGCAGTCCTTTCAGCAGTTCGGGGATCATCACCGCCTGGTCGGCATACATGCTGTCGTTGGCCAGGCCCTTCTTGGTGCGGCGGCTGATGAGGGCCAGGATGGAGATATTGGTGACCTCGGTGCCGGTACCGCAGGTGGTGGGCACCAGGACCAGTTCCTTCCCCTTCTCCACAGGAACCTTACCGTCATACAGGTCCAGGACGGGGCTTACGTGCTTCAGGCTCAGGATCTTGGCAACGTCCAGGACGGTACCGCCGCCCACGGCCACGATACGCTCCACATCCTTGGGCATGTCCGCATAGATGGCTTCCACCATCTCATCGGTGGGCTCGCCCAGACCGTATTTCTCCTGAAAGAGGACGGGACACTTCAGACCCAGAGGAGCAAAATAGGGGTCATACAGGAAGTCGTTGGTAAACAGCAAGTCCTTGGGACCCAGGGAAACAGCCTCAGCAAACTCCTTTACGGTGTCGCAGAGCTGGATAGCAGGCTTGACAGAAAACTGCGTCATCTTGCAACAATCCTTTCATTTTTTCTGTTTATCGTTGAAAAATGGGTAAAAAAGGGTGCAAAAAGTGGGCGGACGCTGCCGCCCTGCCTTTTTGCATGAAACCTCGCAGAATATTTCGTTAGTAGTCCCGGGGATACCGGCGGCGGAACTCAGCCCGCAGTTCGTCACGGAAGTCGGGATGTGCGATCTCAATCAGTGCCTCGGCGCGCTTGCGCAGGGACTTGCCCCGGAGCTGTGCCACGCCGAACTCGGTGACCACGTAATTCACGTCGTTACGGGAGGTTGTAACCGCAGAGCCCTGGTCCAGGAAGGGAACGATTTTGGATATCTTGCCCTTGCCGGTGGTAGAGGGCATAGCCATGATGGCCCGTCCGCCTTTGGACATGTTGGCACCACGGACAAAGTCGATCTGTCCGCCTACGCCGGAGATCTGCCGCAAACCGGCAGAGGTGGACACCACCTGTCCCATGATGTCGATCTGGACACAGGAGTTGATGGACACCAGGTTGTCGTTCTTGGCGATGACATAGGGGTCGTTGACATAGTCCACGGGATACATGGCCACGGCGGGATTGTTATCCACGTAGTCGTACAGACGGCGGGTACCCATCAGGAAAGTCGCCACGCTCTGGCCCCTATGAAGGGTCTTGGCCTTGTTGGTGATAACACCAGCCTCCACCAGCTCCACCACACCGTCGGAGAACATCTCGGTGTGGATGCCCAGGTCGTTCTTCTCCTTCAGGAAGAGAAGGACTGCATCCGGGATAGCACCGATGCCCAGCTGGAGGGTGTCGCCGTCCTTGATGAGCTTTGCCACGTTTTCGCCGATGGCACGCTCCACGTCGGTGATCTTGGGGGGTGCCAGCTCAATGATGGGAGCGTCGATCTCCACCAGACAGCCGATCTGGGTCACATGGAGGAAGCTGTCACCCAGGGTACGGGGCATATTCTTGTTCACCTGGGCAATGACCAGCTGGGATGCCTCTGCTGCACCCTTGGTGTAGTCCACAGAGACGCCCAGACTCACATAGCCGTGCTCATCGGGAGGAGAGCACTGGAGCATGGTCACATTGGGAGGTAGTTCCTCCCGGAGCACACTGGGGATCTCGGAAAAGTATACGGGGGTAAAGTCTACCCGGCCTTCCGCTGCGGCAGCTCGGGTGGAGCCGCCCAGGAAGAATGCATTGTGGTGGAAGTTGCTGTCATACTGGGGCTGGCAGTATTCTGCCTTACCCATGGCAACCATGTGGACGATCTCCACATTTTTGTACTGGGCAGCATTGGCCACCATGGCGTCCAGGACAGCAGAGGGCTCGCCGCAGGCATGTGCAACGACCACACGGTCACCGGATTTGATCTTCTGCACAGCCTCTTCTGCAGTGCAGAGATGTTCCTGATACCAGGTCTTCCAGCTCATAGGAATAACCTCCTTAGTTGATGCCGGACCGGCCCGCCCCACTCTTCATGAGGGTACGGGCCATGTCCAGCAGGGATTCGTCTACCGTATGGACCAGGACGACCTGCTTCAGTTCAGGGATCAGGGGCAGAAGCTGCCCTTCGATGATGGTCTCGTTGGTCATGGTTGCGGCAGGACACCCGGCACACTGGCCCAGCATCCGCAGCCGCAGGATGCCGTCCTCCAGGCCCACCAGCTCCACGTCGCCGCCGTGGGCAGCCAAAGCAGGGCGCACCAGTTCATCCAGCATCTTCTCCAGTCTCTCGTTGGTCATCCTTTGGTCCTCCTATGGATTGGTTTGTTTTTATTATGACAGGTCAGCAAAGAACCTGCAAGAGGGATCAGTCCTCTCTGACACGGGCAATGCGCTTGGCCAGGACCTTCTTACCCTCGATGTCACCCTGGCGGGCGATCATGACGCGCTGGGCCTGGGGGGAACCTGCGCCATGCAGGGACTCGGTACGGTAGCCAACAGCACCGGCACCCAGGGACAGGTTCTCGATCAGGCGCAGCATACGCATACGGTTCTCAGCGGAGACGCCAACGCCGTTCTTCATGTACTTCTCCACCCAGGGACCGGTGAACTCGCCCCGCAGGTCAGCCTCGGACAGGCAGGTGCCCACAGCGCCGCCAGCCAGGTCTTCTGCAATTCGAGCCATCTCGTAGGGGAAGCGGGTGACGTTCTGCTTGCAGACGTTGGCCAGCAGCAGGTCGATCAGGTAGTTGCCGGACTCGGTCTTCTTGCCCTCTGCAGAGCAGGCAATGCCGCAGGAGTACATGGTCTCGTTCAAGTGGATCATCTCGATGAGCTTATCCTTGATGTGGGAGGCCTTGGAAACGCCGTTGTAGTCGGCACAGACAGCAGCAGCACCGATGAGGACGTCGCCCACGCCCACCTTGCAGCCGCCGTAGGACTGGCGGTGATAACCAGCGAAACGCTCCACCATCATGGTAGCGAACTCATACTCGCCGTTCATGTAGATGTTCTCGTTGGGGATGAACACATGGTCGAAGACCACCAGACATTCCACACCGCCGAACTGGGAGTTGCCCACGTCAATGTCGCTGCCCTCCAGCTTGCGGGTGTCGCAGCTCTGACGGCCGATGATCATGAACAGGCCCTCTGCATCACAGGGGCAGGAGAAGGAAACCGCATAGTCCTTGTCGTCTGCACCCATGGCCTGGGTGGGCATGACCAGAACATGGTGAGAGTTGCACATACCGGTCTGGTGAGCCTTGGCACCGCAGACCACGATGCCGTCCTCGCGCTGCTCGACAACACGCAGGAACATATCGGGGTCAGCCTGCTTGTGAGGAGGCAGGGAGCGGTCGCCCTTGGGGTCGGTCATAGCGCCGTCCACAGTGTAGTCGTTGGTCTGGCACATGGCCACAAACTTGCGGAAGTTCTCGTGGTAGCCGGTGCCGTACTTCTTGTCGATCTCATAGGTGGTGGAGTAGACGGCGTTGAATGCGTCCATGCCCACGCAGCGCTGGAAGCAAGCTGCAGTGACCTGGCCCAGCAGTCTCTGCATCTTGACCTTCTTGATCAGGTCGTCGGTGGACTGATGGATGTGTGCAAAACGGTTGACCTTCTCGCCAGTCAGGTGAGAGGTAGCGGTCATCAGCTCCAGATACTCGGGGTTGTTGCTGGTAGCCAGATCATAGGTCATACGAACGGAGTTGACGGAGGGACGCAGGATGGGGTCATCCACGGGGTTCTCCACCTTCTTGCCGAACATATAGACGCGCATATTCATCTTGCGCAGGCTCTCGATGTATTCCTTACCAGTCATTAATGCCATAGTGATACTTCCTTTCAATGTTTGTAATCAATAAGAGGGGGTTATCATGGAAGGGTTTTGCTATTTGTCTCTCGCCCTAATATACAAGCAATTAATGTGCCAACTACGACAAATCACATGGTTTTTCGAAAAACTTTTTCATAATTCCTCATTTTCACGCCCAAATGAAGCATTTCACTCCCATGATCTCTTGGACTCCGGGTCTATATTCGCGGAATACCTACCAAATTCGGCTCAAATTCCCCAATTCACCCGATTCAAAAATGAAACGTGTTTTAAAAATAAAACAGCGATTTCCCTGGCAGACTTACCTTTGGGAAATCGCTGTTTTGCTTTTGAAACACCTGTTACAGCAGGCCTTTGGACTCATATTTATTCTTCCGCCGCAGAAGGGTGGCAGGGTCCATTTTCAGCCGACGGGCAGCGCCCCGAATGCTTCCCTCCTGCTCCATAGCCTGGGCGATCAGGTCCGCCTCAAACCGTTCTACCTGCTCCTGCAGACTCCCCTCCTGGGGCAGGACCGGTGCAAAGGCTTCCGGTTCGGGCTGTTCAATGGGGGCTGGCTCCACGCCATAGGTGGGCGATATGGTCTTGGGGGTGTGGAGGTTGCCGTTGTCCATGATGGCCAGATCCTCAGCCTGGATCTCCTCCCCCTCACTCATAATGAAGGCCCGCTCCATGACATTCCGTAGTTCTCGGACGTTGCCAGGCCAGGCGTACTGCATCAGAACGGCCTCAGCCCCGGCAGAGATGGTCTTCTTATTCTCGTAATTGTGGTTGAGCTCCTGAATCACACTCTCCGCCAGCTTGGGGATATCCCGCTTGCGCTCCCGCAAGGGAGGTACATACACGGGGAACACACTGAGCCGGTAGAACAGGTCCTCCCGGAAGGTCCCCTCCCGAACACATTTCTGGAGATCCCGGTGGGTGGCAGCGATCACGCGGACATCCACCTTCACCGGCTTGCTCCCGCCTACTCTGGTCAGTTCCTTTTCCTGAAGGACCCGGAGGAGTTTGGTCTGGATAGCCAGAGAGAGCTCACCCACCTCGTCCAGGAAGATGGTTCCCTGGTCGGCCACTTCAAAGAGGCCTGCCTTGCCCTCCCGGTTGGCCCCGGTGAAGGCCCCTCGCTCGTAGCCGAAGAGCTCGCTCTCGGCCAGATTTTCCGGGATGGCGCCGCAGTTGACCCGAACGAAGTTCTTCTTGGCCCGTGGGGACTGCTGGTGGATATAGGAGGCGATGCGCTCCTTGCCTGCACCGGTCTCGCCCTGGATGAGGACCACGGTGTCCATCTGGGCAGCACGGCCGACGATACGCAGGAGGTTCAGGGTGGCCGGATCTTCGGCAATCATCTGGGAGGACTTGATGAGGCGGTCCCGGATCAGGTCGATCTCCCGCTCATACCGCGCGGACAGGGCCCGCTGGGTGTCCAGGGTCTCCTGGAGGGCAATGAGTTCAGAGACATCACGCACGTTGGTGACCACCATACAGACTTCGTCCCGGCTGTCATAGATGGGTGTGCTGGTGACGATGGCCCGCTTACCGGTGGTGAAGGTCTGCTCCAGGGTCACAGCCTGCCCCTCGTCCAGAGCCATCAGAGTGGAGGACTTGGAGATGATCCCTCGCTTCACCAAGTCTACCATAGGGATCCCGATGACATCATCGGCGGTCAAGCCGGAGATCACCTCATAGGAGCGGTTGCACCACAGCGGCACCGCATTTTGATCTGTTATAAAAATACCGTCAAAGGAACTCTCCAGAATGGCGGTCAGCCGCTGGAGGGCCTCCATTTTTCCGCTGCCGAAAGCCAGAATAGGTTCTTCCGGCAGGTAAACACGGTTTCGTTTCATGGTTATCACCCCAGGTCAGCATACCAAGACTTTGGAAAAGTGTCAACTTCCCATCCGGAGAAATCCATGCTATACTAAAGAAAACGTAAGGAGGTGACCCCATGTCCTTTGATCAGTTGCTCTCCCTGGCCCAGACCTTGAAGATCTCCCCTACCCTGCTGCAATCCATGAGCATTCTGCAGATGAACACCCAGGAGCTCTCAGACTACCTGAATGACCTGGCGCTGGAAAACCCCGCCATGGAGTATCAGGAGAGCCATGGGGATGGCCCCTCCTGGGAGGAATTCTCCAGCCGGATCCCCTGGCTTGCAGATACCCCCTCCCCTTCTTACGACGGGGAGCCTCCTGCGGACGTGGGAATCGCTTCCGACCAGACCGATTCCCTGACCCTGCTCCTCCGGGACCAGCTCTCCCGGCTGTCTCTGGATCCTCCCCTGCCGGCCCTGTGTCAGTACCTGGCGGAGAATCTGGACGAATCCGGACGGCTGGACCAGCAGGACCTGGATGATCTGACTCGGGCCGGAATTCCTGCGGACCTGCTGGACCGGGCCGTATCCACCCTCCAATCTTTGGATCCGCCCGGTATCGCCGCTCGAAGCCTGTCCGAGTGCCTGATCCTCCAGCTTCAGCGTATGTCCGGCGACCACACCTTAGCCGTCCGACTTTGCTCCCACTTGGATGCCCTGGCTAAGGAGAATTACAAGGCTCTGGCCACTAAGCTGTCCTGCTCGGAGGCCCAGATCCGGAAGGCTGCCAAGCTCATTCAATCCCTGGATCCCACCCCCGGCGCCGACCTGACCCCGACTGAACCTATCCAATACGTCCGTCCGGACGCCTGGGTGGCCGAGGTAGACGGCCAACTTCAGGTCTTCGTAAACCAATGGGATCTGCCCCGATTTACCCTCAGTGCAGACTATCTGCAGATGGTCAAAACCGGACATGAGGACGATGCCGCAGAGTACCTGCGGCAGAAGATTTCCCAGGCCCAGTGGGTCCTCCAGTGTGTCCAGCGTCGGCAGGCTACCCTGACCAATTGCCTCACCGCCCTGGTGCAGGCCCAGGAGGATTTCTTCTCCGGACAAACCGAGGCTCCCGGTCCCCTTCTTCGCCGGGAGCTGGCAGACCAACTGGATGTGCACCCCTCTACCGTCACCCGGACCCTGGGCCACAAGTATATCCAGTGCCGACAGGGGCTCTTCCCCACGTCCTACTTCTTCTCCCGCAGGACTGGAGGCAACTATTCGGAACAGGAGCTGAAAACAAAGATCGCCCGATTGATCCGAAACGAGGATCCTCACCACCCTCTCAGCGACCAGGACATCGTGG
>JAFSFC010000026.1 GCA_017435425.1 Ruminiclostridium sp. | reverse complement strand
TCCTGGTACGACATCAACTCTGAGGTGAAGTACACCCTGACCCCCGGCACCACCTACAAGTACAAGTTCTGGGGTACCTTTAACGGGGTAGATGTGATCAGCTCCACCGCCTATTCCTTCAAGACCACCGGCACGGCCCCTGCCCAGACCTATACTGCCAAGATTTATCTGAACAGCGACTACTCTGCTTTGTACACTAAGTCGGTCACCCAGGGCCAGGCCTACGGCGTCCTGCCTACGGCCTACGGCAAGGATGGGTACACCTTTGACGGCTACTATACCGCCAAGACCGGCGGCACCAAGGTCACCTCTTCCACCATCTTCAACGGGACCTCTGACATTACTCTGTACCCTCGGTACACCCAGAATGTTGTGGAGGAGCCGGAAGTGCCCCAGCAGTATACCGTTTACCTGTACATGAACGGTTACGTGTATAAGACCCTCACTGTGACCAACGGTTCCACCTATGGCACCCTGCCCAGCCCCAATCTCTCCGGCTATGACTTCCTGGGCTGGTACACCAAGGTGTCCGGCGGCACCAAGATTACCTCCTCCACAAAGGTGAACCTCACCGGCAGCCAGACCCTATATGCCCGGTTTGAGGAGATTCCTGAGGAGGGCGGCACCATCACCCTGCAGATCGGCAACCCCCGCCTCACGGTCAACGGCGTCTCCAAGCCCATTGACGACGGCGGCACCGTGCCTGTCATCCGCAACGACCGCACCCTGCTGCCTGTCCGTGCGGTCATCGAGGCCATGGACGGCACCGTGGGCTGGGACAACAGCACCCGCACGGTCTCCCTGACCAAGGACGGTAAGACCCTGTATCTGCAGATCAACAGCACCCTCTGTGTGGATAGCTCCGGCAAGTACTACGCACTAGACTCTGCCCCTATCATCCTCAATGACCGCACTATGCTCCCCATCCGGTTCGTGGTGGAGTATTTCGGCGGCACCGTGGGCTGGAATGGCAATACCCGCACTGTGACCATTCAGTATTGATAATCTAGAGCAGTTGAAAGGAGTTGTTTTTCCATGAAAAAACGGATCCTATCCTGTGCTTTGACCCTGGTGATGCTGCTTTCACTGATGCCTACCACGGCTTTTGCTGCGGAAAAGCATCATACCTACTATTCCAAAAAATTTGAGATCACCGGAAACCAAGCCGTAGATATCTGCAATGTGGCTAAGGCACAGAAGGGAAAGACGGAGGCTCAGTTGCATTATAATGGTGCTAAATGGTGTGCAAGCTTTGTTGGCGATTGTGCCCGGCTGGCTGGGATACCTCAAAGCGTGATCCCGGAAGCACCTCTGTGTGACAATATGTATCAAGGTGTGATGAACGGTGGGGGAAAAGAAATTGCGTCTCTGTCCAAGTGCCAGCCGGGTGACCTCGTGTTTTATAAAAATCCTCCCGGCAGTGACCGTATTTATTGCCACGTAGCCATCATAATCAGCAATAAGGCAGGAGAGAAAAACTCCATCCATGGAAATCTGCTAGAGAGTGGGACTTATAAGGTCTATCAAATGAAGTACACCGGATACACGGATCTCGCTGGAAACCCGTATCCCGCAGTCTTCGTCCGTCCGGCTTACAAGAACACCGGCTCTACTACCGGTACTACAACCCCCAGCACCCCTTCCACGGACCCTGCCAAGACCTACACCGTCCGCTACAACGCCAACGGGGGCAGCGGCACCATGAAGGACACCAAGGTGACCTACGGCACCGCCACCACCCTGACGGCCAACGCCTTCACCCGGTCCGGCTATGATTTCGTGGGTTGGTTTGCCCAGCGGGCCTCCGACGGCAAGTGGGGCTACAAGAATGGCAGCTCCACCAAGTGGTTTGCGGAAGGAAAGCAGACCTCCGGCTACTACAAGAACCTCTACGCCAACAAGGGCAGTTCCTCCAATGCCACCTCGGTCAACGGCGATGTGGTCACCCTCTATGCCCAGTGGGTGAAGTTCGGCCTGGACACCTCCAATCTGGAGGTCACTAAGAGCCAGGCTCACGTTTACACCAGCCTGAAGAAGCCTGCCGGGGTCCCCATTTCCCAGGCCGGGATCTACCTGTGGGAGAAGGGCAAGACCCAGCCCACCAGCCCCACCTACAAGGAGTCCTACTCCAGCTACGACAACTACATCTCCAAGACTAGTCTGCCCATCAACTACACCATCGGTAAGGGCAAGGAGGTCAATGTCGCGCTGAAGGAAGGCACCACCTACAACTACAAGATCGTCTGCACTGCGGGCAAAGCCTCTCTGACCACGGAGACCGGAACCTTCACCACCCCGGGAACCCCGACGGTTCCCCCTGAGTCCGGTGCGGTTGGGGGAATTGTGGCAGACATGAACGAGATCATCCTGAAGACCGGCAGCCCCAAGATCTGGGTCAACGGCACCTCCAAGGTCATTGATGCCCAGGGCACGGTTCCTGTCATCCGCAGCAGCCGAACCCTCCTGCCTGTCCGAGCTGTCTTCGAGGCCATGGGCGGCACTGTGGGCTGGGACAACGACACCCGTACCGTCTCCCTGGAGCTGAACGGCAAGACCCTGTACCTGCAGATCGACAACAGCCACTGCAAGGACAGCCTGGGTAAGACCTACACTCTGGACAGTCCCCCGGCCATCCTGAACAGCCGCACCATGCTCCCCATCCGGTTTGTGGTGGAGTACTTCGGCGGCACCGTGGATTGGGACGGCGGCACCCAGTCGGTGATCATTCAGTATAAGAAGTGAGTAAAAGAAGGACAAGGCATGTGCCTTGTCCTTCTTTCTTGCCTTTCTTCTATCCCTGGAGTATAATGATACCGAGCATCACCCCAAAATGAAAAAGGAGTGAGTAGTATGAGAAAACGAATCCTGACTTGGGCAATGACCCTTATTCTGTGCCTGGGCCTTCTGCCGGTGGCTGCCCTGGCGGTTGAGTTTGACCCGGCTGACTTCGACACGCCTATCATCTCTGACCTGACCGTGGAGAAGCGGCAGGACGGCTGCGGCAATCTGGTGTTCCAGGTGCAGCACCCCAACTCCATCCTGGAGGCCTTTTTCTGGTACATGGACAATGGGCTGGCAGAGGGCCTCATGGTGGGCAAGATCCGAGACCCCGACGCCCAGATCCGCTTCAACATCAGCAACTGGAATGATGCCACAGTTTACTGTTCGGGCGGAGCAGATATCCTTCCCGACGGCGGGGAATGCTATATCGTGACCGATATCCCCTACGAGGACCTCATCTCCTATCCCGTCCAGGTCCGGCTTTACTACACCGGCTACTACCATGATCCCAACAGCGGTAACGCCTGGGGTATCGTGGACTGGTTCGGCGACAAGATGGGCAAGTTCTCCAATGTGCTCACCCTGGAGCCGCTGCAGGCCTCTGCGTTCTCCGACGTGCCCAGGGACGCCTGGTACGCCGTCTATGTGAACGAGGCGGTGGAGCTGGGTCTCCTCAAGGGCAAGGGAGAGGGCCTGTTTGCCCCCAACGACAACATGACCGTGGCCGAGGCCATTACCCTGGCCAGCCGCATGGACACCCTGCTCAAGGGCAAGGAGGTGGACGTAGGGGAAGGATACGACGGGAACGGCCCCTGGTACCAGCCCTATGTGAACTACGCCTGGACGGTGGGCCTGCCCTGGGAGTATGAGAACTACAACGCCAAGATCACCCGGGATGAGTTCGCCCACATCTTTGCTGCCGTCTATAAGAATAACAAGGCAGTCTATGACGCAGAGGGTATCGTCCCTGTCAACCAGGTTCGGGACGGTGCCATCCCCGATGTGTCCATGTCCCATCCCTATGCCAACGATATTTACACCCTTTACCGCTTGGGGGTTCTGGGAGGCAGCGATTCTGCCCGGAGCTTCCTGCCTGACAGCAACATCAAGCGCAGTGAGGTGGCCGCCATCGTCATGCGTATGGGGGATCCCACCTACCTCCAGCACTTCACCCTGGAATGATAACTCTTGTGTGAAAAACCCCGCTCGGTTTCGAGCGGGGTTTTCTGTCGCAAAGCCTCGCAGAGTTTCGCCACCACAGTGGCGAAATATAGTTCAGTTTGTTTTCCGGTGCGACATGTGCGTGCCGGAAAACACTTCTCGGCCTGTCAGTGTGCCCAACGGGCGCGCGCAACAGGCCGCAAGCCCCACTGTCGGAAAAGGCTTGCCTTTTTCGACAAGATAAAAGCCCCGCTCGGTTTCGAGCGGGGCTTTTGGCGTTTATGCGGTTAAAAGTTCTTCCAGACGAGCCCGGATGAGGGCCATCATTTTGCTGTTTTCAGGCATTTCCTTGTAGTCTCCGGGCTGGCAGATCATGGCCAGGTCTTCGGAGAAGTAGCCCTCCTCATACACATCGATGCCCGCCTGGTTCAGGCAGTCGGCAAAGCGCATGAGGGCCTCGTTGCCGTCCAGCTCGCCCCGCTTCTTCAGGGCGCCCGCCCAGGCGGCCATGGTGGCCAGGGGGTTGGAGGACATGGCCTCCCCCTTCTGGTACCGGCGGTAGTGGTCGGTGATGGTGCCGTGGGCGGCCTCGTACTCGAAGTTGCCGTCTGGGCTTACCAGCACGCTGGTCATCATGGGCAGGGAGCCCGAAGCGGCGGCGATGAGGTCGCTCATCACGTCGCCGTCGTAGTTCTTGCAGGCCCAGATGATGCCTCCCTGGGAGCGGATGACCTTGGCGGCCACGTCGTCGATGAGGGCGTAGCGGTAGTTGAGACCGGCGGCTTCGAACTGTGCCTGGAACTCCTCCTCGTAGACCTTCTGGAAGAGGAGCTTGAAGGTCTGGTCGTAGTCCTTGGAAATGGTGTCCTTGGTGGAGAACCAAAGGTCCTGACCCACCGCCAGGGCGTAGGTGAAGCAGCTCCGGGCGAAGGACAGGATGGAGGCATCCCGGTTGTGCATGCCCTGGATGACGCCGGGGCCGGTAAACTCAAAGATGGTCTGGCGGGAGGTCTCGTTGCCGTTCTCATCGGTGAAGACCAGCTCGGCCTTGCCCGCCCCGGGGACCCGGTACTCCACTGCCTTGTAGATATCGCCGTAGGCGTGGCGGGCGATGGTGATGGGCTTCTTCCAGCAGGAGACCACCGGCTGGACGTTGGACAGGAGGATGGGGGCACGGAAGACGGTACCGTCCAGAGCCGCCCGGATGGTGGCGTTGGGGGACTTCCACATCTGCTTTAAGTTGTACTCCTCCATCCGCTGGAGGTTGGGGGTGATGGTGGCGCACTTGACGCCCACGTGGTGGCGCTTGATGGCCTCGGCGGCCTGGATGGTCACCTGATCCTCGGTGGCGTCTCGGTTGGGGAGGGAGAGGTCATAGTACTCGGTGTTCAGGTCCACGAAGGGCTTTATGAGCTCCTCCTTGATCATGGACCAGAGGACACGGGTCATTTCGTCGCCGTCCATCTCCACGATGGGGTTGGGCATTTTGATCTTTTCCATGGTGCTCCCCCTTACTTGTTCTGGGCGGCGTAGTGGTTCATGAGGCAGCCGGTGAGCAGCAGCTCCCGCTCCTCGGAGGTGGTGTTCTTTAAATAGAAGGTGAGGTCCTTCACGCCGTCGGCGGTGACCGCCTTGGCGGGGAAGGTGTCGTCACCGGCCAGGACCTTGGCCTTGATGTCGGGGACATAGATGAAGTCGCCGGGCTGGCAGGGGAACTCAGCGTCCTCGGCCAGGGTGAAGGGCATCATGCCCCAGTTGACGCAGTTGGAGCGGTAGCGCTTGGTGGCGAACTCGTAGCAGATGTTGGCACAGCCGCCCAGCACACGCTGGCAGGAGGCAGCCTGCTCGCGGGCAGAGCCGTCGCCGGGCTTGTTGGCGAAGAGGACGGAGCCGATCTGGGTGTTGGCCAGGGCGGCATCCTCCAGGCCCAGGGCCTCCAGGGCGGCCTTCACGGCAGGGGCTGCCTGGCCGGCCTGACGGGTCTTTTCCATCTCCTGGGTGGCCAGGGCACGGGGGACATAGTCGGGGTCCCGGCGGGACAGGGTGAAGGAGGCCAGCTTCATGGGGTTGGAGCGGTAGGAGGAGGTCTCACCGGAGGGGATGAGCTCGTCGGTGGTGGTGACGGGATCCCGCAGGACGGAGGCAACCTGCATGAGCATGTTGTCGGCCAGGGCGGGAATCTCAGGCCACTCGGCGATGTTGGGACCGAACTTCAGTTCGTAATCGGCCTGGGGCTTTTCGTAGCCGAAGTACACCCGGCGGTCGTAGACCCGCTGGTCAAAGACTCGCTTGCCCTGCTTGGGCTGGACGTAGGAGACCTGGGTAGCGGGGGTCAGAACGCCGTGGTTCCGGGCGGTAGCGGCGATGGAGCGGGCGTCCATGAGGACCACACCGGCCAGCTGGCCGTCGCCGGGCTTGGAGCCCTCCCGGTTGGGGAAGTTTCGGGTGGTGTGGCGGATGGACAGGCCGTTGTTGGCGGGGACGTCGCCGGCACCGAAGCAGGGGCCGCAGAAGCAGGGCTTGAAGAGGGCGCCTGCCTCCAGCAGGGACTGCTGGACCCCGTTGTGGATGAGCTCCAGGTTCACGGGGACGGAGGGGGGATAGATGGACAGGGAGAAGTAGCCGCTGCCCACGTCGTGGCCCTCCAGAATGGCGGCGGCCTCGGCGATGTTGTCATACATGCCGCCGGCGCAGCCTGCGATGACGCCCTGGTCCACCATGATCTTGCCGTCCACTAACTTGTCGGTGAGGGACAGGCTGACCTTGCCGCCGAACTGCTCGGCAGCCTGCTTCTCCACTTCCCGGAAGATGTCCCCGGCGTTTTCCATCAGTTCCCGGATGGTGTAGGCCTCGGAGGGGTGGAAGGGGAGAGCGGCCATGGGCTCCACCTTGGACAGGTCAATGGTGATCATGGCGTCGTAGTAGGCACCCTCCCGGGGATGGAGCTCCTCATAGGTCTCGGGTCTGCCGTGGATGGCCAGGTACTCCTCCACCGCCCCGTCGGTCTCCCAGATGGAGGACAGGCAGGCGGTCTCGGTGGTCAT
>JAFSFC010000025.1 GCA_017435425.1 Ruminiclostridium sp. | reverse complement strand
TGGCCGCTGCCAACAAGTCTCTGGGCCGCTTCCACCTGGACGGCATCGCTCCCGCCCGCCGCGGCGTGCCTCAGATCGAGGTTACTTTCGATATCGACGCCAACGGTATCGTTAACGTCTCCGCCAAGGATCTGGGCACCGGCAAGGAGCAGCACATCACCATCACCTCCTCCACCAACATGTCCAAGGAGGACATCGAGAAGGCAGTCCAGGAGGCAGAGCAGTTCGCAGCCGAGGACGCAAAGCGCAAGGAAGAGGTCGACACCCGCAACCAGGCTGACCAGATGGTCTACCAGAGCGAGAAGACCCTGGACGAGATGAAGGATAAGCTGGACCCCGCTGAGGTCAGCGAGATCCAGGCCGGCATCGAGAAGGTCAAGGAGACCCTGAAGGGCTCCGACGTGGAGGCCATCAAGGCAGCCACCGACGCTCTGACCCAGTCCTTCTACAAGGTCAGCGAGAAGATGTATCAGCAGGCTCAGCAGGCCCAGGGCCAGCCCGGTGCTGACTGCGCAGGCGACTGCAACAACTGCGGTCCCGACGATGTCGTCGACGCTGACTACACTGTGGTCGATAATCAGTAAGACCGGACTTTTGGAATGAGTCCATTCCAAAAGTGAGGGATTGCAGCCCGCTGCAGCGCACGGGCCTCCGGCCCGCACGTTTGCGGTCTGAAAAGTATGATTTCCGACGCGCATGTCGCCGGAAATCATGATACAACTTCATTTTGCCGCTCCGGCGGCAAAACTCTACGAGGTTATTTTCTAAGCTCGGGGGACAGGATTTCCTGTCCCCCTGCTTGTGTAACGTGGGGGAACGCCCCCGCAAGCCTGTATGTGAGGTGAATTCGCTATGGCAGATACCAATAAAAGAGATTACTACGAAGTCCTGGGGGTCAGCAAGGGCGCCACGGACGACGAATTAAAGAAAGCATACCGCAAGCTGGCCAAGCAGAACCACCCGGACTTAAACCCCGGGGACAAGGAGGCCGAGGCCCGCTTCAAGGAGATCAACGAGGCCTATGAGGTCCTGTCCGACAAGGACAAGCGGGCCAAGTACGACCAGTTCGGCTTTGCCGGTGTGGACCCCAACTTCGGCGCCGGCGGCCCCGGCGGCGGCTTTGGCGGCTTCGACATGGGCGACATCTTCGGCTCCTTCTTCGGTGGGGGCTTCGGCGGCGGCTTTGGTGGATTTGGCGGCGGCGGTCAGAGCCGCACCGGTCCCGCCAAGGGCCAGACCGTCCGCTCCGCCCTGACCATCACCCTGGAGGAGGCCGCCTTCGGCTGTGAGAAGGAGATCACCATCCAGCACATCGAGGCCTGCGACGACTGCGGCGGCTCCGGCTGCGCCGAGGGCACCACCGCCGAGGTCTGCCCCGAGTGCCACGGCTCCGGTCAGGTCCGGGTCCAGCAGCGCACCATGTTCGGCAACATG
Organism: Ruminiclostridium sp.; assembly: GCA_017435425.1. Lineage (GTDB taxonomy): Bacteria > Bacillota > Clostridia > Oscillospirales > Oscillospiraceae > Evtepia. The sequence continues at coordinate 4,756 of JAFSFC010000025.1, read as the reverse complement.
ACCTCCACCACCGTCTGCCCCAACTGCCGGGGCGAGGGCAAGATCATCCACCAGCCCTGCAAGTCCTGCGGCGGCTCCGGCGGCGTGAGAAAGTCCAAGAAGGTCTCCGTGAAGATCCCCGCCGGCATCGACAACGGCCAGGCCATTTCTGTGAGAGGCCAGGGCGACATGGGCCGCAACGGCGGTCCCGCCGGCGACCTGATCGTGGGCATCAACATCAAGCCCCACGAGCGTCTGCGCCGGGAAGGCACCTCCATCTACCTGGACCAGACCGTGTCCTTCGTCCAGGCCGCCATGGGCGCCGAGGTGGAGATCCCCTCTCTGGACGGCCGGGTGAAGTTCACCGTGGCCGCCGGTACCCAGCCCGGCACCACCCTCCGCCTGCGGGGCAAGGGCGTGCCCGTCCTCAACGGCCGGGGCCGGGGCGACCAGTTCGTCACCATCCGGGTGGAGGTCCCCCGCAACATGAACGACGCCCAGAAGGAGGCCCTGAAGAAGTTCGCCGAGGCCATGGGGGAGGACATCCCCGAGGAGAAGGACGGCTTCTTCGACAACCTGAAGGATAAGATCAACGACAAGTTCAAGGGCAAGAGCTAAGGAGGGACCGCCATGTTTCTGGCTGACTGCCACACCCACTCCCTTTGCTCTCCCGACAGCGAGATCCCCATGGTGGCCATGGGCCAGAAGGCCTATGAGTACGGCCTGACCAGCCTGACCCTCACCGACCACTGTGACCTGTTAAGCCTGGAGGGCCAGCCCACCCTGACCTACGACTGGGCACCCGTCCGGAAGGAGCGCAAGTCCCTGCTGGACGCCTTCGGGGCCCGGCTGGATCTGCCCTTTGGCATTGAACTGGGCATGGGCTTTCTGTATCCGGAGGAGACCCGGGTCATCCTGTCCGAGCCCGGCCTGGACTTCGTCATTGGCTCGGCCCACAACCTGAGCCTGGAGGCGGGCGGACGGGACTTCTACTGCCTGGACTACGCCACGTTGGCCGACTGCTACGCCGCCCTGGACAACTATTTCCAGTCCATGCTGGCCCTGGCAGCTGCCCCCGAGTTTTACGACGTGGTGGGACATATCATCTACCCCCTGCGCTACATGAAGGGGAACTACCCCCAGCCTCCCTCTATGGACCGGTACCGGGACGAGATCTATGAGATCTGCCGCCGGGCCGCCCAGAACGGCAAGGGCATCGAGATCAACACCTGGAAGGGCCAGACCCTGGGTGAGTGGATCCCCGTCCTGAAGCTCTTCAAGGAGGCCGGCGGCGAGTACATCACCGTAGGCTCCGACGCCCACGCCCCCGCCCCCATCGGCCGGGGCATCAAGGAGGCCTACCAGATCATGCAGGACTGCGGCTTCCGGTATGTGGCCAACTATCACGAGCGCAAGCCGGATATGATCCGGCTCAAATAAGAGAAATTACGAGGAGGAAACGACTATGATCGCACTGGGTTCCGACCACGGCGGCTTTGACCTGAAGGAACGGATCAAGGCCTATCTGGACGAAAAGAACATTGCCTACAAGGACTATGGCTGCCCCAACAAGGAGAGCTGTGACTACCCCATCTTCGGCCGTGCTGCCGCTGAGGCTGTGGCCTCCGGTGAATGTGAGAAGGGCATCGTCATCTGCACCACCGGCATTGGCATCTCCATTGCCGCCAACAAGGTCAAGGGCATCCGCTGCGCCCTGTGCAGCGACGTCATGTCCGCTGAGATGACCCGCCGCCACAACGACGCCAACATGCTGGCCATGGGCGCAGGCATGATCGGCCCCAACGTGGCCGAGCGTATCGTGGAGACCTTCCTGAACACCGAGTTCGAGGGCGGCCGTCACGAGCGGCGTGTGAACCTCATCGAGGGCTGAATCAGAAGGAGAAAAAGCCGACTGGCAGACCAGTCGGCTTTTTTGTCTGTTTCGGATGGTTTTCCGGGAAAGACTGGGAAATGGGTTGACTTGTCACCTGCTTTTTCATATAATTGTGTGTAATATCGCGCCGTGCGCACAGACGCACATGGGGCCCATAGGTCCCTATTACAGGCGGCAGAACTGCCGCCGCCATGAAACAAGAGGAATGTATCATGAATACTAGCAAAAGCCTGAACATGACCATGCTGTGCGACTTCTACGAGCTCACCATGGGCAATGGATATTTCAAGGGCGGTTACCGGGACCGCATCACCTACTTCGACCTGTACTTCCGTGCTGTCCCCGACAAGGGTGGCTACGCCATTGCAGCCGGTCTGGAGCAGGTGGTGGAGTACATCGAGAACCTCCACTTCGACCCCGAGGACATCCAGTACCTCCGGGACCGGAAGATGTTCGACGAGGAGTTCCTGACCTACCTGGAAAACTTCAAGTTCACCGGCGATATCTATGCCATCCCCGAAGGCACCCCTGTCTTCCCCAATGAGCCCCTCATCACCGTCCGGGCTCCCGCCATCCAGACCCAGCTCATCGAGACCTTCCTGCTGCTGACCGTCAACCACCAGAGCCTCATCGCCACCAAGGCCAGCCGCATCGTCCGGGCTGCCCAGGGCAGACGGGTGCTGGAGTTCGGCGCACGCCGGGCCCAGGGTGCCAGCGGCGCTGTGGACGGCGCCCGTGCCGCCTACATCGGCGGCTGCGCAGGCACCGCCTGCGTCCTGTCTGACCAGCTCTACGGGGTCCCCGCTGCCGGCACCATGGCCCACGCCTGGGTCCAGATGTTCGACACCGAGCTGGATGCCTTCCGGACCTACTGCCAGGTCTATCCCACCAACGCTATTCTGCTGGTGGACACCTACAACACCCTCAAGAGCGGTATCCCCAACGCCATCAAGGCCTTTGACGAGGTTCTCAAGCCCCTGGGCATCACCAAGTGCGGCATCCGTCTGGACTCCGGCGACATCGCCTACCTGACCAAGGAAGCCCGCAGAATGCTGGACGAGGCTGGCTGGGAGACCTGCGAGATCACCGTGTCCAACTCTCTGGACGAGAACCTCATCCAGGATCTCCTCCACCAGGGGGCTCAGATCGACGCCTTCGGCGTGGGCGAGCGCCTCATCACCGCCCGCAGCGAGCCCGTCTTCGGCGGCGTGTACAAGCTGGTGGCTGTGGAAAATGAGGAGGGCAAGGTCATCCCCAAGATCAAGCTCAGCGAGAACGTGGCCAAGATCACCACCCCCCAGTTCAAGAAGATGTACCGCCTCATCGACAATGCCGACGGCATGGCCATCGGCGACTGGATGTGCACCTTCGACGAGACCCTGGAGGAAAACCTGAACGGCGACGGCTCCCTGACCATCTTTGACCCCGATGCTACCTGGAAGACCAAGACCATCAAGAACTTCACCGCACGTCCCCTGCAGGTCCAGGTCTACAAGGACGGCAAGCTGGTCTACGACCTGCCCAAGCTCCAGGACATCCAGGCTTACTGCAAGCAGGAGCTGGACATCATGTGGGACTCCGTCAAGCGCTTTGACAACCCCCACAACTACTATGTGGACCTGTCCAACAAGCTGTGGTTCACCAAGCACGAGCTGCTGACCCACCACAAGTAATTTTAAATTTAAATAGGAGCGTGGCAAGTAAAGATGAAGGCAGAAGAGCGTAGAAAAATCATATCCCAGACCCTGACCGCTGACCAGCCCATCAGCGCCACGGCTCTGGCCGGCAAGTTTTCCGTGAGCCGTCAGATCATCGTGGGCGACATCGCCCTCCTGCGGGCGGCCGGTCTGGACATCGTGGCCACCCCCAGAGGCTACAAGCTGGGGGAGAGCAGCGGCCTGGTCCGCACCGTGGCCTGCATCCACAGAGGTGTGGACGAGCTGGAGAAGGAACTCCTGGCCATGGTGGACAACGGCTGCACCGTTATTGACGTGGTGGTGGAGCACCGTCTCTACGGGGAGATCACCGGCCAGCTGAGCCTGTCCTCCCGGTATGACGTCCAGCAGTTCGTGGAGAAGGTGAAGGATGCCTCCACCCTGTCCTCCCTCACCGGGGGCCTCCACCTGCACAACCTCCGCTGCCCCAGTGAGGAGGCCTACCAGCGGGTGTGCAGCCAGCTGAAGGACCTTGGCATCCTCTACACCGAGGGTCAGAACGGATAAGGGTTGGCTGACCAGCCTCAAATAACCGCTATGATAGACAGCGCATTTGTCTTGGCAGGTGCGCTGTCTTCCTTATCATCAACAAAAGGAGGACCGGCGTATGGATCGGTTCAAGAAATTCCTGGCCCGGAAGAACATCGTCTTCTCGGCCAAACGATACGGTGTGGATGCCCTGGGAGCCATGGCCCAGGGTCTCTTCTGCACCCTGCTGGTGGGCACCATCCTGAACACCCTGGGGACCCAGTGCGGCATCGGTTTCCTGTCTGCCACAGTGGTGACCGTGGGGGCCGGGGAGGCCGCCACGGCCTATACCATCGGCGGTCTGGCCTCGGCTATGGTGGGTCCCGCCATGGCCATCGCCATCGGCTACGCCCTCCAGGCCCCCCCGCTGGTCCTGTTCTCTCTGGCCCCCGTTGGCTATGCCACCAACGTCCTGGGTGGTGCAGGCGGCCCTCTGGCCGTGCTGATCATTGCCATCGTGGCGGCTGAGTGCGGCAAGGCGGTCTCCAAGGAGACCAAGATCGACATCCTGGTGACTCCCATCGTTACCGTCCTGGTGGGTATCGGTCTGGCCTGTGTAATCGCCCCGCCTGTGGGTACGGCTGCCTCCTATGTGGGCAACCTCATCATGTGGGCCACTGAGCTGAAACCTTTCCTGATG
>JAFSFC010000024.1 GCA_017435425.1 Ruminiclostridium sp. | reverse complement strand
GGTCCAAAGGCTTCGGAACCGGAGCCGGGGTCTTCCCTAGCACTGTATCCTGACCCCGGCCCCCTGCATAGACTGAAGGGGGCGTGAGGCCCCAGAACAGGAGGAACGACCATGTTTCAGGAATTAGACCCCAAAGAGCTTAAGGGAAACGTGTTTTCCCTTTTTGACGACCGGTGGACCCTCATCACTGCCGGCACCCGGGACCGCTGCAACACCATGACCGCCAGCTGGGGCGGCCTGGGAGTCCTGTGGAATAAAAACGTGGCAACCATCTACGTGCGCCCCCAGCGATACACCTTTGAGTTTTTAGAGAATACCGGCTCCTTCACCCTGTCCTTCTTTGGAGAGCAGTGGAGAAAGGCCCTGGCCTACTGCGGCTCTGCCAGCGGACGGGACGAGGACAAGTTCGCCCACTGTGGCTTCCATGTGGCCATGGCCGGGGAGGAGGCCTCCTACATCCAGGAGGCCGACCTGGTGCTGGTGTGCAGAAAACTCTACTGGAACGATTTGGACCCGGCCCACATGGACCCCTGCGGGCTGGACTGCTATCCCGAAAAAGACTATCACCGGATGTATATCGGGGAAATCACCAAAGTGCTGGTGAAGTGACCCGGTAAAGACGCTCCACGAAGGAGGATCCCCATGATCGACAAACACAACGTGCACATGGACGAGGCCAGAAACCGCTGCGTCCTGGTGGGCCTGAGTGCCTACAGCCTGCCCCGGGAGGACAACGCCACCGAGACCTCCCTGGAAGAGCTGGCCGCCCTGGTGGAGACCGCCGGCGGCGAATCTGTGGGCATGGTCCTGCAGAACCGCGACACCCCTGAGGCCCGCACCTTCATCGGTGAGGGCAAGGTCTGGGAGGTCAAGGAGCTGGTCCAGGCCCAGGGGGCCGACATGGTGGTCTTCGACAATGAGCTCTCTCCCTCCCAGCAGAGAGTCCTCACCGAGGACATCGGGGTCCAGGTCATTGACCGTGCCGGCCTCATCCTGGACATCTTCGCCCAGCGGGCCCGGACCCGTGAGGGCCGTCTGCAGGTGGAGCTGGCCCAGTATAAGTATCTGCTCCCCCGTCTGACGGGTATGTGGGGCCATCTGGTCCGCCAGACCGCCTCCGGCGGCAAGTCCCCCATCGGCACCCGCGGCCCCGGTGAGACCCAGCTGGAGACTGACCGCCGGCACATCCGCAGAAAGATCGCCAAGCTCTCCGAGGATCTGGAGGAAGTCCGCCGGGTCCGTGCCGTCCAGCGTGACCGGAGAGAGAAGAACGAGGTCCCCGTGGTGGCCATCGTGGGCTACACAAATGCGGGTAAGTCCACCCTGCTCAACGCCCTCACCGGCGCAGGCATCCCTGCCCGGAATCGGCTCTTTGACACCCTGGACAACACCACCCGAAACCTGGAGATCTCCGACACCCTGACCGTTCTCATCTCCGATACCGTTGGCTTCATCCGCAAGCTCCCCCACCATCTGGTGGAGGCCTTCAAGGCAACCCTGGAGGAGTTGGCCTTTGCCGACCTGATCCTCCACGTGATCGATGCCTCCAACCCCGAGTGGCGGGACCAGGCAGCCGTGGTGGAAAAGCTCATCGAGCAGCTGGGTGCGGCAACCACCCCCCGCATTGATGTGTTTAACAAATCTGACGTTTATGTGGGGGATATCAAGCCCCACGGCGAGGATATCGTCTCCATCTCCGCCAAGACCAAGGAGGGCCTGGACGACTTGCTGGCCATGATCGGCAAGCGGCTGGACACCGGCTTCTACCGGGTCACTCTGGCCCTGCCCTACGACAAGGGGGGCATCCTGGAGATGCTCTACCGGGACGCCAAGGTGGAGAGCGTGGAGTACGACGCCGCCATCCAGGTAGTGGCCGTCTGCTCGGAAAAGACCGTGGGCCAGGTAAAGGACTATATCATCGACGGCTGGACCCAGCCCAAGGAATTCTGGGAGGACTAACTTGCCGAAAAAGGCGAAGCCTTTTCCGGCAGCTTGGATTGCAGCCTGACTGCGCGCGCCCTCTGGGCACACTGGCAGGCTGAGAAGTATTTTTTCCGATGCACATGTCACCGGAAAAAATGATTGCATTTTATTTCGCCGCTGCGGCGGCGAAAATCTGCGATGCTTTTTTGGTCGTCGAACCTGCAAAAGAGAAGGGGAGGATGAACGATGGCAGTAGAATACTACGTCCCTGCCCGGGACTGCGAGACCGAATTTGTGGAAAAGCGCTCCCGCTTCATCGGCCACGTGTGGCGGGTGGAGAGCGAGGAGGAGGCCCGGCTTTGGATCTCCGAAATGAAGTCCAAGTACTACGACGCCCGGCACAACTGCTGGTGCTACATCATCCGGGAGGGGAATATCACCCGCTACTCCGATGACGGCGAGCCCCAGGGCACCGCCGGCCAGCCCATGCTGGAGGTCTTTACCCGGGCCGGTGTGGAAAACGTCTGCTGCGTGGTCACCCGGTACTTCGGCGGCATCCTCCTGGGGACCGGCGGCCTGGTCCGGGCCTATACCAAGTCCGCCAAGGACACCCTCACCGAGGCCGGCATCTCCGTGGTCCGCCAGTGGGCCGAGACCGCTGTCAGCTGCCCCTACAACCTCCTGGAGCGCATGAAGCTGGAGGTGGCTGCCGCCCAGGGCATCCTGGGGGAGATCGAGTACGGGGCGGACGTGCGCATCAACGCCCTGCTCCCGGCCGAGAACTGGGAGAGCTATGAGGCCCGCATCACGGAACTCACCGCCGGGAAGATCTCTGCCGAGAAACTGGGTGAGGTCTTCAAGGCCGCACCGGTGGAAAAATAAGCGAAAAAAGTTTCATTTTCCAGCAGGATTATTTCTACTGTCTGCGTATAAAACAAAAGAAGACCACGAGTTTCCCCTTTTGGGGAGAAGGGAGGGACCGTCATGACCTTACGGGAGATCACCGAGGCAAGGGAGCAGCAGACCCTGTCCCCCTTTGCCGCTCTGTCCGTCCACTCCAAGGGCCGCCAGCGGCCCGTGAAAGACTGCGACATCCGCACCTGCTACCAGCGGGACATCGACCGGATCGTCCACTCCAAAGCCTTCCGACGGCTCATGCACAAGACCCAGGTCTTTCTGCAGCCCGAGGGAGACCATTACCGCACCCGTATGACCCACACCCTGGAGGTGGCCCGGATCTCCCGGACCATTGCCCGGGGCCTTGCCCTGAACGAAGATCTGGCCGAGGCAATCGCCCTGGGCCATGACCTGGGCCACACCCCCTTCGGCCACGCCGGAGAGCGAGTCCTCAACGACATCCTCCCCGGCGGGTTCCGCCACAATGAGCAGTCCCTGCGGGTGGTGGAGCGGCTGGAAAACGGGGGCGAGGGCCTGAACCTCTGCTATGAGGTCCGCCAGGGCATCCTCTGCCACACGGGACCCAAGAAAGCCGAGACTCTGGAGGGTCAGGTGGTCCGTCTGGCCGATAAGATCGCCTACATCAACCACGACATCGACGATGCCATGCGTGGGGGGATCATCTACCCCATGGATATCCCCCTGGATATCTCCCAGACCCTGGGCTTTACCCACGGGGGCCGCATCGACACCCTGGTGGCCGATGTGGTCACCGCCAGCCAGGGGAAGGACGAGATCTGCCAGTCCCCGGAATGCGGCTCGGCCATGACCCGCCTGCGTTCCTTCATGTTCGAGGCGGTCTATCGGAATCCTCTGGCCAAGGGAGAGGAGTCCAAGGCTCAGGATCTCATCGCCCGACTCTTTGAGTACTATCAGAAGGACCCGGACAAGCTTCCCCCGGATTTCCAGGACATCCGCATGCGGGAGGGCGTGGACCGGGCGGTCTGCGACTACATTGCCGGTATGACCGACAATTACGCCGTGGAAAAGTACGGACAGGCCTTCATTCCCCTGGCCTGGGCCGTGAAATAAACGGACACACATACCCCCGAGGAAAGGAGTGACTGGTATGGCCATCCCATCTGCCTTTTTGGACGAGCTGGTGGCGCGGAGCGACATCGTGGATGTGGTCTCCGACTATGTCACCCTGACCCCCAAAGGGGGAAGCTATTGGGGCCTGTGCCCCTTCCATGGGGAGAAAACCGCCTCCTTCCACGTGCTGCCCGACCGGCAGCTCTACCACTGCTTCGGCTGCGGCAAGGGGGGCGGGGTCATCTCCTTTGTGATGGAGCTGGAAAACCTGCCCTATGTGGATGCCGTCCGTCTGCTGGCCAAGCGGGCCGGGATGGAGTTTCCCGAGCGGGATATGGACGAGTCCAGCCGCCGAAAGCGGGCTAAGCTCCTGGCTCTGAACAAGGAGGCCGCCCGGTTCTTCCACAGCCAGCTCCACAGCCCCATCGGGCGGGAGGGCCTGGAATACCTCCGGGGCAGAGGCCTTTCCAAGGGCATCATGACCCGGTTCGGCCTGGGCTTTGCCCCGGAGAGCTGGGACAGCCTCATCAAGGCCATGAGCCAAAAGGGCTTTTCCAAGTCAGATCTGCTGGACGCAGGCCTGGCTGTCAGCAACCAGAAGGGCGGCATTTATGACCGGTTCCGCAACCGGGTCATGTTCCCCATCATCGACCTGCGGGGGGATGTGATCGGCTTCGGCGGCCGTGTTCTGGGTGACGCCACCCCCAAATACCTGAACTCACCGGACTCCCCGGTGTTCAACAAAAGCCGCAACCTCTTTGCCCTGAACCTGGCCAAGACCACCAAGCTGGGGAGGATCGTCCTGACCGAGGGCTATATGGACACCATATCCCTCTATCAGGCGGGGTTCGACTGTGCCGTGGCCAGCCTGGGCACCGCTCTCACGGCGGACCACGCCAAGCTCCTGTCAAGGTTCACCAAGGAAGTGGTCATCTGCTACGACTCCGATACGGCGGGGGTCCAGGCGGCTAACCGGGCCATTCCCCTGCTGGAAAAGACCGGCCTGAAGGTGCGGGTCCTCCGGGTCACCGGCGCCAAGGACCCGGACGAGTTCATCCGTAAGTTCGGCCCGGATGCCTTCTCAAGGCTCCTGGACCAGTCGGAGAACTATGTGGAGTACAACCTGCGGCAGATCCAAAGCAAATACGACCTGTCAGACCCCGTCCAGAAGACCGAGTTCGCCCGGGAATCTGCCGGGATGCTGGCCGGACTGCACAGCCCGGTGGAGCGGGAGGTCTATGCAGGCCAGGTGGCCGAGCTCACGGGCATCGGCAAGCCCGCCCTCTTACAGGAGATCGGGCGAGCCAGGAACAGTAAGCTGTGGGCCGCCAAAAAGAAACAGACCCGCCGGGACATGACCCCGGTGACCCAGGTCCAGCCCAAAGCACGGCAGATGCGCTATGAGAACACCCGGTCTGCCCGGGCGGAGGAGGGCATCCTGCGGCTGCTCATGCTGGATGGGGCCCTGGTTCGGGAGACCGCCGGGCTGGAACCGGAACACTTTTCCTCCCAGTACTTAGGAAAGATCTACGCCGTCCTCCGAAGGCGTCTGTTGGAAGGCCGTGCCATCCAGCTGGGAATGCTGGAAGGGGAGCTGGACCGGGAGGAGATCGAGCTTCTGGCCGAAATTTTACGCCAGCCGGAGGCATTGGAACAAGGAAGCAAAGCCATGGCCGATTATCGGGCCATATTGGAAGCCGAACGGATGAAGCGTCAGGTCAGCGAGGAAGCCGACCTGCTGGCTGTTCGGGATAGACTGAGACAAAAGAAAAGCATATGATATAGGAGATGGATGCCATGAGTGAAAAGAAAGCACAGGACAACAAGAAGGACAAGGGCGGTAAGCTCATCCACGTGACCGAGGAGCAGATCCAGGCCGGCAAGGCAGAACTGCTGAAGATCGTGGCCGGTACCCCCGGTGCCGAAAAGCTGACCGAGGCCCTGGAAAAGGGAAAGAAGAAGGGCCGTCTGGTGGCATCCGACATCATGGAAGCCCTAGAAGAGGTGGCCCTGGACTCCGAGCAGATGGACAAGATCTACGACATCCTGGAGAACATGGGTGTGGACACCGCAGGGGAAGCCTACCTGCCCGACCTGACCAGCGACGACGGCATGCCTCCCCTGGAGGAGATCGAGGAGATCCCCGAGGAGGAGATCGTGGACCCCAACACCCTGGTGGATTCCTTCGGCATCGATGACCCTGTCCGTATGTACTTAAAGGAGATCGGCAAGGTGGACCTGCTCACCAGCGAGCAGGAGGTCGCTCTGGCCCAGACCATGGTGGCCGGCCAGGAGGCCAAGGCCCAGCTGGAGGAGATGGAAGCCGAGGGCATGGAGCTGCCCGAAGAGGCCCGCAAGGAGATGGAAAAGCTCATCAAGGCTGGCGAGCGGGCCAAGCAGAGCCTGGCCGAGGCCAACCTCCGTCTGGTGGTCTCCATCGCCAAGCGCTATGTGGGCCGCGGCATGCTCTTCCTGGACCTGATCCAGGAGGGTAACCTGGGCCTCATCAAGGCGGTGGAAAAGTTCGACTACACCAAGGGCTACAAGTTCTCCACCTATGCCACCTGGTGGATCCGTCAGGCCATCACCCGTGCCATTGCCGACCAGGCCAGAACCATCCGTATCCCCGTCCATATGGTGGAGACCATCAACAAGGTCATCCGTGTCTCCCGTCAGCTCCTCCAGGAGCTGGGCCACGACCCCAGCCCCGAGGAGATCTCCGAGGAGATGAACATGCCTGTGGACAAGGTCCGTGAGATCCTGAAGATCGCCCAGGAGCCCGTCAGCCTGGAGACCCCCATCGGTGAGGAGGAGGACTCCCACCTGGGTGACTTCATCCCCGACGAGGACGCCTCCGAGCCCTCCGAGGCCGCTTCCTTCACCCTGCTCAAGGAGCAGCTGGTGGACGTGCTGTCCACCCTGACCCCCCGTGAGGAGAAGGTCCTGAAGCTCCGCTTCGGCATCGAGGACGGCCGTACCCGCACCCTGGAAGAGGTGGGCAAGGAGTTCAACGTTACCCGTGAGCGTATCCGTCAGATCGAGGCCAAGGCCCTGCGGAAGCTGCGCCATCCCAGCCGCTCCAAGAAGCTGAAGGATTTCCTGAACTAAATGGAACTCACCCTCGTACATTTTCTCATCGTGTGCCCCCTGGTCTTCCTGGGGGGATTCGTGGACGCAATGGCCGGCGGCGGAGGGCTCATCTCCCTGCCGGCCTACCTCATTGCCGGGGTGCCCCCCCACATGTCCATCGCCACCAACAAGCTGAGCTCGGCCATGGGCACCACCCTCACCACCGTCCGCTTTGCCAGGAAGGGGTTCATCCCCTGGAAGCAGGCCTCCATCTGCGTGGTCTTTGCCTTTCTAGGTTCCTCCCTGGGGGCCAAGCTGGCCCTGCGGATCGACGCCAAGGTGTTTACCATGCTGATGCTGGTGATTTTGCCCCTGGTGGCCCTGTATGTGCTCAAGGGCAAGGCCTTGGGCCAGGGGGAGAAACCTCCTGTGAGCCCCGGAAAAACCATGGTCATCAGCTCATTGGCTGCTCTGGGCATCGGATGCTACGACGGCTTCTACGGTCCGGGCACCGGCACCTTCCTGCTGCTGGCCCTCACGGGGCTTGCCCATATGGAGCTGACCAAGGCCAACGGCGTCACCAAGGCCATCAACCTCACCACCAACCTGGCTGCTCTCTTCGTCTTCCTTGTGGAGGGGAAGGTGGTCCTGCTGCTGGGCCTGGTGGCCGGCTGCTTCGGCATCCTGGGGAACTACCTGGGTTCCAAGTCCTTCATCCAGGGGGGCGTGAAGTTCACCAAGCCCCTGATCCTGGTGGTCCTTACCATCTTCTTTATTCGTGTCATCTGGCAATTAACAACCGGACAGATATAAGAAAAACCTCGACCGAATCGGTCGAGGTTTTTTGTCTTGTATATGACTGTGTGGACAAACGTGGGTGGAACCCTTCGGAGAGTGGGACGATGTGGTCATCGTCCCCTACAATGGATGGTGCGTGGTACAACTCCGTAGGGGCGGATGACCACATCCGCCCGCCAACGTGGGTTTATCCCAGCTCCGCCGTATAGGGTCCGATTTGCACGGTCTTCACCATGGCCGGGTCCAGGGGGGCCAGGAAGGACTGGTGAAGGACGGACTGGGTGCTGCTGTCGGCCAGGGGGGAGTGGGAGAGCTCCTGGCCGGTTCCGTCCAGGAGGGTGCAGCTGTGCTTCAGGTCCCGCTCGGAGGCAAAGGGCGTCCACAGGGTGGCGTTCATGGCGTAGGCAGAGAGATTGAATGTCCCAGCCATGTTTCCCTCTGCGTCCTTCAGGTCTGCGTAGCGGATGGGGCCTTCATTGGTGGGGGCCCAGGTGAAGGAGAAGTTGGCCCCCAGGCAGTTCTGAACCTCCATGGTGACCTCCTGGCCCCGGAAGACCTCCCGGTCAAAGCCGAAGTAGAAGAGGAAGGCCAGAACGTTTTCCTCGCCCTCCACGGGGCAGACAGCAGTGGATTGGTTGGTCCAGGTGAGAGGGCCGTTCCCATCCGACAGGGTGACCTGCTGAGGCAGATGGGCCATGGCGTCCTCGGGGAGCCCCTCTGGGACGGTGATGACCCCGGCGGCGTAGAGGTTCATGGCATCCCCCAGGGTCTGGGAGAGAACGGCGGTCAGGTCCCCGTCGGCAGTGCTCTCATTGATGTTTTGAAGGCTGGTCTCCAATAGTTCATCCGGGAGCTGATCCAGATCCAGGGACAGGGAAAAGCCGTAGGCCCGGGTGTCGACATCGACGGTAGGCTCCGAACCGCACCCCCCCAGCACCAGCAGGGAGAGGCAGAGGAGGAGGGGAAGGATTCGCTTCATGGAAAACTCCTTTCTCAAGGGGACTCCATCATCCAGGAGACCCGCAGGGTGGTGTCGTTATGGCCGTAGAGGTCGTAGACCACCAGGGTCACCTCCTGGCCGTCCAGAGAGGTCCCAACCTCCTGGAAGGGGATGTAGCCCACAATGGTCTCACCCAAATACTGATTATAGGAACCGGGACCGCTGTGGAACTGGGGGCCGGACACCGGAATGCCCGGGGAGGTGATGCCCCCGTTCAGGGTGCAGCTGAACAGCCCATATCCCAGGATCTCTTTGTTGTTGGCAATGTCCACATGCTCCGGGAAGGTCAGTTCAAAGGCCACGTAAAGGGTCTGGCCGTCCGTCATGGCCTCTGTGACCCGGAAGAGGATGCCGTCCTCCTGGGTCTCCAGACCCACCACCTGTTTTTCTCTGCATGCGGCGTAGACCTCCGGGTGCAGCGTGGTGGCCAGGGGTTCGGTGCGAAGAAGTTCCTGGTATTCCTCCAGGGTCATGGTGTTGGGGTCGTCGGCGGCTGGGGCGGAACTGCACCCGGCCAGCAGAAGCAGGGAGAGAAGAAGGGGGAGGATTCGTTTCATGGGCTTACCCTCTTAGAAGTGGGCGGTGTAGGGGCCCACCTGGAGGGTCTTCACGGTGCCCAACTCCATGGGGACGAAAAACTCCAGGAAGGTGGCGGAGACGTCCCCGCTGATGGCCCAGGTCTCGGGCAGGGGTGCGCCGGTCTCGTCCAGGAGCTGGATGGTGTCCCCGTGGGCGATGCCGCTGATGTAGGGGTCGTCAATGGTGAACTGGAGGGAGAAGGGGGTCAGGCTGGCCTGGCCCACTACGGTGCCCTCGGAGTCCTCCAGGTTGACGGTGGAAGCAGTGACGGTGTTCTCAATGGTCCAGGCCAGGACGCAGTTTTCCCCCAGAACGGTGATGTACAGGGAGGCCTCCGTGCCGGGGGTAAAGTCGCCAACGAACGAGACGATATAGGAACCGGTGAGGTCTGCGGTCTGAGAGCTGCTCACCATGCCGCCATAGGTGCTGCCGTCCCCTGTGATCAGGTTGGCTTCGATCATTTCAGCGGCGGGGTCGCTGCCCTGGGGCCAGTTGATGTCAAAGGCCACATAGAGGTTCTGGCCGTCACAGAGGGTCTGGAGGAACTGGACGGAGACCTCTCCGGTGGAGGTATCCATATTCACATCCTGAAGGGCCCCATCCAGGGTCTCCTGGCTCAGGCCGGACAGGTCAAAGTAGGCGGCGAAGGGGTCAGCCCGGATGGTCTCGGAGTCCACGATCTCGGGAGCGGGCACAGACTCGGGGTCAGGCTCGCCGGAGCCGCCGCAGGCGGCGGTGAGACCCATGAGGCCCAGGCAAAGGAGCAAAGAGAGAAGCTTTTTCATGGTGGTTCTCCTTTCTTACAAACAAATGTCTTTATCCCATGATACCATGGGGGTGGGGGGATGACAAGAGAAAAGCCTCCTGCAGAAAAACTGCAAGAGGCATTTTTCATTAGAGGCTGCCAATCCCAGGCAGTTCCTGGGTGGTGGCGATGCCCTGCTGGATGGCGTTGGCCCGGAGGAACCGGTAGATCTCGGCCTTGGTGCCGTTGATATAGGGGGTCACGTAGAAGATGCCCAGGATCCCCAGGGTCATGGCGTTGAGGATCTGCCAGCCCAGGAAGGAGAGGTCGGTGATAAAGATCTCACTCTTGAAGCCCATGGTCATCTCCCGGCTGAGTTTCAGCACCCGGTCGTGGTCCAGGTCGGGGTTTTCCGCCAGGATGTAGGGCACGGCGAAGTAGCCGTAGGACCGGACAATACCGGGAATGACGAACAGCAGGGACCACAGGAAGGTGAACAGGGCCCGCAGGAACTGGGTGAGGACTACGTTGCCGTAGTTTACCGAGAAGCCCAGGCCCATGCGCCCAATGTCACCTTTATGGAAGGTGGTGGACTCCAGGAAGAACCGGTTGGCGCCCACCTCCAGAGGATTGCCCACCAGAAGGGTCAGGGCGATCCCCCCGATACCGGCCAGGAAGGCAAAGGGGGCCAGGACGGCCAGGATGGGTTCGATGTAATACTGGGCCTCATAGAGGAAGTCCTGGACGCCTTCCACGTTGATCTCCTGGATGCGGTAGGTGATGTCCGGGGTGTCCGGGGTGAAGGCCCCGGTGGCAAGGCCCAGCAGAAGGCTCACCCCCACAAAGGGCCAGTAATTGGCCTTGAAATTGGCTTTGCCGGTTGCTTTGAATGTAACACGATCCCACATAGGAACACCTCCCAAAAGTCGAATCAACAGATTTCTTGCCTATCATTTTACCCTATTTTCAGGGTGCCGTCAATCCTGTGCAGAGGACTGGGAAAAGAAAGAAGATTTCTGTGTTCTTTTTCCCTTGTATTTTGGTTTTGTTTGGTTTATCATGGCGTTCTCTGGAAAGGAGTGATCCTGTGACGCAGAAAGAAATGGAATCCCTTGTGGAGTATACCTTGAATATAGGGCGGAAAATGATGGAGTGCGGCGCCGAGGCCTGGCGGGCCGAGAACACCATGGCCCGTATCCTCCGGGCCTACGGGCTGGAGGTCCTGGACGCCCACGCCCTGGCCTCCCAGACGGCGGTGACCGTGAAGAACGGGGAGGGGGACCACTACACCAGCACCTGTATGGTCCTGCCGGACAAGACCGGCACCAACCTTCAGCGGCTGGAGGACATCAATGCCGCCGCCCGCTATATCTGTGATGCGGTGCCCCCGCTGAAGGAGCTGCCCCGGGTCCTGGACCACAGCGGCCCCCGGTGGTCCTGGTCGGAGCTGGGGGGATACCTGTTAGGGTCCGGTGCCTTTGCCGTCTTTTTCGGCGGGACCCTCCTGGACGGGGTGGTCACGGCGGCCATCGGCTTTTTCATCTACTGCATGGAGCAGTTCCGACGGGCCCACCGGCAGCACCGGACCATCTATACGGTCATTGCCTGCTTCCTGTCGGGGATCCTGGCTCGGATGATCTGCGGCTTTGATGTGGGGCTGGAGCTGGATATGATCGTCATCGGCACCATTATGATCTTCATCCCGGGGTTGGCGTTGGTGAACGGGGTCCGTGAGCTCTTTTACTCGGATATCCTCACGGGCATCTACCGGATGACCGAGGCCGTCCTGGGGGCCGGGGCCATCGCCATCGGCTATGCCGCCGCCATGATGATGGGAGGTGGTCTGCTGTGATGGAACATGTCACCCAGATCATTGCTGCCGCCCTGGGTACCCTGGGCTTTGCCTTCCTGTTCAGTGTGGCCCCCCGGCACCTTCCTCTGGTCACCCTGGGAGGGGCCCTGTCCTGGACCTTTTATCTCATCGCCTGGGAGCAGGGGGCCAGCGTGTTTGTGAGCACCCTCATCTCGGCTGCCCTCATCTGCCTGTGGTCCGAGGGGATGGCCCGCCTGCGGAAGGCCCCGGCCAATATTTTCCTGCTGACGGGCATCGTGCCCCTCCTGCCCGGCGGCGCCCTCTACTACACCATGGAGGCCATCGTCAGCAAGAATATGTCCCAGATCGTCCGGAAGGGGGCCGAGACCGGCTCCATCGCTGTGGGCATTGCCGTGGGTATCATCATCGGGTCCGAGCTCTTCCGCCTGTACCTGAGCATCCGGTCCCACCGCCGCCGGGTCATGGAGGAGAAAATGCGGAGCCAGCAGGGGAACTGACCTTGTGAAATTTTCCTTTTTTGGCTATGGAAAACAGGTCAAGAAGGGGTATAATACAAGTGAGAAATTAGCCTTCCCTGTGGAACAGAGAAGAGAAAACAATAGAGGTGTAGAGATATGTTGGATCAGATTCGCAACGAAGCCAAGCTGGCTGCCCAGCAGATCTGCCAGGCAGGCAAGCTGAAAAAGGGTCAGATTTTGGTGGTGGGCTGTTCCACCAGCGAGGTGGCCGGCCATAAGGTGGGCAGCCATTCCAGCCCCGAGATGGGTCAAGCCATCTATGAGGGCATCCAGGAGGTCCTGGCCCCCCAGGGCATCTACCTGGCCGCCCAGTGCTGTGAGCACCTGAACCGGGCCATCATCGTGGAGCGGGCTGCCGTTCCCTTTGCAGACATCTGCAACGTGGTCCCCCAGCCCAAGGCCGGCGGTTCCTTTGCCACCGCAGCTTACAAGAACTTTGAAGACCCCGTGGCGGTGGAGGAGATCCGTGCCGACGCCGGTCTGGATATCGGCGGCACCCTTATTGGCATGCACCTGAAGAAGGTGGCCGTTCCCGTTCGCCTGGAGCAGAAGCACATCGGTGAGGCCATTCTGTTGGCCGCCCGGGTCCGCCCCAAGTTCATCGGCGGTGACCGCGCCCATTACAATGACGATCTGAAGTGATCCCATCCCCCGGAGGGCCATCCTCCGGGGGATCTATTATTGACATTTCCCCAGGAAGAGAGGATAATACAGGTAGAATCCTTCGACCCAAGGAGGTCTTTTTCTATGGAACAGAACAAAATGGTCTACCCCATCACCATGGCCGGGGTCAAGCGGGAGCTCCCCCTGTGCCCCCTGAATGACGACCTGGCCATCGCCGCCCTGGTGATCTTTGGGGACTGCCAGCTCACCACTGCCTGTGCCCAGGCCCTGCTGGACAAGGCACCGGACTACGACTACCTCATCACCGCCGAGGCCAAGGGCATCCCCCTGGCCCATGAGATGGCCCGCCTGGCCGGGGATGAGAAGTACTTCGTGGCCCGGAAGGGCACCAAGGTGTACATGCGGGATGTGCTGGAGATCGAGGTCCAGTCCATCACCACCAAGGCGGTCCAGCGGCTCTACCTGGACGGCAACGATGCCGCCCTCATGAAGGGCAAGCGCATCCTCCTGGTGGACGACGTGATCTCCACCGGCGAGTCCCTCCACGCCCTGGAACAGCTGGTCCTGAAAGCTGGGGGCATCGTCTGCGGCCGTATGGCCATCCTGGCAGAGGGCAAGGCCCAGGCCCGGGAGGATATCACCTATCTGGAACCCCTGCCCATCTTCCAAGCTGACGGCACCCCTGTGAAGTGAAAACAATCTGACAGCCCTGAGAGAGGAACCACCTCCCTCAGGGCTCTTTTTTTGAAATCTATTGACATAGATAGGATGGTCTGTTAGAATAAACCTGATAAAACGATTGCAATAGACTTCTTGAAAGGAGTTTCCCATGGGTTTGGAAAGGATAAAAGGATGGAGCGGCATGTTCCTGCTCCTTGGTCTGCTGCTGGCACTGGCAGGCTGTTCCCAGGAAAACACCGCTGTGAAAGAGGCCCTGGCGGCCTCCTATGCGGAGACCTACGGTGCCCGGGTCTGCTGGGCCGGGGAGGAGCCCGACCAGCCCCGGGCGGGAGACATCTGTCTGGTATCCATGGAGCTTTTGGGGGAAGCACAGGTGGGGGATACCTCCGGGGCTGTTTACCTGGTGGCTGCCAGTGTCTGTGTGATGGAAGGGGAAGGGTGCCGCTGGGCGGCTATGGAGCCCTGTGCAGAAGTGATCCTGTGGTCGGGAAGTGAGGAAACGGCCCAGGTCCTTACCCCGCATTTCCTCACCCAAGGGCTGGAACCGGAGCAGATCATCCAACAGACCCTGTTGGAGCGGACCGGCGCGAAAAAAAGCCGCTGAGGATTTCCTCAGCGGCTTTTGGTATGTACAATTATGAATTAATCGAACAGGGTCTTTGCCAGGACGATCTTCTGGACCTCGGAGGTGCCCTCGTAGATCTGGGTGATCTTTGCGTCGCGCATCAGGCGCTCCACGTGATATTCCTTCATGTAGCCGTTGCCGCCCAGCATCTGGACTGCGTCGGTTGCCACGTGCATAGCGGTCTCAGCTGCCACCAGCTTTGCTCTTGCGGCTGCCTGGGAGAAGGGCTTGTGTGCGTCCTTGTCGGAAGCTGCCTTGTAGACCAGGTACTTAGCCATCTCGATCTGGTTGGCCAGGTCCACCATGCGGAACTGCAGGTGCTGGAACTTGGAGATGGGCTTGCCGAACTGCTGGCGCTGCTTCATGTACTGACGAGCGATCTCGAATGCGCCCTCAGCGATACCCAGAGCCTGGGAAGCGATGCCGATACGGCCGCCGTCCAGGGTCTTCATAGCGGTTGCGAAGCCCTTGCCGGGGGAGGAGATCATGTTGCCTGCGGGGATGCGGACGTTATCGAAGTGCAGCTCGCTGACCATAGCGGAGCGGATGCCCATGGTGTTGTGGCGGGCGCCGATGGAGAAGCCGGGGGTGTTGCGCTCGACGATGAAGGTAGCCATGGACTTGGGGCCCAGCTCACGGTCGGTCAGAGCGTAGACTGCATAGTAATCGGACAGGGGGCCGTTGGTGATGAAGCACTTGGAGCCGTTGATGACCCACTCGTCGCCGTCGCGCTCAGCGAAGGTCAGCATACCTGCAACGTCGGAGCCTGCGGTGTGCTCGGTCAGGCCGAAGGAGCCGAAGTGGCCGCCGCTCATGACGGGGGGCATCCAGCGCTTGAGCTGCTCCTCGGTGGCTTCGGAGAAGTACAGGGAGCCGCCGTACAGAGAGGTAGAAACGGAGTAGGAGACAGACAGGGAAGCGTCCACCTTGGAGATCTCTTCGATAGCCAGAGCATACTCCATGTAGCCCAGGCCCTGGCCGCCGTATTCCTTGGCATAGGGCAGGCCGATGAAGCCCATGTCGGACAGTTCCTTGTACAGGTTCACGTCATATTCGCGGGTCTCGTCGCGCTCCAGGATGCCGGGGGCGACCTTCTTCTCGGTAAATTCACGAGCCATCTTCTGGATCGACAGCTGCTGTTCATTCAGTTCAAAATTCATAAAACGCTCTCCTTTTCATATTGGTGCAAACCAATAGGCCTTGTTTGGCAGGGTTGCGGTCTGGCCTCTATATTTTGACTGCAGTTCCTGCCTGGAAAGTACAGGTGTCTGTACAATGTTTACTTTACCACAGCGCATAGGGAAAAGCAACGCCTGAAACAGCCCTTTTTCGTGAAAAAGGAAAAATTTTTGCAGTGTCAGCCCCCTTGGTTATTAAAGTTTGACAATATGAGAGTATAGATAATGGTTTAAAAAGAAAAAAAGGAACGGCAGCGATTTCCCAGGTCGCTGCCGTTCGGTTTCTAAAAAGAGAGAAAAGAGAGAGAAAAGAGAGAGTGTAAGTTTGGTCAGAAGTGAGTTTGTGTTCTGTTCCTTACAGTTGCTATACTACAGGAGAAATGTGTCCAAAATATTGGTTCTATATGGACAAATTATGAATTTGATTTCGAAATTGTAAACAATCCCTCTCTTTTGATCTCAGGTCCCGCTGGTCACCAGGCCGTAGTCCACGGCGTTGCGGTAGCTGGTCCAGGCGGTGAAGAGGTCGGATTCAGCGGCTTTATAGTCCCGCTTGGCGTTTTCATAGGTATCTTTGGCGTCGGCCAGGGCGTGGGCGGAGAGGTTCCCCAGCTGATACTTCAGCTCAGCCACTTTGTACATCTGTTCCTCATAGTCCAGGGTGGTCTGGGCGGTTTCCAGGGCGGTCTGGGCAGGGGCCAGAGCGTTGAACAGGTTCAGGAAGGACAGTTCGAAGCTCTGGATGGCGGACTGCTCCTGGTACTGGGCGGCCTGGTGGCTGTGCTCGGCCATCTTGTACTGGTAGCTGTTTTTGCCGTTTTCTCTCCGGGCATCGTCCATGTCGTCCTTGGCGTCCTCCACCCCCCGGCGGGCAGAGTAGAGATCATAGCTGGCCGCCTTGGCCTTGTCCAGGTCGCTGGAATAGGAGGCGGCGCTGATGTCAGCGGCGGAGACCTCCGGCAGGGCGGTCAGGGTCACCTGGCCGGTGGGTTCCTCCCCAAGCTGGGACTGAAGGGAGGACTTCATAAAGGTGATGCCGTTTTCCATGGAGTCCAGGCCCACCAACAGGGCGTCATAGCTGTTCCGGACCTGCTGGAGGGTCAGGCGGGAGATCTGGCCCAGCTGATACCGCAGCTCCATCTGGTCCACCATCCGCTGGACAGCGGCCTGGCTTTCCTTCAGGGCGGTGAGCTGGTCCTCATAGGAGAGGATGCTCACATACAGGGACTGGATGCCGGCCACGGTCTGGTTGATGAGGGAGGCAAACTGGACCTTGGTGTCGGCCACGGTCTTCTTGTAGTCCTCCTTCTGCTCCTTTATGTCCTCCAACTGGGTTTCCAGGGATTCAATGGTGGACTGGAGGGTGGCGGCCATCTGCTGGGCCTGCATCTGGGCCATGCTCTCCTTGATAGCTCCTTCTACGATCTCTTCGATCTGCCCCATCATTCCGGTGGGGTCTGAGGGGTCGGTTGGTGTGGTGGTGCCGCCGCCGGTCTCTCCCGCCGCCTGCTTGATTTGGGCCTGGGCATTGGCACCGGCCTGGTTGGCAGCCTTCAGGACGGCCAGCTGGTCTTCCAGCCGGTCAATGTTGTCCTCTATCTCGTCGATGATCTCATCCCAGTCCATGGCTTCCATGGACTTCATACTCGCCTCCATGGACTTGACGGCCAGGTTGTTGGCCCGGACCTTGCCGTCGATCAGGGAATAGGAGAGGGTGGTGCTGGTGGAGATGCTGGGAGTGATGGTCTTCCAGGCGGGGTCCACCACGGACTGGGGGGCAGTGCTGAACTGGGTCGGAGCGGCCATGGCGCTCACGGACAGCAGCAGGGAGCAGGCCAGGCCTGCGGCGATGGTTTTCTTTATCATACGGTTTTCCTCCGGGGAAATTTGGAAACTGTTAGAAGTCGTACAAAAAGAATACCATAAAACCGCTGTCATGTTATGAACAAATTGTGAACAGATGGGAGGGGCAGGGGCCCATCAGAGGGGATCTTCCGGTTCATCCCCCGGGGGCAGCAGGGAGGAGATGGAGACCTCATAGGCGGTGCGCTCCTGGGTGGTCTCCCCCAGGGTCTTCCAATAGGTCCGGCTCTGGAGCCGCCCCTCCAGCAGGAGGGAGTCTCCTGTCTCCAGACCGCTGCAGGCCAGGGCCACGCTTCCCCAGGCGATGCAGGGGAGGTAATCCGCCCGACGATATTTCCGGTTCACCGCCAGCAGCAGGTCGCAGATGTCCCGGCCCAGGGGGGTCCGCCGGAGGACCGGGGGCTTGCACAGGGTGCCCCCCAGCAGCACCTGGTTGCAGGGCTCCTCCCCGGTGGGCAGGACCGACCGGGCCAGCACGGTGATGACCAGTCGGTTCCCCACCCCGGTCCGGTTGTTAAAGGACCGGATCTGGCCGGTCACCTCTACGTAGTCCTCCTCCCGTGGAAAGCCCTCGGCCAGGGTGTGGGGGAGGAGGATGTTGATGAGATCCTCCCGGCCGGACAGCCGGGGGACCGCCAGGGGGAACCGGTAAAAGTCGATGCCATGTACCCGGTGGGAGAATGCTGGGGTGCCCATCACGGTGCCCCGCAGGATCACCCGGTTTTCCTTTTGTTCCATGTCAGACCGCCTCCATTGGTTTCGTATTGTCTGACTATATGCAGGGGAGGGGGCGGGGTATGCCTCACCCCAGGGCCACGTCCAGGACCATCATCAGGGAGAAGCCCACCAGGGTGAAGAGGGCCATCCAGGCCTTGTTCTGGTTGGTCTGGCTTTCGGGGATGAGCTCCTCCACCACCACGTAGATCATGGCCCCGGCGGCAAAGGCCAGCAGGAAGGGGAGGGCGGTGTGGACCTTCAGCACCAGGATGGCCCCCAGAACACCGGCCACAGGCTCGGCGATGCCGCTGAGCTGGCCGTAGAAAAAGGCTTGCTTTCGGGTAAAGCCCTCCCGGCGGAGGGGGACGCTCACCGCCATGCCTTCCGGCAGGTTCTGCATCCCAATGCCCAGAGCCAGGAGCCAGGCCCCCGCCAGGGTGCTCCCTTCCAGGCCGAAGGCCACGGACCCAAAGGCCACGCCGATGGCCATGCCCTCGGGGATATTGTGGAGGGTGATGGAAAAAACCAGCAGGACGCTCCGCTTCAGACTTCTGGGGGAACCCTGGGCGGAGAACCGGCTCTCCAGGTGGCGGGTGAAGAACCGGTCCCCCAGAAACAGCAGGAGCCCGCCCCCCAGAAACCCCGCCAGGGCGGTGAGCCAGGGGTTCAGCCCCAGCTCTTCGGACATCTCGATGGAGGGGGCCAGCAGGGAAAAGAAGGAGGCGGCCACCATGACCCCGCCGGCCACCCCCAGCATCCCGTCCATGAGGTTTCGGTTGGGCTTTGCCATGAAAAACACCAGGCAGGCCCCCAGAGCGGTGATGCCCCAGGTGAGCAGGGTGGCCAGCAGGGCCTGGACGGGATAGGCCAGCTGGAGAACACCGTCAAACATAGCATTCCTCCTTGGGGAGTATTCCCCCGGACCGGGGGTCATGGCATCCTATGCGGAGGAAACCCGAATGGTGTCAGAAAACAGTTGACGGCCCCCAGCTCTGCCATATAAAATAGGAACACCATAAACTGCGCAAGAAGGGAGTTTCATTCCCGTGGAAAGAAAGAAGCTGGCCGCTGCGGCCAAGGCGGCCTTTCCCAACACCATCCCCATTCTCACGGGATTCCTGGTGCTGGGCATCGCCTATGGCATCTATATGAAGGCCCTGGGCTTTTCCCCTGTGGTGCCGATTTTGATTAGTATCTTTGTCTTTGCCGGGTCCATGCAGTTCGTGGCGGGCAGCGTTCTCACGGCGGCCTTTGCCCCGGTGAGCACCTTCTTGCTGACCCTCATGGTCAACGCCCGCCATGTGTTCTACGGCATTTCCATGCTGGAAAAGTACCGGGACCTGGGGAAGAAAAAGTTCCCCACCATTTTCTGGATGTGTGACGAATCCTTCTCGGTGAACGTCTCGGCGGAGGTCCCCGAGGGGGTGGACAAGGGCTGGTTCTACTTCTTCGTGTCCCTCTTCGACTACAGCTACTGGGTCATTGGCACCACCCTGGGGGCCATTCTGGGCCAGTTCATCCCCTTTGACACCACCGGGGTGGACTTTGCCATGACCGCCCTCTTCATCGTCATCCTGGTGGGACAGTGGGAGAAGGAGAAGAGCCACATCAGTACCCTGGGCGGTCTTGGCATCTCCCTGGTCTGCCTGGTGATCTTCGGGGCGGACAACTTCATCGTGGCGTCCATGGTGGGCATCGTCCTCTTCCTGACCCTCCTGCGCCGCCCCATTGAAAGGAGGCTGGAGGAATGAGCAACACCCAGATCGTCCTGACGGTGGCCATCATCATGGGGGCCACCATGCTCACCCGGTTCATCTCCTTCCTGGTCTTTCCGGCGGGCAAGGAGACCCCGGCCTTTATCCGCTACCTGGGAAAAGTGCTCCCGGCGGCCGCCATGGCTATGCTGGTGATCTACTGCTTCAAGGGTGTGGACCTCACCAGCGGCAATCACGGAGCCCCGGAGCTCATCGCCGGCCTTGCCGTGGCCCTCATGCACAAGTGGAAGCACAGTATGCTCCTGTCCATCGGCGGGGGCACGGTCTTCTACCTGGTGCTTATTCATTTGGTGTTTTGATCTGTCGCAAAATAAGCATGATATATTATGAAGAAATATAAGGAGGGATCCTGATGAGTGTAGCTAGAGGATGTACAAATGATGATTGCGCAATGAAGCATAAGAAGAAAAAGTTTAAGCCAGATGATTTGTTCTGCCCTAAATGTGGAACAAAGCTGGTCTATGTTTGCGCTGATTGCCATGAGCCTGTGGAGAAAATGACCTATAAGTATTGCTGGCCGTGTCAGAAGCGGCATAATGCGGAAAAAGAGAAGAGGAAAGAAGCAGCTCGCAAAGCGGTTGAAATAGTACCTGCTGCAGTGGCGGTTCTTCGAAACGTTGATCCGAAAAAGGCAGCAAGTGCAGCAAAGACTGTGGTTAGAATTGTGAAACGGTAAGGGTTCTGGTACCCCTCATCAGTCACCTGCGGTGACAGCTTCTCCCCGGGGAGAAGCCTTGTCGTTGCCTGAGAAGAAAGCCTTCCCCCTGGGGGGAAGGTGCCCACGAAGTGGGCGGATGAGGGGCACGGTTTCCAACTCTGTTATATAAGAAACGAACCCCTGGCTCATTTGAGCCAGGGGCTTTGTCATGCCAATATGGAATCAAAACTCCACCACGCCTTCGTACACCAGCACGGCGTCGCCGGTGAGAAGGACCTCCTGGTCGGAGTAGTTGACCACCAGGTCGCCGCCTGTCAGCTTCACGGTGATGTCACGGCCCTTTTCCAGGTAGCCGTTCTCGGTGGCGGCGATGACGGCTGCGCAGGCACCGGTGCCGCAGGCCACGGTCTCGCCGTTGCCCCGCTCATAGACCCGCATCCGCAGGGTCTCGTCGTTGACGATGCGCACGAACTCGGTGTTGATGCGCTCGGGGAAGTACTTGGCGTACTCGAACTTGGGGCCGATGGCCTCCAGGTCCAGGGCGGCGGGGTCCTCACAGAAGACCACGCAGTGGGGGTTGCCGATGGAGGCGCAGGTGATGTTCCAGGTGCGGTCGGCGATCTCCACAGGGCGGTTGATGACGGTGTTGCCGGGCAGGGTGGTGGGCAGGCTGCTGGTGAGCAGGTCGGCCTTGCCCATGCTGACGCTGATGGTGTTGGCCTTGCCGTTGCGGGTGTACAGATGCAGGCCGCTGACACCGGCGGCGGTCTCAATGGTCATGTACTCCCGCTTCACGATGCCCTTGTCATAGAGGTACTTGCCCACGCAGCGGATGGAGTTGCCGGCGGTCTTGCCCTCGGAGCCGTCCCGGTTGAAGATGCGCATTTTGGCGTCGGCCACATGGGAGTCCTCGATGAGAACGATGCCGTAGCCGCCGATGCCGTAGTGGCGGTCGCAGATGGACACGCACAGGGAGCCGGGACTGGTGATCTTGCCGTCCCGGTTGTCGAAGAAGATGTAGTCATTGCCGCAGCCCTGCATCTTGGCGAAGGGGAGCATCCGCCGCTCGGTGCGCATGTTGTTCAGGTCCACCAGCTCGGTGTTGGACAGGTTAAACTTGCTGATGAGCATGTCCGCCATGGCGTTGGCGGTGTCCAGGGAGGTCATGGAGGGGACGGAGTGGCGGATGGCCTCCCGGTGGAGCTCGATGTAGTCGGACAGGGTGTCATCGTACATGGCCCCGGTGTAAATGATGAGGCCGATCTTCCCCTCCTCCATGAGGGTGAAGGCCTGGGAGCCGGGATGGATGTGGTGGATCTCGGTGACCTGGATGCCCATGGTGCGGATGGTGGCGGCGGTGTCGGGGGTGGCGTACATGGGAAGGCCCAAGTCGTCGAACTTCTTGGCCAGACCCACCACCTCGGGCAGCTCGTGGTTCTCCACACTCAGGAGGATGCCCCGGTGGGTGAAGTTCCGGTAGCCTGCGGCGGCCAGACCCTTGAAGATGGCCTCGTTGAAGGTGCGGCCCAGGCCCAGGACTTCGCCGGTGGACTTCATCTCAGGGCCCAGCATGGAGTTGGCGTCGGTGATCTTCTGGAAGGAGAAGACGGGGACCTTCACGGCGTAGTAGGGGGGGATGGGCCACAGACCGCTCTGGTAGCCCAGCTCTTGCAGGGTGGCCCCCATCATGATCTTGGTGGCCAGGTCCACCATGGGGATGCCGGTGACCTTGGACAGGTAGGGGATGGTCCGGGAGGCTCTGGGGTTGACCTCGATGACATACAGCTCGCCCTGGAAAATCAGGTACTGAATGTTCACCAGACCCTTGGTGCCCAGGGCCAGAGCCAGCTTCTTGGAGCAGTCCACCACCACCTGCATCATCTTGTCGGTGAGGGTGTGGGGAGGATAGACGGCGATGGAGTCACCGGAGTGGACGCCGGCCCGCTCAATGTGCTCCATGATGCCGGGCATGAGGACGTCCACACCGTCGGAGATGACGTCCACTTCGATCTCGGTGCCGGGCATATACTTGTCCACCAGCACGTCGTTCTTGATGCCCACGGAGAGGATGACCTCCATGTACTTTTCCACGTCGCCACGGTCGTGGGCGATGACCATGTTCTGGCCGCCGATGACGTAGGAGGGGCGCAGGAGGACGGGATAGCCCAGCTGTTCGGCGGCCTCCAGAGCCTCCTCCAGGTTGGTGATGGAGGTGCCCTTGGGGCGTTTGACGTTCAGGTCTTCCAGCAGGGCGTCGAAGCGGCCCCGGTCCTCTGCCATGTCGATGCCGTCGGCGGAGGTGCCCAGGATGGGGATGCCCTGCTTGTCCAGGAATTCGGTCAGGGAGATGGCGGTCTGGCCGCCGAAGGCCACCACCACGCCCACGGGCTTTTCCACTTCGATGACGGCCATCACGTCCTCGGGGGACAGGGGCTCAAAGTACAGCCGGTCGGCGGTGTCGTAGTCGGTGGAGACGGTCTCGGGGTTATTGTTGATGATGACCACATCGTAGCCCAGGTCCTTCAGGGTCTGGACGCAGTGGACCGAGCTGTAGTCGAACTCGATGCCCTGGCCGATGCGGATGGGGCCGGAGCCCAGCACGATGACGGTGTCCTTGCCGGAGCGGGGGAAGGTGCGGGAATCGCAGTGGTCATCGTAGGTGGCGTAGAAATAGGGGGTCTGGGCCTGGTACTCGGCGGCGCAGGTGTCCACCATCTTGTAGCTGGGGAAGCGGTGGGGGAGGGTCTCCACGGCCACACCGGCCAGCCGGGCCAGGACCTTGTCGGGGTAGCCGTACTTCTTGCCCTGGAGATATTTCTCGTCGGAAATGCCCTCTTTCAGAGAGGCCTCGAACCGGACCAGGTTGTTGATCTTGCGGATGAACCAGGGGTCGATGCGGGTGATGGCGTGGATCTGGTCCTCGGTCATGCCGGCTTCCAGGGCCTCGAAGATGGTGAAGAGGCGCAGGTCGTCCATGGAGTCCAGTCTTTCCTCCAGGCTTCTGCCGGAGTTGTCAACACGGCGGAGGCTGTCCAGCTTGATCTCGGCCCCTCGGACGGCCTTCATGAGGGCGGCCTCAAAGGTGTGCTCGATGGACATGACCTCGCCGGTGGCCTTCATCTGGGAGCCCAGCTTCCGGCTGGCGTGGTGGAACTTGTCAAAGGGCCACTTGGGGAACTTGCAGACCACGTAGTCCACGGCGGGCTCGAAGCAGGCGTAGGTCTCGCCGGTGACGTCGTTCTTGATCTCGTCCAGGGTGTAGCCCAGGGCGATCTTGGCGGTGACCTTGGCGATGGGGTAGCCGGTGGCCTTGGAGGCCAGGGCGGAGGAGCGGGAGACCCGGGGATTGACCTCGATGACGGCATACTCGAAGCTGTCGGGGTTCAGGGCGAACTGGCAGTTGCAGCCGCCCTCGATGCCCAGCTCCTGGATGATCTTCAGGGCGGCATTGCGGAGCATCTGGTATTCCTTGTTGCCCAGGGTCAGGGCGGGGGCCACCACGATGGAGTCGCCGGTGTGGATGCCCACGGGGTCGAAGTTCTCCATGGAGCAGATGGTGATGGCGGTGCCCTTGTGGTCCCGCATGGCCTCGAACTCGATCTCCTTCCAGCCAAAGATATACTTTTCGATGAGGACCTGGGTGATGGGGGAGTAGTCCAGACCCACGGCGGCCTTCTCTCTCAGCTCGGCCTCGTCGTAGGCCACACCGCCGCCGCCGCCCCCCAGGGTGAAGGCAGGCCGGACGATGACGGGATATCCGATGCGGTCCGCAATGGCCAGGCAGGCCTCCACGTCGTTGGCGGTGTCGGAGGGGATGGTGGGCTGACCGATCAGGTCCATGGCGTCCTTGAAGAGCTGACGGTCCTCGGCCTTGTCGATGGCCTCGGCGTTGGTGCCGATGAGGCGGACGTTGTGGGCGGCCAGGAAGCCCTCGTGGGCCAGTTCCATGGCGATGGTCAGACCGGTCTGACCGCCCAGACCGGCCAGGAGGCTGTCGGGCCTGGTCTCCAGGATGATGCGCTTGACGGTCTCGGTGGTCAGAGGTTCTAAGTAGATGGCATCGGCCATGGCGTTGTCGGTCATGATGGTGGCGGGGTTGGAGTTCACCAGGATGGTCTCGATGCCCTCCTCCTTCAGCACCCGGCAGGCCTGGGTGCCGGCATAGTCGAATTCAGCGGCCTGGCCGATGACGATGGGGCCGGAGCCGATGACCAGGACTTTTTTGATGGAAGTATCCTTCGGCATTACATTCCCTCCTTCATCATGCGGGCAAAGCGGTCGAAGGCAGTGGGGCCGTCCAGGGGACCCCCGTGTGCCTCGGGGTGAAACTGCAGGGAGAAGGCCCTGCAGGCGGGGTAGTCGATGCCTTCGCAGCTGCCGTCGTTGATATGGACATAGCGCAGGGTCCCACCGGTGCCTGCCAGAGAGGCAGGATCCACGGCATAGCCGTGATTCTGGGTGGTGATGAGGACCTTGCCGGTCTCCAGATCCTTCACGGGCTGGCTTGCCCCCCGGTGGCCGAACTTCAGCTTTAGGGTCCTGCCCCCCTGGGCCAGGGCCATGAGCTGGTGGCCCATACCGATGCCAAAGAGGGGGAGCTTACCCATGAGCTTCTTCACTTCCTGGGCCAGGGGGGCGTTCTCGGCGGGGTCCCCAGGGCCGTCGGACAGCACCACCCCGTCAAAGGTTCCGTTCAGAATGGTCTCGGCGGGGGTGTTCCAGGGGAAAAGGGTCACCTGGCAGCCCCGGAGGACCAGGCGGTCAGCGATGGTCCGGCTGGAGCCGTAGTCCACCATGGCCACGGAGTATCTGGCCTCGCCCTCGGGGGAGAAGACCTTGGTGTCAGCCGTGCTGGTGGTTTCGGCGGCCCGGGTGATCCGGAAGGCCTTCAGGGCCTCCGGGTCGGGCTTGGCTTCCTCGGTGGTGATGACGGCGTTCATGGTACCGTTGTCCCGGAGGAGCTGGGTGAGCATGCGGGTGTCGATGCCGGCGATGCCCACCACGTTCCGGGCCTTCAGGAAGGCGTCCACTGTGTCCTCGCAGCGGAAGTTGGAGGGTTCCCGGCAGAACTCCCGCACCACCACGCCCCCCATCCAGGCCCTGGGGCTTACCATGTCGGCCCTGCAGATGCCGTAGTTGGCCAGCTGGGGGAAGGTATAGACCACCAGCTGGCCGAAGCAGCCGGGGTCGGTCAGGGTTTCCGCAGCGCCGGTGATGCAGGTGTTGAACACCAGCTCGCCCATGGCGGTGCCTTCGGCGCCGAAGGAGACGCCCTCCAGGACCTGACCGGTTTCCAAGTAGAGATATGCTTTTTTCATCGTGTCCCTCCATCCGATCTATGATGCGCAAAACTGCGTAATAATCCATAAGAAAGTATACCGAAAAATGGAAGTTCCGTCAAGGAAATGAGTGGGTATTTTTTCGCAAAAACACTAATATTTTGGAAATATATGAATACCAGAATGAATTTATAGTATATATATTCACAATGTCAAGAAAAAACGGGAGAAGCCGAAGGGACGGCTTCTCCCGTTTGGTTGTGATTTGAGGTTAGTAAGTGACCAGATACTTTGCGACCTCCCAGCTGGAGACGCGGGTGCAGTATTCCTCCCACTCCTTCTTCTTGCCGGCCAGGAACTGGGTGTAGATGTGGGGGCCCAGGACGGACTGGATGAGGGGGTCGGCCTCCAGGGCGAAGAGGGCGTGCTCCAGGGAGGAGGGCAGGTCCTCGATGCCGTTGGCGGCACGGGTGGCAGCATCCATGTCGAAAATGTTCTCGGTGATCTCCTCGGGGGGCTCCAGGCCACGCTCGATGCCGTCCAGACCGGCGGCCAGGCAGACGGCCAGGGCCAGGTAGGGGTTGCAGGAGGGGTCGGGGCTGCGCAGCTCCACACGGGTGGACTTGCCGCGGGCAGAGGGGATGCGGATGAGGGCGGACCGGTTGGAGGCGGACCAGGCCAGGTAGCAGGGGGCCTCGTAGCCGGGGACCAGACGCTTGTAGGAATTGACCAGGGGGTTGGTGATGGCGGTGATGGCCTTCACGTGGGCCAGCAGGCCGGCGATGAAGTGGTAGGCCTCCTTGGACAGGCGGCGGTTGCCGGTTTCATCGTAGAATACGTTCTGGCCGTCCTTAAACAGGGACATGTTGATGTGCATGCCGTTGCCTGCCTCGCCGTAGATGGGCTTGGGCATGAAGGTGGCGTGGAGGTTGTTGGCGTGGGCGATCTTCTTGACGGTCTGCTTGAAGGTGATGATGTTGTCGGCGGCGGTGAGGGCGTCGGCGTACTTGAAGTCGATCTCGTGCTGACCTCGGGCGCACTCGTGGTGAGAGGCCTCGATCTCAAAGCCCAGGGCTTCCAGAGCCAGGCAGATCTCACGGCGGGTATAGTCACCGTGGTCGATGGGGCCCAGGTCGAAGTAGCCGGCCTCGTCGTCGGTCTTGGTGGTGGCCTTGCCGTCCTTGTCCAGCTGGAAGAGGAAGAACTCGCACTCGGGGCCCACGTTGAAGGTGTAGCCCATGTCGGCGGCCTTCTTCAGAATACGCTTGAGAGCGCCACGGGGGTCGCCGATGAAGGGGGAGCCGTCGGGGTTGCACACGTCGCACAGGAGGCGTGCCACCTTGCCCTTGCTCTCGTACCAGGACAGGATGGCGTAGGAGTCCAGGTCGGGGTGGAGGTACTGGTCGGACTCGTGGATACGGGTGAAGCCTTCGATGGAGGAGCCGTCGATGGAGATCTGGTTGTCCAGGGCCCGCTCCAGCTGGGAGGCAGTGATGGCCACGTTCTTGGAGGTGCCGAACATATCGGTAAACTGCATGCGGATGAAGTCGACGCCGTCTTCCTTCACCATGCGGATAATGTCTTCTTTGGTGTATTTGCTCATAAGGTTAAACTCCTTTCACGCAAAAAAGGGACAAGTAAGCTTCCAATCCCGAAGCACCTGTCCGCTCCATTAAATTATAGTGTGAGAGTGGTTTTATGTCAAGGGTGAGCCTGCCAAGAAAAGGGAGATTCCTGCAGGATTTTCTGGCCTTCCGTCAGAATAGGCAGAAGAAACCGCAAAATAAAGCAGAACAAACGCCATTTTCCCATTGAAAAATTCATGATTTTATGGGACAATATAAAAGCGTATGACCAAATGCGAATGAGACAGACATGGCCTCTGCCTCCCTCGTCAGAGGGAGCCTATGGCTTATACCTGGTAGAAATACTGTGAATGAACGTGCCAAGTAAGGGCACAGAAAAAGGAGGAAACGCTGATGTGTGGTATCGTCGGCTTTACCGGCACCCAGAATGCAGCCCCCATCCTGCTGGATGGTCTGAAGAAGCTGGAGTACAGAGGCTATGACTCTGCCGGCATCGCTGTTCTGGGAGAGAACGGCATCCATATGGAGAAGGCCATCGGCATGATCAAGAACCTGGACGCCAAGATCCAGGGGGGTGACACCATGCCCGGTGCATCCGGCATCGGTCACACCCGCTGGGCCACCCACGGGGAACCCACCGATGCAAACGCCCACCCCCATATGAGCAACAACAACAAGTTTGCCATCGTCCACAACGGTATCATCGAGAACTATGCCGCCCTGCGGGAGGAGCTGAAGGCCAAGGGCTTCCAGTTTAAGAGTGAGACCGACACCGAGGTCATCGTCCACCTGCTGGACCTGTACTACGAGGGCGACCTCATGAAGGCCGTCAAGAAGACCGTGGCCCGCCTGGAGGGCGCATATGCCCTGGGCATCCTCTGTGAAGAGGCCGAGGGCCGCCTGATCGCCACCCGCCATGCCGCCCCCCTGATCTTGGGTGTGGGCGTGGGGGAGAACTACTTCGCTTCCGACGTCACCGCTCTGGTGGCCTACACCAAGAACGTGGTCTACTTAGAGGACGGGGAGATCGCAGACATCACCCCCGAGTCCATCACCCTGTACGACGCCCTGGGCAAGCAGATCGAGACCAAGGTCACCCGCATCGCCTGGGATATCGCCGCAGCCGAAAAGGGCGGCTACGACCACTTCATGCTCAAGGAGATTATGGAGCAGCCCAACGCCCTCAAGTCCACCATCGAGTCCCGCATCCACGAGGGCGAGATCGTCCTGGACGACTTCTCCCTGTCCGATGAGGACCTGAAGAAGATCAACAAGGTGATGATCACCGCCTGCGGCTCCGCCTTCTATGCCGGCAGCGTGGGCAAGTACGTCATCGAGGAGCTCTGCCGCATCCCCGTGGAGACCGACCTGGCCTCCGAGCTGCGCTACCGCAACCCCCTGGTGGATGAGCACACCCTGCTGGTGGTGGTCTCCCAGTCCGGCGAGACGGCCGACACCATCGCCGCCATGAAGGAGTGCAAGGCCAGAGGGGCCCGTGTCCTGGCCATCGTCAACGTGGTGGGCTCCACCATCGCCAAGCTGGCCGACGACGTGATCTACACCTGGGCCGGTCCCGAGATCGCCGTGGCCACCACCAAGGGCTACACCACCCAGGTCTCCGTCATGCACATGCTGGCCGTCTACATGGCCCGCCGTCTGGGCCGCCTGACCGACGAGCAGTACAAGGAACTGGTGGATGAGATCCTCCAGTTCCCCAGCCTGGTCCAGCGTGCCATTGACTTAAACCCCAACATCCAGGCCCTGGCAGAGAAGTACCACAGCCACAACAACCTCTTCTTCATCGGCCGCAACCTGGACTACGCCGCCTGCATGGAGGGCTCCCTGAAGCTCAAGGAGATCTCCTACCTCCACTCCGAGGCCTACGCCGCCGGCGAGCTGAAGCACGGCACCATCGCCCTCATCGAGAAGGGCCGTCCCGTCATCGCTCTGGCCTGCCACGAGGCCCTCTTCGACAAGATGATGAGCAACATCAAGGAGGTCAAGGCCCGTGGTGCCGAGGTCCTGGGCGTGGTCCTGGAGGGCAACCGCCAGATCTTTGCCGAGGCCGACGACGTCATCTTCGTCCCCCGGACCAACCCCTTGTTCAACTCTCTGCCCGAGATCATCCCCCTGCAGCTCTTCGCTTACTATGTGGCTAAGGCCAACGGCTGCGACATCGACAAGCCCAAGAACCTGGCCAAGTCCGTTACTGTGGAATAATCAATATCAGTGGGAAAGGAATCTGTTACCATGCGTGATTACAAGTTAGAGACCGAGAAGCGGATCAAGTTCATCCAGGATGCCCTGGCCGAGGCCCATGCCGACGGCATCATCATCGGCAACAGCGGCGGCAAGGACTCCGCTCTGGTCATGATCCTGTGCAAGATGGCCTGCGAGAACACCGAGTCCGTCATCATCCCCTGCAGCTCCAAGCGGAACTTCACCATCGACAAGGACGACGGCATGGCTGTCTCTGAAAAGTTCAACATCAAGACCCGTGTGCTGGACATCACTCCCCAGAAGGAGCTGGCCATGGAGGCCCTGGGCGCCATTACCGAGCTGAACCAGCAGGCCATTACCAACCTGGCTCCCCGCCTGCGTATGCTGAGCCTGTACGCCATCGGCGCCAGCGAGAACCGTCTGGTGGCCGGCACCGGCAACGCCAGCGAGTACCACATGGGCTACTTCACCAAGTGGGGCGACGGCGCCTTCGACCTGAACCCCATCGCTGACCTGACCGCCACCGAGGTCTTTGAGTACCTGCGCTACCTGGAGTGCCCCGCCGCCGTCATCGAGAAGGCACCCTCCGCCGGCCTGTACGAGGGCCAGACCGACGAGGACGACATGGGCGTCACCTATGCCGCCATCGACAAGTACATCACCACCGGTGAGGCAAACGAGCACGACAAGGCCATCATCGACCGTTACCACAGCCGCAGCGGCCACAAGCGCCGCCCCGCTCTGCGCTACGGCGACCAGTAAATCCAATATGGTATCCCCAAAGGACGGACGCAGAAGCGTCCGTCCTTTTCTGCTCGGGGTGAAATTGTTTACACTTTTTTCAAGTCCTGGCAAGCATTTTCCGGTATAATCTCACTTATCCTGTGTTAGAAAATGGGGGAAGCCCTATGAAACTGCTGTATGCGGAGGATGAGGTCGGGCTGGCCGAGGCGGTGGCCGACATCCTCACCTATCACAATTATCTGGTGGACCGTGTGGCCGACGGGGAAGAGGCCCTGGCCTATGCCCGGATGGGGGACTACGACGGTATCCTTCTGGATATCATGCTGCCCGGGTTGGACGGCCTGTCCGTTCTGGAGACCCTCCGCCGGGAGGGGGACCGGACGCCCATCCTCCTGCTCACCGCAAAAGGAGAGGTGGAGGACCGCATCCGGGGTCTGGACCTGGGGGCCGATGACTACCTGGTCAAGCCCTTTGCCACCGGGGAACTGCTGGCCCGGATCCGGGCCATGCTCCGGCGGCGGGAGGACTATACCCCCACCGTTCTTTCCTTTGGGGACCTGGCTCTGGATCTGGGGACCTATCGGCTGTCCTGCGGGGACCGCTCCGTAGGGCTGTCCAGGATGGAGTACCGCATGATGGAGGCCTTTCTCCGCAACCAGGGGGTCTATCTCTCCACGGAACACCTGCTGGAAAAGGTCTGGGGATATGATGCCGAGGTGGAGCTGGGGGCGGTGTGGGTCTGTATTTCCGGCCTGCGCAAGCGGCTGGCGGCCCTGGAGTCCCGGGTGATCCTGAAGGCCCGGCGAGGGGTGGGCTACACCCTGGAGGTGGAGCCGTGAAGAAAACCTTGCAGAGAACCTTTGTGCGCACCGCCATGGGGGCGGTCACCCTTCTGCTTCTGGTCCTTCTGGTGGTCATCAACCTGGTGAACTGGCATCAGGTTGACCGGCAGACCGACCGGATGCTTCAGACCGTTCTGGTCAGTGAGAGCGCCCCTGTTCCCGTGCCCCCGGCCCCCATGGATCCCCATGGCCCCCCTGTGTGGCGGCAGGTCCTGCCCCCTGAGGTCCAGGCGGACATCCAGGACGAGGCCCGCCACCGCATCCTCTCCATGCTGGGCCTGTCCACGGTGGGCGTGGGTCTGTGCTGGCTGGGGATGCTGGCCCTGGTGGTGGTCCTGTCCCGCCGGGCCATAGAGCCTGTGGCCGAGAGTATCGTCAGGCAGAAGGAGTTTGTGACCAATGCCGGGCATGAACTGAAGACCCCCCTGGCCATCATCCGGGCCAACACCGAGGCCATGGAGCTCCGGCAGGGGGAGAGCAAATGGAGCCGCAACATCAAGGAGCAGACCGTGCGCCTGGGCGGCCTCATGGAAAACCTACTGGTCCTGGCTCGGATGGACGAGGCTGCAGGTCCGCCCCCGGCAGAGCCGGTGGACCTGACAACCCTGGCGGAGGAGACCGTCCGCAGCTTTCGGGAGGGGGCGGCCCTCCGTGGCATCCTGCTGGAAGAGGATCTGCAGCCGGGGGTCCTGGTTCGGTCTGACCGGACCCACATGGCCCAGCTGCTGTCCATTCTGCTGGACAATGGGGTGAAGTATACCGAGTCGGAGGGCCGTATCGGGGTGGCCCTGGGGCAGCAGGGAGATCAGGTGATCCTCCGGGTGGAAAACGGCCCTGCCATGCTGACGGGAGACCCGTCCCGTCTCTTCGAGCGGTTCTACCGGGGGGATCCCGCCCGCACCCAGAAGACCGGCGGCTCGGGCATCGGTCTCTCTGCTGCCCAGGCCATCGTGGAGACCTGGCAGGGGACCATCCGGGCCGAAACGAAAGGGGAGGACCGGGTGGTGTTCACGGTGACCCTTCCCGCGGGTTCATAAAATGTTTACAGACGCTTCCTGGTTTGTTCACCGGGGAGCGTCTTTTTTTAAGGTTGGGCTAAGGTTGCGGGGGTATGATCCAGTCAGCAAACCGAAAGGAGGAAGACTATGGACCTTCGCCACGAGTGGAAGCACCGGATCGCCCCGGGAGACCTGCCCGTCCTCCGGGCAAGGCTGGGGGCGGTGCTGACCCCTGACCCCTACGCTGCAGGGGGCAGCTACCACATCCGGTCCCTCTACTTCGACACACCTGCCGACACTGCTCTCCGGGAGAAGCTGGATGGGGTGAACCGCCGGGAAAAGTTCCGCATCCGCTGCTATAATCGGGACTTCTCCCTCATCCACCTGGAGAAGAAGAGCAAGCAGAACGGCCTTGGCACCAAGGAAAAGGCCCCATTGACCCCGGGCCAGGTCCGGGCCCTGCTGGACGGGAACACCGGGTGGATGGCGGACAGCCCGGAGCCCCTGGTCCGGGAACTCTATGTGAAGATGACCCTCCAGGGTCTGCGGCCCAAAACCATCGTGGACTATACCCGGGAGCCCTTTGTCTTCGGTCCCGGCAACGTCCGGGTGACCCTGGACTATGACCTGCGGACCGGCCTCCACTGCACCGATTTTCTGAACCCGGACTGCCTGACCATCCCCGCCACAGATGACGCCGTCATTCTGGAGGTAAAATGGGACCAGTTTCTGCCCGATGTGATCCGGGACCTGGTCCAGATCCCCGGCCGAAGAACGGCCGCCTTTTCCAAATATGCGGCCTGTAGGATGTATGATTAAAGACTTTGGGCAACCGCTTCGCCTGCAGCCCGACCAATGAAAGGAGAAAACTATGACCTTCCAAGACATCTTCAAATCCAGCTTTCTGGAAAACGTGACCAGCGTGAGCATCCCGGATATGCTCATCACCCTGCTCCTGGCCTTTGCCTTAGGGCTGTTCATCCTGGTCATCTACAAGCGCACCTTCGCCGGAGTCATGTACTCCTCCGGCTTCGGCGTGACCCTCCTGGCCCTGACCATGATCACCACCGTGGTGATGCTGGCGGTGACCTCCAACGTGGTCCTGTCCCTGGGCATGGTGGGCGCCCTGTCCATCGTCCGCTTCCGCACCGCCATCAAGGAGCCCCTGGACATCGCCTTCCTCTTCTGGGCCATCGCTGTGGGCATCATTCTGGCCGCCGGCATGATTCCCCTGGCCATCCTGGGCAGTCTGGTCATCGGGGTCATCCTGCTGGTCTTTGCCAACCGGAAGCCCCACATCCGCCCCTACATCGCCTGCATCCAGTGCGCCGACCGGGCCAGTGAGGCGGCCGCCCTGGCTTTTCTGAAAGAGAACGTCCAGAGATGCACCGTCAAGAGCAAGACCGTCCAGCCCGGACGGGTGGAACTCAACCTGGAAGTTCGTCTGAAGGATGACAACACGGACTTCGTCAACCAACTGGCCGCCATGGGCGGGGTGAGCAGCGCCGTGCTGGTGAGCTACAACGGCGACTATATGGGCTAAGGAGGGCTGACCCATGTCAACCCACAAACATGTGGATCTGATCTGCCTGGTCCTGTGTCTGGCCATCCTGGCGGTGGTCTCCGGTCTGCTCATGTGGCAGTATCCCCAGGCTCAAACCACAGCAGGGGAGACCCAGCCGGACTACGCCCAGGGTCTCTTCTCCACCGACACCGTCCATACCATTGATATCACCATGGAGGACTGGGAGGCCTTCCTGGAGACCTGTGAGAATGAGGAGTATGCCATGTGTACCGTCACCATCGACGGGGAGCAGGTGGAAAACATTGCCATCCGGGCCAAAGGAAACACCTCCCTGTCCCAGGTGAAGAACTATGGCAATGACCGCTACAGCTTCAAGCTGGAGTTCGACCACTACCAGGAGGGGGGAAACTTCCAGGGCCTGGACAAGCTGAGCCTGAACAACCTCATCCAGGACAACACCTGCATGAAGGACTACCTGACCTACCAGATGATGGCCGATTTTGGGGTGGCTTCCCCTCTGTGCAGCTACGCCTGGATCACCGTCAACGGGGAGGACTGGGGCCTCTATCTGGCGGTGGAGGGGGTGGAGGAGTCCTTCCTGGAGCGAAACTATGGAAGCACCCAGGGGGAACTCTACAAACCCGACTCCATGGAGATGGGGGGCGGCCGGGGAGCCGGAGGAAACTTCCGGATGCCGGAGGACATGGAGGAGATGGAACTGCCCGAAGACTTTGACCCCTCGGCCGGGGTGCCCCCGGAGGGGATGGAACTGCCCCCGGAGGGGGAGATGCCCCAGCCCGGCGGCAGACAGCAGCAGGCGGGGGGAAAGGGCCAGGGCGGCCCATCCATGGGCTCCGACGATGTAAAGCTCATCTACACCGATGACAGCTTCGACAGCTACCCCAACATTTTCAACAATGCCAAGACCGGGATCACCGATGCCGACAAGACCCGGCTCATCCAGTCCCTAAAGACCCTCAATGAGGGGACGGATATTGGGTCTGTGGTGGATGTGGAAGAAGTCATCCGCTACTTCGTGGTCCACAACTTCGTCTGCAATTTTGACAGCTACACCGGCTCCATGATCCACAACTACTACCTGTACGAGGAGGATGGGGTGCTGTCCATGATCCCATGGGACTACAACCTGGCCTTCGGAGGCTTCCAGAACGCCGGGGATGCCGCCCAGCTGGTGAATTTCTCCATCGACCAGCCGGTCTCCGGCGGGACTGTGGAAGACCGGCCCATGCTGGCCTGGATCTTCCAGGACGAGGCCTACACCCAGCAGTACCACCAGTATTTTGCCGACTTCCTGACGTATTTCACCAGCGGGGAGTTTGAAGCTGAGTTTGACCGGGTGGCGGAGATGATCGCCCCCTATGTGGAGAAAGACCCCACCAGGTTCTGCACCTATGAGGCGTTCCGGGCCGGAACGGACACCCTGCGGGAATTCTGCCTCCTGCGGGCCGAGAGCATCACCGGACAGCTGGCGGGCAGTGACGCCCAGGTGGATGCCTCCCACCTGACCCTCTCGGACATGGGCTCCATGGGGATGGGGGGCGGTAAGGAGATGCCGGATACCCAGGGAAGGGGTGGACCGGCCCCTCATCAGGGAGAAGCCTTTGGCGATGATCCGGGAGCCATGCCGCCCACTGGGCCGGATGAGGGGCAACGGATTGTTGACAATCCCCCGGGAATTGAGTAAAATATAGGGTA
Source organism: Ruminiclostridium sp. (assembly GCA_017435425.1). GTDB lineage: Bacteria > Bacillota > Clostridia > Oscillospirales > Oscillospiraceae > Evtepia. Next base: position 38,969 of record JAFSFC010000024.1, on the reverse strand, counting down.
CAAGTGAGCTGGACAGCCGCGTGGGCAGGCCGAAAGGCCGTCCATGAGGAAAGTCCGGGCTCCATAGGGCAAGGATAACGGGTAACGCCCGCCGAAGGCGACTTCAGGACAAGTGCAACAGAGAGATACCGCCTGGCCCGGTCTTGAAAACCGGTGATCAGGTAAGGGTGGAAAGGTGAGGTAAGAGCTCACCCGCCGGCTCGGAAGTGTCCGGTGATGTAAACTCTATCCGGAGCAACACCGTGGAGGGGAATGTGACCGGCCCGGTCTCCCCGGGGAGGTGGCTGGAGCGTATCGGCAACGATGCGCCTAGATAGATGGCTGTCTTTAACAGAACCCGGCTTACAGGCTCACTTGTGTTTTTTTGCAAAGGCCCACGCAGCTCTTTCCCATTGGAAGGGCATGTGGGCCTTTCCCCAATTCGTTCCTTTCCCCAAGGAGGAGGTACCCATGAACAAATTACCTGTCATTACCATTTCCCGTGAATTCGGTTCCGGCGGCCGTGCCATTGGTGAAAAGCTGGCCAAGGAGCTGGGCATTCCTTTTTACAATAAGGAACTCATCCTCATGGCGGCCAAGGAGAGCGGCCTTTCTGAGGAGTACATCAAGAAGACCGAGCAGATGAAGGCCACCAGCTTCCTGTACGGCCTGTACATGGGGGCCCAGCAGCTGCCCATGAACGACCAGATTTTCCTGGTCCAGAGCAAGATCATCCGGGAGCTGGCCGAGAAGGGCCCCTGCGTCATCGTGGGCCGCTGCGCCGACTATGTCCTGCGGGAGCGGACCGATGTGCTCAACGTCTTTGTCCATGCCCCCATGGAATACCGGGCCCAGCGTGCCAAGGACGTCTACGAGCGGGAGGCCAGCAACATGGTGGACTACGTAAAGAAGCAGGACAAGAAGCGTGCCTCCTTCTATAACTATTTCTCCCAGAACAAGTGGGGCGATGCCCGCCACTACCACCTGGCCATCAGCGGCCAGTACGGGGTGGACTACGCCGTGGAGATCCTCAAGCGGGCTGTGGAGACCTTTCCCGGAGGTGGCCGCTAAATGAGTGAGCAGCCCCAACCGGCGCGCGAAAACAAGATGGGCACCATGCCCATCGCCAGACTGCTGCTGACCATGTCCGGGCCCATGATGATCTCCATGCTCATCCAGGCCCTGTACAACGTGGTGGACAGCATGTTCGTCTCCTACATCAGCGAGGCCGCCCTGACGGCGGTCTCCCTGGCCTATCCCGTCCAGAACCTGATGATCGCCGTAGCCACCGGCACCGGCGTTGGCATCAACGCCATGCTCTCCCGCAACCTGGGGGAGCGGAACTTCGTCATGGCCAACCGGGTGGCGGGCAACGCCATCTTCCTGGGTGTGGCCAGCAGCATCCTCTTTGCGGTGCTGGGTGTGTTCGGTTCCCGGTTCTACTTTGCAGCCCAGGTCTCCGATCCGGAGATCATTCAGCTGGGCTGTGATTACCTCTTCTGGATCTGCCTGTTTGCCATCGGCTGCTTCGGTCAGGTCCTGCTGTCCCGGCTTCTCCAGGCCACGGGCCAGACCTTCTACAGCATGATCATCCAGATCGTCGGTGCCGTGCTGAACATCATCCTGGACCCCATCCTCATCTTCGGTCTGTTCGGTCTCCCTGCCATGGGTGTGGCCGGTGCGGCCGTCGCTACGGTCATCAGCCAGATGGTGGGCACGGCCATGGGCATCTACTACAACCGGAAGAAGAACCCGGACATCACCATCACCCGGGCCAACATGCGGCCCAACCTGCCGGTCATCGGCCGGATCTACAGTGTGGGCCTGCCCTCCATCCTGATGCAGACCGTCCCTTCCATTCTGATCTTCGGCCTGAACCAGATCCTGGTGAGCTTTACCGAGACGGCCGCCGCCGTGTACGGCGTGTGGTTCAAGCTCCAGGGCTTTGCCTTCCTGCCCATCATCGGCATGAACAACGGCATGGTGCCCATCGTGGCCTACAACTACGGCGCCCGGAAGCCCGAGCGCATCACCGGCACCATACGCCTGGCCATTCTCTGGGCCCTGTGCATCATGGTGGTGGCCATCGCCCTCTTCCAGCTGGTGCCGGACAAGCTCCTGTCCATCTTCCAGGCCTCCCCGGATATGCTGACCATCGGCGTCCCCGCCCTGCGGACCCTGAGCCTGTGCTTCGTGGTGGGCGGCTTCACCATCGTGGCCTCTTCCGTCCTTCAGGCCCTGGGCAAGGGATTTTTGAGCATGTCCATCGCCATCTTCCGCCAGCTCCTGCTGGTGCTGCCTATGGCCTTCCTGTTCTCCAAGATCGGCGGCCTGAGCATGGTCTGGTGGTCCTTCCCCATTGCAGAGGTCCTGGCAGGGCTCCTGGCGGCTTACTACCTGTGGCGGATCTATCAGAAGGTCATCCGCCCTCTGGCGGAAAAAGACTACAAATTCTAAGGGAAACCCTTTGAAAGGGTGTATTAGAAAAGTGTAGTACAAAATGAAAGAATTTAGTTAATTAGTCCGATTTCTTTTGTTTGGCTAAGGAAGTATCATTAGTGTGTAGGTTAGCGGATTGTGAGTATTTCCAAGGAAAAGCCCTGTGAAATGAGGGGATTTTTCCCAGGTCCGCAGCCCTGATTTTTGAGAACAATTGTCCGGCGACGGGCAGTGTTTAGTCTGCCACATGCAGGCAGGCGCTATATGTCATCTATGACGAATTTTATTTGGAGGTAGATTATCATGCGTTTACTGAACGAAGAACAGCAGAAGTGGGTTGACATTATCGGCGAGTTCGCTAAGAAGGAAATCGAGCCCATCATGCTGGATTGGGACAAGGTCGTTGATCCTTCCAAGGCTATCCCCTTCGATGCTTATGCTAAGGCATTCAAGCTGGGCCTGAACTCCTTCGAGATTCCCAAGGAATTCGGCGGCAACAAGGTTCCCCTGGACGTTGCTGAAGTTATGTACGAAGAGATGGGCTACTATGACGGCAACTTCGCTTCCGTCATGCAGACCACCAACCTGGCTCTGAAGCCCATCCTGATCGGTGGTACCCCCGAGCAGGTTAAGTACTTTGCTAAGCACATCCTGGAAGGCAAGGGCTACGCTGCATTCGCACTGACCGAGCCCCAGTCCGGTTCCGACGCTTCCAACGTTAAGACCACCGCAGTCAAGGACGGCGACGAGTGGGTCATCAACGGTGAGAAGTGCTTCATCACCAACGGCGGCGAAGCTGACATCGTCTGCGTCTTCGCTACCACCGATCCTTCCGCTGGCACCAAGGGCATTTCCGCATTCATGGTTCCCACCAGCACCCCCGGCTTCTCCGTCACCAAGTACGAAGACAAGTCCGGCTTCCGCACCATCTCCACCTGCTCCCTGAAGTTCGAGAACGTCCGCGTTCCCGCTTTCAACCTGGTCGGCGGTGAGGCTGGTCTGGGCAAGGGCTTCGGCTTCGCTATGAAGACCCTGGACAAGTCCCGTGCATGCGTCGGCGCTCTGGCAGTCGGTATCGCTCGCCGCGCTCTGGACGAGGCTATTGCTTTCGTTAAGGAGCGTGTCACCTTCGGTGCTCCCGTTTCCAAGCGTCAGGGCATCCAGTGGATGATCGCTGAGATGGCTACCAAGATCGAGGCTTCCCGCCTGCTGGTCTCCCACGCTAACTACCTGCAGCAGAACGGCCTGCCCTTCTCCAAGGAAGCAGCTATGGCTAAGATGTTCGCTACCGAGTCCGCAATGTCCGTCTGCACCGACGCTATCCAGCTGATGGGTGGTAAGGGCTACATGAAGGAAGACTGCGTTGAGAAGATCTGGAGAGACATCAAGGCATACTGCATCTTCGAGGGCACCAACCAGATCCAGAAGATCGTTATCTCTGGCGCTGTTCTGTCCGGCAAGGGCCACTAATCCATACGGATTGCTGTTCGACCCCGAAAGGGACCGAAAACTTGCTTAAAGAAAGACCGACCGGTTTACCGGTCGGTCTTTTTTTGCAGACTTTGAAATGCCAGCATTTCAAAGTGATTTGCAGGCCGCTGCAGCGCACGAGCCAATGGCTCGCACGTTTGCGGCCTGAGAAGTGTTTTTGCCGACATACATGCTACCGGCAAAAACCGATAGAACTTGTTTTCGCCGATTCTCGGCGAAACTCTGCGAGGCAAGAAACGTCCGTGCTGCATTGGCAGCACGGACGTTTTTGTTTTCTGGTATGGTCATTCACGCATCCCGGATGTTTCCCTTTTCTACATTCTCTGCGATGAGATCCTCCATATAGGCCCACAGAGTCTTGGACCCGGCGGGGGTCTTTTCGTTGCGCTTCATAACCTGGGAGCGGGCCACGTTGTGGATCCGCCAGTCCCCGCCGTTGTTGGCGTGGTTGAGCATCAGGGGCTGCAGGTTGTCCAGCACATGGGCGAACCGGGCCTCCGGGGTTTCGTAGGCCTCAAACTGATGGAAGAGCTCCAGCATCTCCTGCCTCTGGTCTTCCGGCAGCAGACCGAAGATCCGCTGGGCGGCCTTCTCCTCCCGCTCTGCCTGGGTGGCAAGACCTGCAGCGTCGTAGGCGTAGGTGTCCCCGGCGTCGATCTCCACCACGTCGTGGATGAGGGCCATGACAATGGCCTTCAGGGGGTCGAAATCCTGGTTGGCGTACTCCCGCAGAAGATAGATCATGAGGGCCATATGCCAGGCGTGCTCGGCGTCGTTTTCCGCCCGGCCGCCGCCGCTGAGGTGGGTCTGGCGGAAGATGTTTTTTTCCTTGTCGATCTCCAGCAGGAAATCCATTTGCCTGCGCAGGCGTTCGTTTTCCATGATGGATACCTCCTTTTGGATAAAAGCAGAACAGCGCCCAAACAGATGGTCTGGGCGCTGTGGGAATGGTATGGGAATGGATCAGGGAGTGAGCTGTTCAATACCCTTCTGGATGCGGCGAAGGGTCTCCTCCTTGCCCAGAATGTGGCAGATCTCCACAGCACCGCCGGGAGTGGTGGGCTTGCCGGAGGCAGCCACGCGGACGGGCCACATGATGCGGCCGTTCTTCAGCTCCTTCTCGGCGGCCAGGTCGATGAGGGCCTTGTGGATGGAGTCGAAGGTCCACTCGGTCATGGCCTCGAAGACGGGGACCACCATCTGCAGAGCCTCCAGGGAGTTCTCGGGGTTGGTCTTCATCTTCTTATGGGTGTACAGGTCGTTGGAGTATTCGGGCAGAGCGTCGAAGAAGTCCAGCATCTCGGGGATCTCGGTGAGGGTGTCCAGACGGGTCTGGATCAGGGGAGCCACCAGGGTCAGGTCGATGTCGGGGTTCTGGATGCCCTCCTTCAGGTAGGGCTCAGCAACCTTGAAGAACTCCTCGGGGGAGAGATTCTTGATGTAGGTGCTGTTGAAGTGCTTGAGCTTTTCGATGTCGAAGATGGCGGGGGACTTGGAGATGCCGGTGATGTCGAAGGCATTCACCAGTTCTTCCAGGGTGAAGAACTCCTGCTCGGCGATCTCACCTCTGGGAGACCAGCCCAGCAGAGCCACGTAGTTGATGATGGCGTCGGTCAGGTAGCCCTGGTTCTTCAGGTCTTCATAAGAGGGGTCGCCGTGACGCTTGGACATCTTGTGCTGGGCGTCACGCATGACGGGAGAGCAGTGGATGTAGGTGGGGATCTCCCAGCCGAATGCTTCATACAGCAGGTTGTACTTGGGAGCGGAGGCCAGGTATTCGCTGCCGCGGACCACGTGGGTGATGCCCATCAGGTGGTCGTCCACCACGTTGGCGAAGTTGTAGGTGGGCAGGCCGTCCCGCTTCATGAGGACCTGGTCGTCCAGGGTGGAGTTCTCCACGGTGATGTCGCCGAAGGAGGCGTCGGAGAAGGTGGTGGAACCCTCGGTGGGGATCTTCTGGCGGATGACGTAGGGCTTGCCGGCGGCCAGGTTGGCGGCCACTTCCTCGGCGCTCAGGTTCCGGCAGGGGTCCTCGGCACGGTTGAACTCGCCGGAATCCTCTTCGGACTCGGTCTTTTCGCAGAAGCAGTAATAGGCGTGGCCCTTCTCCACCAGGAGCTCGGCGTACTTGCCATAGAAGCCACGGCGCTGGGTCTGGATGTAGGGACCCACGGGGCCGCCCACGTCGGGGCCTTCGTCATGGGTCAGGCCGCATTCGCCCATGGTCTTGTAGATCAGCTCGGTGGCGCCCTCCACCTGACGGGTCTGGTCGGTGTCCTCCAGACGGAAGATGAAGGTGCCCTTGTCCTTCCGGGCGATGAGCCAGGTGTACAGGGCGGTGCGCAGGTTGCCCACGTGCATGTATCCGGTGGGCGACGGAGCAAAACGGGTGCGGACGGTCCCGGTGGGGATCTTCGCCTCCAGTTCGTCATACCAGGTCATATCCATAGGAAAGTTCCTCCTATACTATCATTTTTCTAACAGTATCAGTATAAAATCGCTGCAAGGAATTGTCAAGATTCTTTCGAGGATTGTTGCACCGGCGGGCGGTTTGTGGTAATATAAAGGGAATCGAAATTTACTCCAAGAGGTGACCCAACCATGGAAAACGATAAAAAGATCATATTCAGTGCCACCCAGCCCAGCGGCAAGATCACCCTGGGCAACTACCTGGGCGCCATGCGCAACTGGGTAAGACTCCAGGACGACTACAACGCCCTGTACTGCGTGGCTGACATGCACGCCATCACCGTCCGCCAGAACCCCGCCGACCTGCGCCGCCAGAGCATGGAGCTCTTCGCCCAGTTCATCGCCTGCGGTCTGGACCCTGAGAAGAGCATCATCTTCATCCAGTCCCACGTGCCCCAGCACGCCGAGCTGGCCTGGATCCTGAACTGCTACACCATGTACGGCGAGCTGAGCCGCATGACCCAGTTTAAGGACAAGTCTGCCTCCCATGCCGACAACGTCAACGCCGGCCTCTTTACCTACCCCGCCCTGATGGCCGCCGATATCCTCCTCTACGGTACCCACTGCGTGCCCGTGGGTGAGGACCAGCGCCAGCACGTGGAGCTGGCCCGGAACATTGCCCAGCGGTTCAACTCGGTCTACGGCGACGTGTTCACCATGCCCGAGGCCGTCATCCCCAAGGTGGCCGCCCGTGTCATGTCCCTGAGCGAGCCCGAGAAGAAGATGTCCAAGTCCAACCCCAACGAGAACTCCTACGTTCTGGTGATGGACAAGCCCGACGTCATCATGCGCAAGTTCAAGCGTGCCGTTACCGACAGCGAGGGCGGCATTTACCGCTCCCCCGAGAAGCCCGGCGTGTCCAACCTCATCGAGATCTACGCCGCCGTCACCGGCAAGACCTTCGAGGAAGTGGAGAACGAGTTCAACGGCCAGGGTTACGGCGTCTTCAAGCCCGCCGTTGGCGAGGCCGTGGTGGAGTGCCTGCGTCCCATCCGGGAGGAGACCGAGCGCCTGCTGGCCGACAAGGGCTCTCTGGAAGCCCTGTACCGTCAGGGCGCCGAGAAGGCAGCCAACATCGCCTACAAGACCCTGCGCAAGGTCCATAAGAAGGTGGGCTTTGCTGCCCGCTGATATCCCCGAAGGAGCAATCATTCGTTATGACTATGGAACTTCCGGTGATCGCCCGGGTGGCCATTGCCCTGGTGGCGGCCTTCCTGGTGGCGTTCATCACCACCCCTCTGGTGAAGTCCCTGGCAGAAAAAGTGGGTGCGGTGGACGTCCCCAAAGACAACCGCCGCATGCACAAGACCCCCATCCCCCGGATGGGCGGCCTGGCCATCTTCCTGGGCTTCCTCCTGAGTACCCTGCTTTTCGTCCCCCTGTCTACCCCCATTCGGGGTATGCTGCTGGGTGCTGTCATCATTGTGGTCCTGGGCATCCTGGACGATATCTACGCCCTGCCGGCCATGCCCAAGCTCATCGTGCAGATCGTGGCCGCCCTGGTGGCCGTCCTCCACGGCAATGTGATCCAGGTCCTGTCCAACCCCAACATCTTCAGCGACAACCCCTACTGGGTCCTGGGGGGCTGGGCCATCCCCATCTCTGTTATCTGGATCGTGGGCATCACCAACGCCGTCAACCTCATCGACGGCCTGGACGGCCTGGCCGTTGGCGTTGCCACCATCAGCTCCCTGACCATGCTGGTCATCGCCATGCTGGTCTCTGACGGCATGGTGGCCCTGATGATGGCCGCTCTGGCCGGCGGCTGCATCGGCTTTATCCCCTACAATCACAACCCGGCCAAGATCTTTATGGGTGACACGGGCTCTACTTTCCTGGGCTTTGTCCTGGCCACGGTGTCCATCCAGGGTCTGTTTAAGTTTTACACCATCATTTCCTTTGCAGTGCCCTTCCTGATGCTGGGCCTGCCCCTGTTCGATACCTGCTTTGCCATCCTGCGCCGGCTGTCCAAGGGTCAGAACCCCATGGCACCCGATCGCAGCCATGTGCACCACCGCCTTATCGATATGGGCTTCAACCAGAAGCAGGCGGTGGCTATCCTCTATGTCATCAGCGGTATTCTGGGCCTGTCCGCCGTGGTCCTCACCACCAGCGGCGCCCTGAAGGCCATGGTGCTCTTGTGTGCCCTGTGTCTGGCTGGCCTCATCGCCGCCCGGATCTCCATGAGCCACGCAGAACCCAAACAAGAAGAAAAAAAGGAGGCGGCAGACAATGGCGCTGAAAGTCATGACCATCTTCGGGACCCGTCCGGAGGCGGTGAAGATGGCTCCTCTGGTGAAGGAGCTGGAGAGCAGACCTGAGATCCAGAGCATCTGCTGCATCACCGCCCAGCACCGTGAGATGCTGGACGACGTGTTGAAACTCTTTGACATCACCCCCGACTACGACCTGAACATCATGCAGGCCAACCAGAGCCTGTACACCATCACCAGCAAGTGCCTGCTGGGCATGGAGGAGGTCTTCTCCCAGGAGAAGCCCGACCTGGTCCTGGTCCACGGGGACACATCCACCACCTTCTCCGGCGCTCTGGCGGCCTTCTATCAAAAGATCGCCGTGGGCCACGTGGAGGCCGGCCTGCGCACCTGGGACAAGTACTCCCCCTGGCCGGAGGAGATGAACCGCACCCTGGTGGGCGACCTGGCCGAGCTCCACTTTGCTCCCACCCAGGCCAACAAGGAAAACCTGCTCAACGAGGGCATCCGGGAGGGCATCTTCATTACCGGCAACACGGTCATCGACGCCCTGAAGACCACCGTCCGGGAGAATTACGTCTTCCGTACCCAGCTGCTCAATGAGCTGGACTACACCGGCAAGAAGATCATCCTGGTGACCTGCCACCGCCGGGAGAACTACGGCCAGCCCATGACCAACATCATGAAGGCCCTCCGCCGCCTGGCTGAGGACTTCCCGGAAGCCGAGCTGGTGTACCCCGTCCACCTGTCTCCTGTGGTGCGCAATGCCGCCCAGGAGTACCTGTCCGGTCACGACCGCATCCACCTTATCGACCCGCTGACCCCCGACGAGATGCACAACCTCATGGCCCGGGCCGCCTTCGTTATGACCGACTCCGGCGGTCTCCAGGAGGAGGCCCCTGCGCTGGGCCGCCCCGTTCTGGTCCTGCGCCGGGAGACCGAGCGCCCCGAGGCTGTTCAGGCGGGCACCGTCCTGCTGGCCGGCACCGAGGAGGAAGAGGTCTACGCCCATGGCGCACGGCTCCTGACCGATCAGGCCGCCTACGACCGGATGGCCCATGCGGTGAACCCCTACGGCGACGGCCAGGCCTGCCGCCGGATCGTGGATGCCATCCTGTGGAAGAAGGGCCTGCGGGCAGAAGAACCGGATCAATTCAAGGTTTGAGGCGTGAAAAGACCGGCTTTGCCTGGGTCTTTTCGCGATAGGCTTGCAGGCCGCTGCGTGCAGGGCAAGCCCCACACTGGCGGCCTGAGAAGAATGTTTTCCGACGTACACGCCGCCGGAAAACATGATTTGTCTTGGATTCGCTGCCTGCGGGCAGCGAATTCTGCTAACGAAGCAAAGAGGGGGGAGCCCTATGGAACAGAAAAACCGAACCATCCTGGTCATCGCCATCGCCATCACGGTGATCGCGGCGGTCCTGGTGAGCTTTGGCCTGCCTGCCCTGACCGGTCAGGTCCCGGAGGTCTCCCTGCCTGACATCAGCCAGGAGGCCACCGGCGGCGGCGACATCCTGCCGGTGGAGGTGACCCCCGACACCGTTCAGAACGTCATTGCCACCCTGTCCCGGCCGGAGAGCTGCTACCGGGAGCTCACCGTGAGTCTCTACTGGGCGGGAGGCAGTTCCGCCACCAAGATCCAGATCTGGCGGGACGGGGACTATGTCAAGACCGTATCCGGCGGGGGAGGGGTCACCCAGCATCGTCTGGTGGGTGACGGGAAGCTCTGCCTTTGGTACGGGGGAGACAAGACCTGGAAGGAGACGGCTGCCGACGAGGACAGCTTCGACCTGGCCCAGCGGATCCCCACCTATGAGGATGTGCTGGCCCTAGATAAGTCGGCCATCACCAATGCCGGCTACCAGGTAAAAAACAACAAGGACTGTATCTTTGTGGAGGTCCGGGATGCCGATCTGGGCTACCTGGACCGATACTGGGTGGAGACCGCCACCGGCCTGCTCTGTGCCGCCGAGACCCTGGCTGACGGGGTCACCGTCTACACCATGACCGAGGATGCGCTGCGCACCCCTCTGGAGGGCGGCGTGACCTTTGAACTCCCCGACGGGACCGTCCTGCACGAGAGTTCAGCCGTCCAGGAGAAAGACGGCAGCCAGAGCTAACAGGAGGAGCATATCCCCCTGGTCGTCCTCCTTCAGCAGAAGAAAGAGGAGGAGCAGGAGAAGGAGATCTCCCGTGTCCAGCTTTCCCAGCCCCAACCCATCCAGCAGGCCTTTGAGGCCTTTGGAAGGGGAGGGAGCACCATATGACTTGTCAAATCCCGGAGGGTGATCCTCCGGGATTTTTTCGTGAGGCGGCCCTTTGGGTATGTAGGCGTTATACATGCAGGTCCCCCTCCTTCCACAGCTGCCAGGCCTGCCGGGCGGCCTGGGACAGCCCGGCCATGCGGATGGCCCGGTCCAGCTTCTCCTGGCGCCCCTGGCTCAGGAAGGGCCGCAGGGCGGTGAGAAGGGCCATGGTCTGGTCCCTGGGGGCCTGGCAGGACTGAAAGAGGGTCAGGAGCTTTCCCATTTGGGCCAGGTCCGGCTGGGGAAATGGCTGGGGCGGAGGGGTCTCCTCCTGGGGCGGGGGCGGTTCGCCGCCCAACTTTCCCGCCAGGGCCATGATCTGCCCCATGGTGTCCGGGTCGGACAGGATGGCGTTCAGGGTATCCTCAAACTCTGCCATGGGGCAGGGCCTCCTTTCGGGAATTTATTTGGAGAGCTTCCGGTTCAGCTGGTCCATGGCCCGGGCGGCATCGGGGTCCCGGGAGAGGGTCTGCAGGAGACCGGAGAGGCCGGAGGGGTCCCCCGCCATGGCGGCCTGGGCGGCAGCCTGCAGTTGGGCGGGGTTTTGCTTTTTCAGCTGGCCCAGAAGCTTCTGGGTCTCCGGGGAGCTGAGGGCCTGGCGCAGGGCCTGGTTTTTGAGCAGATCCTGGACCTGCTGGGGGTCGAGTTGGGGCATGGCATATCCTTCCTTTCTGTGGTGGTACTGCCACAGTATATGTGCCGGCGGCCCCAACTGTGCCGGAAAGGGGAAAAACTCTGGTCAAAGTCTTTTGACTGTGTTAAAATGCAGAAAAGAGATCCCTGCCGGGCAGGGAGTAGGAGGAATGGCGTATGCTGCTGGCCATCGACGTGGGAAACACCAACATTGTATTCGGTTTTCTGGAGGGGGAGAAGAACCTGGGGAGCTTCCGCCAGGTGACGGACTATGAAGCCACCGCCCAGGCCATGGCAGAGGATCTGCTGCCCCGGATGGCCCAGGCCGGGCTGTCCCCGGAGCAGGTCACCGGCGTCATCATCGCCTCGGTGGTCCCCCAGGTGATCCCCGCCCTGAAGGAGCTGGCCCGGGAGACCTTTGGCCAGACCGCCTTGGTGGTGGACGAGAATGTGGACCCCGGCCTGCCCTATGAGGCAGAGGAGCGGCTGGGTGCCGACCGGGCGGTCTGCTGCATCGCCGCCATGGAGAAGTACGGCAAGCCCTTGGTGGTCCTGGACTACGGCACCGCCACCACGGTGGACGCCCTGGCGGCCGATGGCTCCTACCTGGGTGGCTGTATCCTGGCGGGCATCCGCACCTCCACCAACGCCCTCTTTACCGGCACCGCCCAGCTGCCCCAGATCGACCTGCAGTATCCCCCCACCATGCTGGGGCGGGATGCGGTGACCCAGATCCAGGCGGGCTCCGTGGCAGGAGCCGTGGGCTCCACCGAGTACCTGGTCCGCAAGACCAAGGAGGAGATGGGGTACGGCATGGATGTGAAGGTGGTGGCCACCGGCGGCCTGGCCCATCTGGTGGCGGCCCACACCGACTGCATCGACGTGGTGGACGACCACCTCATCGTGGCCGGCCTGCGGATGATCCATGAGAGGGTCCAAAAGACCGGAAAATAAAAAGATGCCCCTGGTCTTTTTGAACAGGGGCATTTGTTGTATTAACCGAATGTGGTTCCGCCACCGTTGGGGGAAATGATCTGACCGGCAAGGAACTTGGCGTTAATGATATAGGACAGGCATTCTGCGCATTCAACAGGATCGCCCATGCGCCGCAGGGGGATGTTTGCGGTGATTCCATCGACAACTTCCTGGGGGAAGTAATTGAAGATATCCGTGCGGAAAGCACCGGGTGCAATACAGTTGACACGGATGTTATTTCGGGCGTTTTCGCTGTTCAGAACACGCATGAAGCCGTGCATACCGGCCTTGGCAGCGCTGTAGTCTGCCTGACCCTCAGGACCGCAAATGCCGGCTACAGAAGTGATAAAGACGATGCAGCCGTCTTTGACTTTCTGCATATAAGGCAGGACGATATGGGTGCAGTGCATGGAGCCCAGCAGTTCCACCTTGATCAGGTGCTCATACTCTTCGGGGGTCATGTCCTCAAATCTGTTGGAGTGCTGGATGCCTGCGTTGTTCACCAGAACGGCGATCTTATCACCAAAGGCCTCAACACCGGCATCGACCATAGCCTTGCAGGTGCTGTAGTCCTCGATACTGCCCTGAAACACGATGGCACCAACGCCGTACTCTCTTCTCACTTCCACAGCCAGGTTTTCTGCGATTTCTCTGCTGCTGTCGGAAACGTGATTGATGACCACATCATAACCTTCCTTGGCCAGCTGTCTGACCATAGCGGCGCCCAGTCCGCGGGCACTGCCGGTGACGATGGCAAAGCCTTCCATCTTCTTATACATGGTGTTTCCTCCTTTTTTGTTTGACTTATGTTCCTGAAAATCATATTGTGTGATATAATATGTAGATGATATTTTAAGAATAGCACAAATAAAAATCCTGTGATAGTGTGAAAAATTAAAAGGGAATGGGAGGATTTGTGCGAAATGACAAAGAGAGTCGTGCGAAACGAGCCGATTAGCATTTCTGATACCTATCCGGTGTTTTTTGATGCGGTGCAGCGTGGGAGCTTGGAGGAACTGGTAAAAGCGGCCTGGAAGGTCTTCGGTTTGCCCGTGATGCTGATCGATAAAAACGATCAGCCGATCTGTCAGTTTCCGGATCAGATCTTAGGGGATGCGACCTGGGACCGGTACTATAATAAAAATCCTCTCGAAGCGGAGGAACGGGAGTTATCCAGGGTCAAGGTCCTGGCCGACAAGCCCAGCTTTTTTGAACCATTCACTTTTTATCTGGATGAGAACCATGGTGGAGGGCTCTTTGGGCAGATCCATTTCAAGGCTGTGCACTATGGCTATTTTTGTGTCCAGTTGTTCAACCACCCTCTGGATAAAGATGATTTGGAGCGGGCAAAGATCTTTTCTCAGGCCCTTGGCCTGGTGATGCATCATCAGAGTTCCTGCGATACAGAGTCCAGCAGTTCTCTGCTGCTGGAGCTGTTGTCGGAGGATACCGGTGAATATGTTCGCTCCCGAGCAGCAGCGGCGTTGGGAAAACAGCTCAAGGGGCGCTATGCCGTTTTGGTCAAACCCATCGAACCCAATGCCAGCAGCAGCACCTTTGCTGTTGCGGCCATGAAACACATTCAAAGCCTGGGGCCGAATTTTGTTGCTGCTGTACGCAGCAACTGCCTGATGGTCCTCTGCGGAGAGATGCAGAGGTCGATAGAAAGGGATAGACGGCAAATGATGGAGCGGATCGATGACTTTCTTCGTCCGGCTGGCAATGGAGCCGGGTGTTCCGCTGTGTTTGATGATCTTTTCCATGTGCAGAGATATGCGCTGCAGGCGCACATGACAGCCTTGCATTCGAAAAATGCTTTGGCATTTTACGAAGAAATTGCTCCGGCACCCTTGTTTCAGTTGGCGGCTCACCATGGAGACGGTGAGGCTTTCTTGGCTCCGATCCTCCGGGTGATCCACGACTACGACAGAGAAAATAGGACAGAGTATTTCCAGACGCTGCGGGCTTACAGTCTCTTTCTCCATAACAAAGAGTTAGCGGCCCAGAAACTCTGCATCCACCGGAACACGCTCCTTTACCGGCTCAACCGTATAGAGGAGATCTTTGGGCTTCCCTATGAGGAGCCCCGGACTGCCCTACACCTGCTCAACAGCTTTCAGCTCTGGGATGTGATGAAAAAAGAGTAAAAAAAGCGACCGCACAGCGGCCGCTTTTTGCCTTGGTTATTCTTCCTGGGTTTTGGTGAAATGGTCGCACCATTGCCGGATGGTGCAGTTCCCGCAGTCCGGCTTTCGTGCCCGGCAGACCGCCCGGCCGTGGAGGACCATCCGGTGACAGAAATCGTTGGACTCCTCCGGGGGCAGAAGGGCCCGCAGCTGGCTCTCCACCTTGCCCGGGTCCTTGGTGCCGTCGGTGAGGCCCAGCAGGCCTGTGATGCGGATGCAGTGGGTGTCGGCCACCACCACCCCGGGGGTGTGGTAGACGTCCCCCAGAATGAGGTTTGCCGTCTTGCGGCCCACCCCGGGGAGCTTCAACAGCTCTTCCATGGTGCCGGGGACCACGCCGCCGTGCTGTTCCACCAGCATCCGGGAGGCCAGGACGATGTCCTTGGCCTTGGCCCGGAAGAAGCCGCAGGAGTGGATGTAGGGCTCAATGTCCTGGGGCTCGGCCTTGGCCAGGTCCTCCAGGGTGGGGTAGGCGGCGTAGAGGGCGGGGGTCACCTGGTTCACCCGTTCGTCGGTGCACTGGGCGGCCAGCCGCACGGCAAAGAGAAGCTCGTAATCTTTCTCATAGGGCAGGGAGCAGAGGTCGTCCTGAGGGTACAGAGTCTTCAGCTCCTGGATGATGGCGAGGATGTCCTCCTGGGGTTTCATAGGCATCTTCCTCCTATCATAAGTAGTTTTTATGTCTTTTCCCATAAAATCAAGGGTTTGTGCTTCAAAATTATACCATAAAGAAGGTAATTAGTCATTGGATTTTTCGCGGGATTGATGTATAATGTGGGAAGAACTATGGAAACCCTTACTTCGTAAGTCATTTATCCTAACGATACATAAAACTGGAGGAGCAAGAATTATGGTCAAAGAAACTATTGATTTCCTGACTCAGCATGACGCTGAAGTCGGCAACGCTGTCCGTGCTGAGTATGATCGT
Source organism: Ruminiclostridium sp. (assembly GCA_017435425.1). GTDB lineage: Bacteria > Bacillota > Clostridia > Oscillospirales > Oscillospiraceae > Evtepia. Next base: position 23,350 of record JAFSFC010000024.1, on the reverse strand, counting down.
CAGCGCAGAAACATCGAGCTGATTGCTTCCGAGAACTTCGTCAGCGAAGCAGTTATGGCAGCAGCTTCCACCGTTCTGACCAACAAGTACGCTGAGGGTTACCCCGGCAAGCGTTACTACGGCGGCTGCGAGTGCGTGGACGTGGTGGAGAACATCGCCATCGACCGCGTGAAGAAGCTGTTCGGTGCTGACCACGCAAACGTTCAGCCCCACTCCGGCGCTTCCGCAAACTACGCTGTCTTCCAGGCCCTGTGCAACATCGGCGATGTGGTCATGGGCATGAACCTGGACAACGGCGGTCACCTGACCCACGGCAGCCCTGTCAACTTCTCCGGCCTGAACTATAAGATGGTCTCCTACGGTGTGGACGCCAACGGCTACATCGACTATGACCAGGTCCGTGAGCTGGCTCACCAGCACAAGCCCAAGATGATCATCGCCGGTGCTTCCGCATATCCCCGTGTGATCGACTTCGCAAAGTTCCGCGAGATCGCTGACGAGGTTGGCGCATACCTGTTCGTTGACATGGCTCACATTGCCGGTCTGGTTGCTACCGGTCTGCATCCCAACCCCGTGCCCTATGCAGACGTCGTCACCACCACCACCCACAAGACCCTGCGCGGTCCCCGCGGCGGCGTCATCCTGTGCAAGGCTGAGCTGGCAAAGACCATCGACAAGGCTATCTTCCCCGGCTCCCAGGGCGGCCCTCTGATGCACATCATCACTGCTAAGGCTGTTGCCTTCGGTGAGGCTCTCAAGCCCGAGTTCAAGGCATACCAGGAGCAGGTCCTGAAGAACGCAAAGGCTCTGGCAGCCAGCCTGATGGACGCAGGCTTCGACCTGGTCTCCGGCGGCACCGACAACCACCTGATGCTGGTTGACCTGCGCAAGGCAGGCATCACCGGCAAGGAGATGCAGAACCGCATGGACCAGGTGAACATCACCGCCAACAAGAACACCATCCCCGACGATCCCCAGTCCCCCTTCGTCACCTCCGGCGTCCGTATCGGCGTTCCCGCTGCTACCAGCCGCGGCCTGAAGGAAGAGGACATGGAGCTGCTGGGCAAGCTGATCTGGAAGACTGCTACCGAGTTCGAGACCGCTCAGGACGAGATCATCGCTGGCGTCAAGTCCATCACCGACAAGTATCCTATGTACGAATAATCCGTTCTCAGGAACGTATGGAAAAGACCCGCCGGATGGCGGGTCTTTTTTTATACGTTTTGGATTTTCACATCAAATTCTTTTTCGATGCTGTCCTTCAGTTCGGCCAGCTCCATGTAGTAGCTCTCACAGCCCAGGTGGGAGGTGTCCAGGATGTGGACCCCCTTCTCCAGGGCCTCTTTGGCCTTGCCGTCCTGCTCGCCGGAGATATCGTACACGCAGATGCCGATGTCGATCTTTGCCATGGGTCAGCCCTCCTTTTTCTCTATCATAGCATCCCGCTCTCCCGGGGACAAGCCCCCAAATTGGGACAGGGGAACAACTTTCTCTTTACGGAACCGGCCCCAACTGGTAGAATATAAGATAACGATTTTACTTTGGAAAGGGGGATGGCCATGTACCGTCCGCTGGCAGATGAGATCCGCCCCAAGACCATTGACCAGGTGGTGGGACAGCGGCATATCCTGGGAGAGAACGGCGTTCTGCGCCGGGTCATCCAGGGGGGGACCATCCCCAACATGATCTTCTACGGCCCCTCGGGCACCGGAAAAACCACCGTGGCGGAGATCGCCGCCGCCCGGATCGGCCGGCCCTTCTACCGGCTCAACGCCACCACCGCCTCCCTGGCGGATGTGAAGGCGGTCATGGCCGACGTGGGGACCCTCCTGGCCCCCGAGGGCGTGGTCCTCTACCTGGATGAGATCCAGTACTTTAACAAGAAGCAGCAGCAGTCCCTGCTGGAATTCATGGAGAACGGCAAGCTCACCCTCATCGCCTCCACCACGGAGAACCCCTATTTCTATGTGTTCAACGCCGTCCTGAGCCGGTCCACGGTCTTTGAGTTCAAGCCCGTGTCCCCGGCGGAGGTCCTTCCCATGGTCCGCCGGGGCATCGCCCGGATGGGAGAGCGGCAGGGAGTTTCTGTTACCTGGGAGGACGGGGTCCCCGAGCTGGTGGCCCGGGCTTGCGGAGGGGACGTGCGAAAGTCCCTCAACGCCGTGGAGGCCCTCTTTGCCGCCCACGCCCTGGACCTGGAGGCCGTTCACCTGACCCTGGAAGAGACCGAACTGGTGGCCCAGCGGTCGGCCATGCGGTACGACCGGGACGGGGACAGCCACTACGACATCCTGTCTGCCTTTCAGAAGTCCATCCGGGGCTCCGACCCGGACGCCGCCATCCACTACCTGGCCCGGCTGTTGGAGGCGGGGGACCTGATCTCCCCCTGTCGGCGGCTCATGGTCATCGCCAGCGAGGACATCGGTCTGGCCCACCCCCAGGCGGTGTCGGTGGTGAAGGGCTGTGTGGACAGCGCCAACATGCTGGGCCTGCCGGAGGCCCGGATCCCTCTGGCCCAGGCGGTCATCTACCTGGCCACCCTGCCCAAGTCCAACGCCGCCATCTGCGCCATCGACGAGGCCATGGCCGACCTGCGGGCGGGAAAGAGCGGGGACATCCCCGCCAACCTGCGGGATGCCCACTACGGAGGTGCCGCCAAGCTGGGCCACGGCCTGGACTACAAATACGCCCACAGCTACCCCAACCACTATGTGAAGCAGCAGTACCTCCCCGACGTCCTGAAGGACCGGGTCTACTACCACTACGGGGAGAACAAGACTGAGCAGGCCGCCAAGCGGTACTGGGATGCCATCAAGGGTCAGGAGTGACTGTGACATAGTCCCAGGACTCCACTTGCCCTTCTGTGATAAAATAGGAGAAGGGGAGAGGCTCCCGGACGGGGGGCAGGATCTCTGTCACCTGGAGCTTTATCTTCCGTTTTTTAGGCTGCATGGATTTGATATAGACCGCCGCGTGATCTCCGATCTGCAGCCCCCGGGTCTGATCGGTGAGGCCGGTGAGGTTGGGGGTCAGCTCGATAAATGTACCATAGGGCTGGATGTTCCGAACCATTCCGGTGACGGTCATCCCCGGACGAAAGGCCCGGGCGTTTTCTGCCCAGGTCCCCAGCAGCTCCTTGTGGGAGAGGAAGATCCGTCCCCCTTCCCGGTCATGGCCGGTGAGAAGGACGAAGATCTCCTGGCCCACCGCCAGACGGCTGGAAGGATGGGGGATCCGGGAGACCGACAGGTTTTCAATGCCGATCATGGACACCACCCCGCAGCCCACATCCACAAAGGCGCCGAAGCCTGCCAGATGGGTGACGGTGGCCGGGAGGACGGTCCCCGTTGGAGTATCCATGAGCCTGGCCAGGGCCAGCTCCTGGGCCCGTCGGCGGGAGAAGAGGAGCTGGTCTCCCAGGGCGGTCACCGTGAAGGACACCGGCTTTCCCACCCGGGAGAGAATGGCGATCTCTTTGGCCGTCCCCTCCCGGATGCCCAGAGTGGCCTCCTCCCGGGGGATGCGGCCCAGATGGGGCCCGTAGGACACCATGAGGTCATGGTCCGGGGTGCACAGCACCGCCCGCCCCTCCAGCACGGTCTCCTGCTCCTTGGCCTGTTCCAGGGCAGCGGAGGCATACCGCCGGTTTTCCGGGGTGTGGAGAAGGCGGCCTTCCGGTAAATACAGCTTCGACATCACGAGACTTCCTTTCTTTGGGCAGTTACCCAAAGTCTATGAAGCCCTTTTTGGAGGCATGACAATGGACATCGAGATCGGTGATATCTTGGAAATGAAGAAGGAACACCCCTGCGGCAGCCGCCGCTGGCTGGTGCTCCGGGTGGGCATGGACTTCCGCATGCGCTGTGACGGCTGCGGCCGGGAGGTCATGCTGCCCAGAAAGAAAGCTGAAAAATCACTCAAAAAAATCATACGGCCGGAAGCAGCTTCCGACCAGACTTGACATAAGGAGGAATCCACCATGCGTTATGAAGGTAAGATCTATCGTCCCCCAGGGGAGTGGCGGAGCTATCTGCTCCAGTGCACCGTGGGCTGCACCCACAACAAGTGCACCTTCTGCGGGATGTACAAGGAAAAGAAGTTCCATGTCCGCCCCATGAAGGAGATCATGGAGGACATCGCCATGGCCCGGGTCTACTACGATCCCGCCACGGTGGATAAGGTGTTCCTCTGCGACGGCGATGCCATCGTCATGCGCCAGGAGCATTTATTGCAGATCCTGGAGGCCCTGTACGCCGCCTTCCCCAACCTGCGCCAGGTGACCACCTACGCAGGCACCCGGTCTACCAAGACCAAGAGCCTGGAACAGCTGAAGGAGCTCCGCCAGGCTGGTCTCACCCGTGCCTATCTGGGTGTGGAGACCGGCTGGGACGAGCTTCTCAAGAAGGTCAACAAGGGGGTCACCTCTGCCGAGATGATCGAGGCCACCGATATGCTCAAGGAGGCAGGCATGGACCTGTGGCTTATGGTCATCCTGGGTCTGGCCGGCCCCGGCGAGGCCTCCAAGAAGCACGTGGAGGAGACCATCAAGGTCCTCAACCGGATGCAGGCCCACCACGTCTCCTGCCTGTCCTATATGCCCGAGCCCAGCTCCCCCATGTACCAGGATGTGGTCAGCGGCAAGTTCCAGATGATCACCGCCCGGGAGTATCTGGAGGAGACCCGTGCCCTGGTGGCAGGGCTTAACTACGGCCCCTTCCACTTTACCAGCAACCACGCCTCCAACTACGTGCCCCTGAAGGGCACCCTGCCCGACGACCGGGAGGACTTCCTGCGCCAGCTGGACGCCGCTCTGGGGGGCAAGCGGGGCATCCGCCACGAGAGCTGGCGTGCACTCTGAGGTGGTTCCCATGAAAAATCGCATTTTCATCATCCAGGGCGACATCACCAAGCAGTCCTGTGACGCCATCGTGAACGCCGCCAACACCAGCCTGTTGGGTGGCGGTGGGGTGGACGGCGCCATCCACCGGGCGGCTGGTCCCGACCTGCTGGCCGAGTGCATCCCCCTGAACGGGTGTGCCACCGGCCAGGCCAAGATCACCAAGGGCTACCGGCTTCCCGCCCAATATGTCATCCACACCCCCGGCCCCATCTGGCGGGGCGGTGACCGGAACGAGCCCGCTCTGCTGGCCTCCTGCTACCGGTCCTGCCTGGCTCTGGCCCGGGAGCACGGCTGCAAGACTGTCTGCTTTCCCTCCATCAGCACGGGGGTCTACCACTTCCCTCTGGAGCAGGCGGCAGAGATTGCCATCTCCACCATCGCCGAAGAACTGGGGAAAACCGACACCCCGGAGACCGTCACCATGGTCTGCTTCGACGGCCGCACCAAGGGGGCCTACGAAGCTGCCCTGGCAGCTGTTCTTTGACACAACTTGATATTTGTAAGTGAAGATCCCCTCGCCTGTCCAAAAAACGGGTGAGGGGATCTCTGTTTCCAAATTATTTTTTGAAACGTGTACGCTTGCGTACACGAACCCCCTCTTTTTCGCCTATAAGTGAAAGGAGGGATCGTATGATGTATCCCATTGCGCACCATGACCTGGTGCCGTTCATGAAGACGGACAAGCTTCAGGGGTTTGCGCCTCTGCCCAAGGCCATCCTGGAAAAGGGACTGCCCTCTACGGCGGTTCTGCTCTATGCCCTTCTGCTGGACCGGGCGACCCTGTCCCAAAAGAACCGGTACTACACAGCGGCGGGCTGGGTCTATGTGTGCTACAGCATTCCCAATCTGGCCATGGATCTGAAGAAGGGGGAGTCCACCATTCGGAAGAATCTGAAGATCCTGGAGGACGAAGAACTGATCTTCCGGACCCAGCCCATCGGCAATGAAGCCAGCTGGATCTTTCTGCGGGTTCCCGCTCTCTCTATGGAGGGTGAAGAATTTTTTCACGACCCCGCCGAAAATGAGAGGCTGGAAAAAGCGGCAGCCCCCCTCTCGTTTTTTCCGGGGGGTGAGAAAAAACAAGCGCCTATCTAACTAATACAACCAACTGAATCAAACAAACTGAACGCTCCTATAGCGGGGAGAAAGAAATTTTGAGAAAAAGCAACGCCCCTTTCGGGGCGTCGTTGGAGAGAATGATTTAGTTCCCCATAAACTTCAGCACAGCCACCTGGGGTTCTGTTTTCTTGTCCACGGTGATGGTGTTGCCGGGATACTCGTTGTATTCTTCGATCTGGACAAGGAAGTCGTTCAGCTCCGCCACCTTTTCCAGGCCGATGTCACCCATCCGGTAGTGCATGGGGATGATCACCCGGGGCTGAATGGCTTCGATCAGATCCCAGGCCTCATCCGGGCCGATGGTGTAGAACCCGCCCACAGGGATCATGACCACGTCCAGGTCCATGAGCTGGTCCAGCTGGTCGGGGGTCAGCTCACAGCCCAGGTCACCCAGGTGGGCCACCCGGAAGCCGTCGGCCTCCAGCAGATGGATGACGTTTTCCCCTCGCAGAGCCCCCTGCTCCGGGTCGTGGAAGGTCTGGATGCCGGTGATCTGGAAGGGGTTCTCATGGCCTTCCAGGGGCTGGACCACATAGGCGGCGCCGTGGTCGTTGTGGAAGTGGGAGCACAGCACCAGGTCGGCGGCCACATCCAGGGAGCCAAAGCCCCGGACGTAGTTGTCCTCAAAGGGGTCGAAGACCACGGTGAAGTCCTTGTATTTCAGTTCAAAGCAGGCGTGACCCAGCCAGCGCAGTTCCAGTTTGCTCATGAAAAGCCCTCCTTCGTGTTGGTTTCATATCTCTATTAAACCATACTTTGGGAGAAAAAACGACAGTTTTTTTGGATTCTGACAGAAAAAATTCACAGAACCGTGGAAAAAGCCGCCGATTCATAGTATAATGCTTCTATCTGAAAGAATACAGCCGCCCCGGCGGCCACGATAGAGAGGTAACAGAATGAAAGCAGCACTGGTTATTATGGCAGCCGGCATGGGCTCCCGCTACGGCGGCGAGAAGCAGACCGACGGCATCGGTCCCAACGGCGAGGCCATCATGGAGTATTCCGTTTACGACGCCATCCAGGCCGGGTTCAGCAAGGTGGTCTTCATCATCAAGCCCGAGATGGAGCAGACCCTGCGCACCATGTGCGGGGACCGCATCCAGACCATGAAGACCCCCCAGGGAGAACCTGTGGAAGTGAAGTATGTCTTCCAGGACTTCTCCAGCGTGCCCTCCTTCTACCAGATCCCCGCTGACCGAAAGAAGCCCTTCGGCACCGTCCACGCTGTCCTGTGCGCCAAGGACGCCGTCCAGGAGCCCTTCGCCGTCATCAACGCCGACGACTACTATGGCCGTTCCGCCTTCACCACCATCATGGATGAGCTCATGAAGCTGGAGCAGACCGGCAAGGGCACCATGGTGGGCTACCGCCTGATGAACACCGTCAGCGACCATGGCACCGTTTCCCGCGGCGTCTGTCAGACCGAGAACGGCAGCCTGAAGAAGGTCAAGGAGACCCTGAAGATCAAGAAGTACCCCGACGGCTCCATCGCCGACATTGCAGACCCCGAGCATGAAGTCCCCCTGGCTCCCGAGAGCCCTGTCTCCATGAACTTCTGGGGCTTCACCCCCTGGATCTTTGAGGAGATGGAGGCCTACTTCACTGCATTCCTCCAGGGTCTGGCCCCTGACGAGCTGAAGGCCGAGTGCCTGCTGCCCGTCCTGGTGGATAAGCTCATCACCGAGGGTAAGCTGGACATCTCCGTCCTGGACACCGATGCCGTCTGGTTCGGCGTCACCTACAAGGAGGACCGCCCCATCGTGGAGGCAGAGCTGAAGAAGCTCCACGAGTCCGGTGCATACCCCGCATCTCTAAAGACTTGAGAGACCCGAGGCCCGGGCGGCTGACCGCCGCCCGGGCTTTCGTGGGATGGAACGAAAAAAAGGATTGACAAATGGTGCCAAGGCGAGTATACTATCCTAGTAACTGAAATCTGCGGATATGCTGGAACTGGTAGACAGGCACGTTTGAGGGGCGTGTGTTCATGACGTACGGGTTCAAGTCCCGTTATCCGCACCAAAAAGATCCGAACCGATCCTCCAAAAGGAGTGTTGGTCCGGATCTTTTTGTTTTTCGGTAAAGTCAATGGGTTTTGGGTTCCCCGGTTCTTTGCCTGCTCACCAGGGCGGCCAGCTCAAAGCGGCTGTGAACACCCATCTTGGGATAGATCTTTTTTGTGTGATCTTTGACGGTGTGCTCGGAAATGAAGAGCATCCTGGCGATGTCTGGGTTGCTGTAGCCCAGGCAAATCAACTCCACCACCTCACGCTCGCGCTTGGAAAGTACCGCCAGGGGGTCGTCCTGGAGGGCTTCTTCCGGGGGCGCATCCCCTGTTCGGGGGGATGCTTCGTCCCTGTTGCCTTCTGCAAGGAGGTCTTCGTCCGGGATCCGTTTGCGCAGGGTGAAGAGGAAGAAGGGTTCGATCTGCAGATAGAGGATGACCAGTATGACCATGATGATCCCATAGGTCAAATACAGCATGGTCTGGGTGCTGCGGAAGAGCTCCACCAGACTGCTCTGCACCAGAACAGCGGCCAGCGCCAGGGCGATGATGATGGAGGAGATGTATCTCGAGGGGTAGGACTTCATGATCACGGCGCCGTACAGGGGGAGCATCTGGCAGGGGAGCAAGCTGATGCCGATGCAGCCGCAGGCCAGATAGGAAAGGGCGGGCCCATAGGAGGCGGCAAGCATCAGCAGGAAACCGAGGCAGCCAAAGCCGATGCACAGGGGGATCAGGCGGAATGGATGGAGGCCCTTCTTTTTATAGAGGGCGTAGACCGCAAGGCTGGCAAGGGCATCTACGAAGTAGGTGATGAACACCCCGTGCTGGGCCTCGCCGGAAACCGCAGGGCCGGAGACGGCCATGAGGGCGGCGGTGAACACGAGGATATGGGTTCCAAACAGCAGCCGCTTGGGGGCTGGGATCCCATCGCTCTTTTTTACATAGCGGGGGAGGGCTTTTCTGCCTGCCGGCATACGGAGAAAGAACACCAACAGAAGGGTCAGCGCTGCCACCTCGACCACCCGGAAGGTGGGGAAGGTGATGGGGATAAAGTCGTTCTGCACCACGGCGATCAGGAAGAGGGCAATGCCGTAGGCCGCAGTCAGATGCCTGATGTTGCTGTGCTCGGAAAAATAGTTGACCATGATGAAGGTCTCAAAGCCGATCATCAGGCAGCAGCAGAAGATCTGCACATAGATGAGAAGCCGCAGGGAATCATCGGTCATGGGAAGGAACAGACCCACCGCTGTCAGGAGGGCGATGCCGGTGGCGATCCGCTGGGTCCAGATCACCGTCTGGGGCAGAAAGATCATCCAAAGGATGGACAGTACATAGCACAGGGCGATGAGGGCGGTGGCGTTATCCATATCGATGGGCAGGGGAGTCTTGCCGTCGATGGTCAGGGTGGGTCCCACGAAATAGATAAAGCCCATCTGCCAGAAGTTGAACATAGCGAAGCAGATCAACATCCAAAGGGGCTGGTCCAGCCTCTTTTTTTGATTTTCCAAAAGGATCCCGTGATTCATATCCGTATCCTCCTTATTGATAAAACCGATGGCCTGGAGAGGGGATTGGAGGACAGTTTGCCCGATTTCCCCCGCGGTTTGGGGATGGATCCCCCAAAACCCCACCAACGTGGGATAGGAAAAAGGGGAAAAACCCTGTATGATAGCGGCAGAACAAGGAGAGAAACTCTCTTTTGATTTCATTATACCCTAAGTCCTGAATAATGCAAGATGATACAGAAGGAACCAGGAACGGAGGTATAACATGCGGCGGTTTTATGAGCATGTCCGGGTGGACAAAGAAGGGCTGCGCTTTTATGTTTCCTGTCCCATCTGCGGCATGCGGCAGTACGGATCCCGGATCCCGCTCCTGTGCCGGAGGGTGAGGACCCTTGCGCTGTGTGAAACGGGACGGGCAAGGGGATTGAGTCAGAAGCGCTACAACCACACAAAGGCGGCGGCCGTTCAGCAGCTCGCCATGCACTTCAACCAGTGTCGGTATTGTCTGCGGTGGGTCTGTGACCGGTGCTATGATGCGGACGATGGAGAAGGTGCCTGCCGGGATTGCTCAGCTGGGGCGGGAGACGTCCCCGGCGGCAGGAGGGCTGAAGGGGGCTGACGGTGCGGCCGGTGAAACACAGGAAATCGAAAAAATCTAAGATAAGGAGGAATACACATGGCAGATCTGTTTGGTAATTTAGGTAATCTCGGTGGCGGCCTGGGAGGGCTGATGAAGGGCCTCTCCAATTTCATGCCTGCCGACGATCCCGGCACGCAGCTGCTCAAGCTGCAGAGTGAAGTGTCCGATCTGAAAAAGCAGGAGACGGACATCTACATCGAGATTGGAAAACGGGCGGTAGACCAGTTCGGTCTGGATGCCTTTGGGGATGTGGCCTCCCGGATGAAGCTCATCCAGGCCAACCTGGCCGATGCGGAAGAGAAGCTGAGGGCCGCCAAGGGCGAGCAGCAGGCCCGGGAGAGCGCAGCCCAGGCGGCGAAGGCGGAACGCACCTGCCCCCAGTGCGGCCACGAAAACCCTGAGGGCACCAAGTTCTGCCAGGAGTGCGGCGGCAAGCTGGGCACCCAGGCCAATGTGTGCCCCTCCTGCGGCACGGGCAACCCTGCCGGGGTGAAGTTCTGTCAGGAGTGCGGCGCCAAGCTCCAGAGCGAGCCCTCCGGCATCTGCCCCTCCTGCGGCCAGGAAAATCCTCCCGGCACCCGCTTCTGCGGCGGCTGCGGGAGTAAACTGGAGGGATGAGGTATGGCAAGCTACAAGCAGCCCTGTATCCACTGCGGGACCTTCATCGAGGCCGATGCCCGTCTGTGTGTGGGGTGCGGGAGCATGAGCCCCTTCGGATACCTCTGCCCCAGCTGTCTCCGCACCATCCGGAAGGGGCAGATGGCCTGCGACGGATGCGCCCGGCCCCTGTATGTCCCCTGTCCCTCCTGCGGCAAGAGTACCTTTGCGCAGGAGCGATGTGAGCACTGCGGCTTGGGGCTGATGATCCGCTGTGAAAACAGCCGATGCGGTGTGCTGCAGTTCTTCCAGAATACCAAATGCACCGCCTGCGGCAAAAAGCTCAAGAGAACGATGGGAGGACGATGAGAGATGCTGACTTCTTTTACCAGAAACTATCAGGACAACTCCACCGAGGCGGGGTTCCAGTTCACCTTCTACTGCGACATCTGTAATGATGGTTACAAGTCCAGTTTTATTGAGAGTGAGACCTATAAAAAGGGTAAGCTGTTCCGGGGGATCGGACGGGGGGCCAGCGCCCTGGGCAGTATCCTTGGGGGCAATATGAGCCGCCTGGGCTACGGGGCCGACCGGGCCACCGGGATCCTGGGGGAGCGGTTTGAGGGCCGTTCTCCCGAATGGCAGAAAGAGCACGAGCAGGCCTTTGAGCGGGCCAAGAACGAGGCGGAACGCCACTTCCACCGCTGCCCATCCTGCAACAAATATGTCTGCGGCCACTGCTGGAATGAGGACGAGGGCCTCTGCACCGACTGCGCCCCCCGGCAGGAGGTCTATGTGGCCAGGGCCAGGGCTGACGCCATGCGCCGGAATATCGACGATGCCGGGGCTGCCGCCACCGTGTGGCAGGGAAAGATTGAGAGCAAGACCACCATCTGTCCCAACTGCGGCAAGCCGGCCGGGACCGGCAAGTTCTGCAACAACTGCGGGGCGTCCATGGCCCTGAAGGTATGCCCCCGGTGCGGGACCCAGAACGCCCAGACGGTGCGCTTCTGCAACAACTGCGGAGAGAATCTGTCGGCGGCCCCCGCTGCTGCGGGCAAGTGTCCCTCCTGCGGCATGGAAAATCCGCCGGGGACCAAGTTCTGCGGCGGCTGCGGCAATAAACTGATCTGAGGCGGCGGAACGCCGGAGTCCCCGTGGGCATGGAGAAAGAAAAAGGGACCTGTCCTCTCCGATACGGAGGGACAGGTCCTTTTTTCGGCAATATGTTTGCAAAAAGTTAATGTTTTCCTGCGGCTTTTATGGTATGATATTTTAACAGTCTTTTAATCTGAAGGAGTGCCGTCATGGAACCCTACCTCCACACTGTCCAATACTACGAGACCGACCGCATGGGCATCACCCACCATTCCAACTACATCCGCTGGATGGAGGAGGCCCGGGTGGACTACCTGGCCCGCCACGGCTGGCACCTGCAAAAACTGGAGGAGATGGGTGTGGTCTCCCCGGTGACCGGCGTGGAGTGCCGGTATCAGAACACCACCACCTTCGCCGATGTGGTCTCCGTCCGGGTCTTTGTGACCCAATGCACCGGGGTGCGCATGAAGCTCCGGTACGAGATGGAGAAGGCAGATGGGACACCTGTGTTCACCGGCACCAGTGAGCACTGCTTTTTGGGGGAGGGCGGAAGGATCGTCCGCCTGAAGAAAGAATATCCGGACCTGTACCAGACCCTGGTGGGTTTGATGGAAACTGATAAGTGAGGGAAGCCGCTATGTCGACCAATATGAAAAATGTCATCGCCGAGACCTTCTTTGCCATGGTGAAGGAGCGGGGCGTGGACAAGATCACCGTCAAGGACCTGGTGGAGAACTGCCACATCTCCCGCCAGACCTTCTACTACCATTTTCAGGACATCCTGGATGTGGTGGAGTGGTCCGCCCGGAAGGGCATCCAGAAGGCTGTGGATATGACCATGGAGCTTCAGGATCCCCAGCTGGTCATGGAGAACGTGGTCCAGGCCGCCATGGACAACTGGGAGATCATGGAGAATCTCATGAAGTCCCAGAAGCGGGATTACATCGAGCGGATTTTTGCTGAAAGCCTGCGGGAGTACCTGCTGGAGCTCATCCGCCGGGAGGCCCCCGGCCTGGAGGTGAGCTATGAAGACACGGTGGTGGCTATCCAGTTCTACGCCAACGGCATTGCCGGGGTCCTCATGGCCCAGTGCGGCAAGCCGGACTGCGATCCCAAGCGGCTGGCAGCTCAGCTGCTGGACCTGATCCAGGGCACGATTTTTCGGAAAAAATACGAAAAGGTGTGACTTCCAGGAGTCACACCTTCTTTTTGGGGACTGGATGATTCGGGAAACTCTGCTGTCCTGTCCCTTTGCTGTGGGCGCATAGTCTGAACAGACTGGAAAAGGAGGAGAGATCCCATGCTTGATTTTGTTGAGATCGTAAAAGTTGTCTTTCTGGGCATTGTGGAGGGCATCACCGAGTGGCTGCCCATCAGCAGCACGGGCCATATGATCCTGGTGGATGAGTTCATTCAGATGAATGTGAGCCAGGATTTCAAGGACATGTTCTTCGTGGTCATCCAGCTGGGGGCCATCCTGGCGGTGGTCCTCCTCTTCTGGGGGAAGATGTGGCCCTTCCAGTTCAAGGACAAGACCAAGCCCCTGGTGAAGATGGATATCATTTCCATGTGGCTGAAGGTGGTGGTGGCCTGCATCCCCGGCGCCGTGGTGACCATCCTCTTTGACGACTGGATCGAAGCCCATCTCCACACCCCGGTGGTCATTGCGGCCATGCTGGTGATCTTCGGCATCGCCTTCATCCTCATCGAGAACTGGAACAAGACCCGCACCCCCAAGACCCTGGTCCTGGAGGACATCACCTACAAGACCGCCTTCCTCATCGGCCTCTTCCAGGTGCTCTCCATCATTCCCGGCACATCCCGGTCGGGTTCCACCATTGTGGGAGCTCTGCTCATCGGGGTCTCCCGGGTGGCGGCGGCGGAGTTCACCTTCTTCCTGGCAGTCCCTGTCATGTTCGGCCTGAGCCTGCTGAAGCTGCTGAAATTCGGCTTCGTCTTCACCGGGCCGGAGCTGATGACCCTGGTGATCGGTTCCGTGGTGGCCTTCGTGGTGTCCGTCCTGGTCATCAAGTTCCTCATGAGCTACATCAAGAAGCATGACTTCAAGGTCTTTGGCTGGTACCGCATCGTATTGGGTATCATCGTTCTGGCCTACTTTACCTTTGTGTGAGGATAAGGTCCGCTGTTCTGCCGGAACAGCGGACTTTTTTCTTTGAAAAGAAAAAGACCCTTGACATTAAGGGTCTAACATAATAAACTATTGGTAGAAAACAAACCGAGGAGGATTCGGATATGGAATATCATATTGCAGCCAGTGAATACCGCTTCATGCAGATCGTGTGGGAGCATGCCCCTGTGGGCTCCGGTGAGATCGTCCGCCTGTGCGGCGAGAAGCTGGGGTGGAAGAAGTCCACCACCTACACCGTCCTGAAGAAGATGTGCGACAAGGGCCTTCTGCAGAACGAAAAGGCCATGGTCACCGTGGCAGTTCCCCGGGAGAAGGTGGACAACTACGCCGCGGAAGACTTCGTGGGCCGGACCTTCGGCGGGTCTCTGCCCGGGTTCCTGACGGCCTTTATGGGGGGCAAGAAGCTCACCGCCCAGGAGGCCGACGAGCTGAAGGATCTCATCGACAGCTATCAAGAGTAAGGGGTCTGCTGCGGAGGCAGCATACCCGGTGAAATTGGGCCATTGGCCCAGTGAAATACGCCGCAGCGTGTGAAATTCGGCTGTTTGCCGAGTGAAATTGCCCTGCTGGGGCAGTTTCGGTGTCCCTGCGGGGCGGATCAAACGCATTTGGGGCTTGCTGCAAATCCTTTTGCAGCAAGCCCTTGTATCGTGGAAAGGAGGCGGGTGCCTGTGGAGGGAGCCTTGGGCAGACGGGCCACCCTGGGAAGGCTCTTTGTCAGCATGCTGAAGATCAGCGCCTTTACCTTCGGGGGTGGCTTTGTCATCGTCACCTTCATGCGGAAGAAATATGTGGACGAGCTCCACTGGATCGATGAGGAGGAAATGCTGGATCTCATCGCCCTGGCCCAGTCCTGCCCCGGCGCCATGGCCATCAACACGGCCATCCTTCTGGGCTGGCGGATGGCGGGCTTTTGGGGGATGCTGGTGTCCGTCCTGGGTACCGTGATCCCCCCGGTGGCCATCATCACGGCCATCTCCTTTGTCTACGATGCCTTTGCCGCCAACCCCTGGGTGGCCCTGGCCCTGAAGGGGATGCAGGCCGGCGTGGCGGCCGTCTTCCTGGATGTGGTGTGTTCCATGGGGACCACCCTGGTAAAGGGAAAGTCCAGGCTGAACTATGTCATCCTTGGGGCCGCTTTCGTGGCATCCTTTGTCTTTGATGTGAATGTCATTTTCATCATCCTGGGGGCGGCCCTGGTGGGGATCTGCCGGACCCTTTGGCAGAAGAGGAAGGGGGGAGCGGTATGATCTACCTGGAACTCTTCTGGTCCTTCGTGAAGGTAGGCCTGTTCTCCATCGGCGGGGGCTATGCGGCCCTGCCCCTGATCCAGAATCAGGTGGTGGAGCTCCATCCCTGGATCACCCTGGGGGAGTTTACCGACCTCATCGCCATTGCCGAGATGACCCCCGGCCCCATTGCCATCAACTCGGCCACCTTTGTGGGCATCCGCATCGGCGGGGTCCTGGGTGGATTGGTGGGCACCATGGGCTTTATCACCCCGTCCCTCATCATCGTGTCAGTGATGGCCTTTGTCTACTACCGGTACAAGGGGCTGGCCCTGCTCCAGAGCATCCTGGCAAGCCTTCGG
The DNA here is from genome assembly GCA_017435425.1 of Ruminiclostridium sp. Taxonomy (GTDB): domain Bacteria; phylum Bacillota; class Clostridia; order Oscillospirales; family Oscillospiraceae; genus Evtepia. The sequence goes on along the minus strand of JAFSFC010000024.1, from coordinate 7,746 downwards.
CCGGCGGTCATCGCCCTCATTGCCGGGGCGGGTCTGTCCATCCTGGGGCAGGTCCTCTTTGCCGACGGCATGACCATGGAGGCGGTGAACTGGCTGGGCGGCCTGCTCTTCTGCCTGGCCGTTTTCCTGCTGCGGAAGTTCAAACTGAGCCCCATCCTGGTGATGGTCCTCTGCGGCGGGATCAGCCTGCTGCTGGGGCTCCTTGGGGTGGGGTGAGGAGCAATACCCCTCATCCGTCACCTGCATACAACAAAAAACCCGGCGTGACCGAAGTCACGCCGGGTTTCGTATTGCTTGGAAAGAGAATTACTTGCTGTTGTACTTCTCCAGGCCCAGAGCCAGCAGGTCCATAGCGCGAGCCAGCTTGTCAGCTTCCAGAACGTAAGCCATACGGATCTCGTTCTTGCCCTTGCCGGGAGTTGCATACATGGACTCAGCGGGGGAGAACATGACGGTGTCGCCGTTGTCCTCGAACTCCTCCAGCAGCCACTGCTGGAACTTGTCTGCGTCGTCGATGGGCAGAGCAGCCATGATGTAGAATGCGCCCTTGGGGCAGGAGAAGATGACGCCGGGCATCTTTTCCAGCTTAGCAACGCAGGTGTCGCGGCGCAGCTTGTACTCGTCACGGACAGCAGCGAAGTACTCGGGGCCGACGGAGTACAGAGCGGTGGAGCCCACCTGATCCAGGGTAGCAACGCACAGACGTGCCTGGCACATCTTCATGCAGTGGCTCATCAGCTCCTTGTTGCGGGACAGGATGCAGCCGACACGAGCGCCGCAAGCGGAGAAGCGCTTGGAGACGGTGTCCAGAACGATGACGTTCTCAGCAGCGTCGGTGTACTCGCCCAGGGACTGCAGGGGCTCGCCGCCGTAGACGAACTCACGGTAAGCCTCGTCGCCGATGATGAACAGGTTGTGCTCCTTGGCGATGTCGACCATCAGGCGCTGCTCTTCGGGGGTCAGGACCACGCCGGTGGGGTTGCCGGGGTTGGTGATCATGATAGCGCGGGTCTTCTCGGTGATGCAGGACTCGACCTTAGCGCGGTCTGCATAGTGGTAGCCTTCCTCAGGAGTGGTGGGGATGGGCTTGATGACGCCGCCGGTCAGCTTGACCATGGTGTTGTAGTTGGGGTAGTAGGGTTCGGGGATCAGGATCTCGTCGCCCTCGTCCAGGATGGTGGACAGAACAATCTGCAGAGCTTCGGAACCACCGACGGTGATCTGGATCTCGTCCTTCTCGAAGTGCATGTTCAGGTTGTCATAGTAAGCCTGGATAGCGTCGATCAGCTCGGGCAGACCGGGGGATGCAGCGTACTCCAGAACGGGCTGCTCGAAAGCCTTGACTGCATCGAAGAATGCCTTGGGGGTCTCAACGTCGGGCTGACCGATGTTCAGGTGATAGATGTTACGGCCCTTAGCCTTAGCTGCCACTGCAAAGGGGTGGAACTTACGCATGGGGGACAGACCGCACTTTTCGATCTTGCTGGAAAATTTCATGATGTCCTTACCTCCGATTGAATGATATTAGAACTTATGTTTGGTGCATGGGTTTCTAATCATACAATACCATTGTACGCCTCCCGGCAGATATTGTCAATCGGTGGAACTGGAATTTTGGGCGGAAAGGGAGGGCTTTTTTCGAAAATCTTTCCTATGGATGGATGAACGGGGCGGGGGATCACCCGTCCTTATCCACCAGCAGGAGGGATGCTTCCGTGCTGTAGTCATAGCAATAGAGGTCGTAGTCCTTTTCATAGTAGAAGCCTTCGTGGGTGACGGCCAGCTCCCGGGTGTCAAAGGGCTGGTCGGTGAGCTGGGTGACCTGACCGGTCCGGGGGTCCAGAGCCACCAGATGATTCTTTTCCGATCCGTCATAGCTGGGATAGTAAAGGGTGTCATCCAGGAGCCAGGGCCGGTAGGAGTACCATTCGTACTCGGTCAGGTAGACCGGCTCGTTGCTGCCGTAGTCCAGCCGGTAGTAGCACTTGCCGGTCTCGTGGTGGGTGCCGTCCTCGTTGGGTGCGTACTGGATGCAGTAGCAGAGGATGAAGTCCTCATAATAGAATATGGTATAGGGCTCTGCCTTGTAGGACCAGAAGGAATTGCAGTAGGTGACGACCTCTTCCGTCTCCAGGTCGTAATACTGGAAGATGCCGCCCTTGGCGGTGAACCAGAGTTTGCCGTCAGCCATCCGCTGAGGAGGCTGGATGTCCGGGGCAGCGAAGATGACAGAGGTCTCTCCGGTGGCGCAGTCGGTCCGGTAGGTGGGGATGCGGCTGCTTTCCGCTTCGCTCCAGATCTTGTCTGCAGAGGACCAGTAGACCGCCCCGTCGGTCACGTCCAGAATGGTGAGCCGTCTGGCCTCAGGGGGTAGGTTAGTCACGGGAATGAGTTCCGTCCCGGAGACCTGATAGACGTCCGGGGCAGTTTCGTCGGCACAGTACTCGTCAAAGCAGTACAGCCCGTGGGGGGTCTGGAAGAAGAGTCCCCGGAACTGGGCCAGCTCAGTGGGTTCATTGTCTCCGGGCTGGTGGCACCAGAGCTTGTCAAAGGCGCTGAAGTAGACCGTGTCCCCCTGGGAGGCCAGGTCGTAGGGCTTGTAGATCTCCGGTTCCTCACAGTTGTGGGACTGGACACAGGCGGAGAGGAGCAAAGCTGCCGTCAGGCAGAGAAAGACGATGAACAGGGGTTTTCCTTTCATTGTGTGCCCTCCTTTGGTCTAGGCTGATTGGTTCATATTGATTATATAGGAAAGTGGAGAAAAAGGAAAGAGCAAGTCTTTCGACTTGCTCTTTTTTGGCGGAGAAGGAGGGATTTGAACCCTCGAGACCCTTTTGGGGCCTACACGATTTCCAATCGTGCGCGCTCGGCCGGACTACGCGACTTCTCCACATTTGCTATTCTGTTGGCTGTCGTCCTGACAACGTTGCTTATTATAACAGGCCGGCGGAAAAAGTCAACCCCTTTTTTTGAAAAATTCAAAAAATTTTTCCGGGAAGAAATCATCGCCTCAGCGGAGCATTCTTGATGTCTGTATGCAAGAAGCGGCCCGGAGAACCGAGCCGCTTCTTGCGTAAATGCAGAGAAAGAAGAGAATGGAGTGTCAGGCGGTCACAGATAGAAATTGTGTCCGCCGATGGTGCAGAAGTAAGTGCGGGCCCGATCTGCCCAGGAGTACATGGTGGTCACGTTGAAGTAGAGGCAGTCGTCAGCCTCCTTCACGCCGTCCAGGCAGAGCTTGGCGGCCACGATGCTGTCCTTGTCGGGGTCCCGGTAGATGGTGCCGTTGTCCACGGGGGAGAACTGGTTGGGCTGGAAGATGACCGCCTCCACGGTGTTGGGGAAGGTGGGGTCAGCCACCCGGTTCAGGATGACCGTACCCACGGCGATCCGCCCCTTCATGGGCTGGTTGCCGGACTCGGCAAAGATGGCGTGGGAGAGCCAGTAGAGGTCGTCTGCGTTGTAGGTACGAGCCGTGACCGCAGGCTCCACCTGCTTGAGGATGATGTCCTGGCCGTCGGCATTTCCCTGGATGCTGCAGCCCAGGGCCTCGGCCAGTCTGTCAGCAGGCAGAAGGATGCTCTCGCCCTGGAGGAGGACTCCGTCGGGAACATAGAGGTACCGGTCGTTTACCAGGAAGTAGCAGTCCCCTTCCATGGCGTGGAAGGACAGCTCCGAGGAGGTGGCGGTCAGGTGACCGTCTCGGGTGGTCAGGGAGATGTCGGGATACAGGACCTGAAGAATGGGTGCGGCCTCCACATAGGTGGTGCCGCCGGCCATGATCCGGTCGGTCAGATGGCCAATGGAGGTGCCATTGACGGTGATATCCGGTGCGGTACGAAGGTTCCCGTTGGTGGGTGCGGCGGTAAGGACGGGGATCACATCCGTGTAATCGGTGTAAGTGGGTTCCTGGCTCTGGGTAAAGATATACCCTCCGCCGGAGGAAGCCGACGTACTCAGACCGGAATCGAAGGAGGAACGTTCTGCGGCGAATGCATGCAGGCAAAGCACCAGCAGAAGCACGGACAATACAGCCGCGCTGGGCAGGTGTTTCTTCATAATTCAATCGACTCCTGTTTCTGATTATTTACGATTGTAACCGTATTGTAACATAAATGTAAGAAAAAATCAAGAAAAAATGCGCAAAAACAGAAGAATCGAGTGTAAAAATGACAAAAAGGATACAAAACAACTACAAAGAGTGGAATAATGACGAAGGCACCCACAACATATAGTTATGCTGTGAGTGCCTGAAATCCTGCATAAAGATGCAATTTTAGAAAAAACGGATGAGGAAGCAGAAAATAATTCAGATCGTCCCGCAGGGACACCTCAACTGCCCAACGGGCAATTTCACTCGGGCGAAGCCCGAATTTCACACGCTGTCAGCGTATTTCACTGAGCCGAAGGCTCAATTTCACTGGCAGTTCTGCTGCCTCACAGCTTGCTGTAGGCCTTGGTGACGAAGCGCTCGTTCTGGATGACCGCCCGCTCATGGATGCCCTCGCCGATGGGACCCTTCTCGTCCCAGGCGGTCACCTTGTAGACCAGCTTGCGGCCGTCCACCTCGGTAAGCTCAGCCCGGCAGGTGACGGTCATCCCCACAGGGGTGGCACTCAGGTGCTGGGCGTTCATCAGGATGCCCACGGAGCCGCTGCCTTCCTCCAAATGGTCGGAAACGGCGGTCCAGGCGGCCTCCTCCATTTTGGCGATCATGACAGGGGTGGCCAGGACCTCCAGAGTGCCGCTGCCCACGGCCTTTGCGGTCAGCTCAGGGGTGACGGTAAAGGTGATCTCATTGAAAATACCGGGTGTTAACATAGGGGAAACCTCCTGGGTACATATTGGGATGGGGCGGGGAACGCCCTACTTCATGTGGGATATTGTAACAGATTTTGGGCCAAAGGCCAACCCGGAAACCGACAAAAAAAGGAAAAGTGTTGTGCAGTAGAAAAACGATGGACAAAATGGACAAATAGAGGGCGCTAATTTTAGGCAAAGTACCGCATTGGGACCGTATTGACGTTTTTTATAAGGTAGGGTAGAATAAGTGAGTAAAGTTGTGCACAGCACACACTGGAGTACTATCAAAGACAGGAGGATACACCTAAATGTTCGAACATTACGAAAATTATTCTCGTTATATCCCCGACGTCATGCTGAAGAAGCACAAGAAGCATGAAGAGTATCTGGCAGATACCTATGCAGGCATGACCCACGAAGAGATCTACAAGTCCAAGCTGGGTACTGTCGAGGACGCTCTGGCTCTGATCGAGTCCGGCGACTGCATCGTCAACTCCATCCATGGCTGCGAGCCCCGTATGTGGCTGCGCAACCTGCACACCATCGCTGACCGCATCGATGAGAACAACCCCGTCGAGCTGTGGACCTGCGTCCATCGTTGGGGCTCCGAGTATCCCGTTCACACCGATCCTCAGTACGGCAACAAGTTCCATCACAACACCTTCTTCTATGATGGCAACTTCCGTAAGATCCATCCCTCCGGCATGGTCTCTTACTTCCCCATCCACCTGCACAACTATGGCCAGGAGCTGCACCGCTGCAAGCGCCCCAACGTCGTCGTTGTTGCTGTTTCCTCCATGGATGAGCATGGTTACTGCTGCTGCTCCTGCGACCTGCAGTGGCAGATGGAGTCCTTCTACTCCGCAGACAAGATCATCTTCGAGGTCAACCCCGCAATTCCTCACCTGCCCGGCGACTGCGCACTGCCCGTCTCCATGGCTGACGTGATCTATGAGTCCGACCTGTCCCTGTACGAGCTGCAGGATCCCCCCATCGGCGAGAAGGAAAAGGCAATCGCTGGCATGGCTGCTGAGATGGTCCACGATGGCGACTGCATCCAGCTGGGCTTCGGCGGTATCCCCAACGCAATCGGCTTCGAGCTGATGAACCGTCACGACCTGGGCATCCACACCGAGCAGATCGGCGCTTCCATGGCTCGTATGATCCAGAAGGGTGTTGTCACCAACCGTTACAAGAACCTGGATAAGGGCTGGTCCGTTGGTGCCTTCATCATCGCTGACGACTTCACCTACAAGTATCTGAACAACCACCCCCGTGTCATGATGCGCCGCGGCCGTTACACCAACGACCCCGAGAACATCGCACGTCAGGACAACATGGTTTCCATCAACGCTGCTCTGCAGATCGACCTGACCGGTCAGGTTGCAGCTGAGGCTGTTGCTCACCTGCAGTGGTCCGGCACCGGCGGTGCTACCGACTACGCATACGGTGCATTCCACTCCAAGGGCGGCCGTGCAATGCTGTGCCAGATCTCCACTGCTAAGAAGGGCACCGTTTCCCGTATCGCTCCCATCCTGGATCCCGGCTCCATCGTGTCCGTTTCCAGAAACATCACCGACATGGTCATCACCGAGTACGGTGTTGCTAAGATCCGTGCACGCACTGTGAAGCAGCGCGTCGAGAACCTGATCGCAATTGCTCACCCCGACTTCCGTGCTGAGCTGCGTAAGGAAGCCAACAAGTACATGTACTTCTAATCCTTACGGATCCTTCAAGTTCATACTTGCTTACAAAAGCCGCTGTGGTTTATCCACAGCGGCTTTTCTTGTTACCTTGAGAGGATTCTATTCCATGAAAGCCTCGCAGAGTTTCGCCACCGCAGTGGCGAAATATAGGCAAATTTGTGATTTCCCGCGACATGTGCGTGGGAAATCACTCTTCTCAGCCTGTTAGTGTGCCTGAAGGGCGCGCGCAACAGGCTGCAGTCCCCTCACTTTCGGAAAGGGCAAGGCCCTTTCCGAAAGTCTGATGTTATCTTTTTGTGAACAAACAGGCAGAGCCATTGACTGTTGCACGGAATAAGATATTATATAAAGGTAGCGATTTTGGCCTTGGGCCAATGCAAGACGCTGATCCTGGATCAAAAGAGGCGAATCGATCATGAGAATGATGCTTGCACGTCTGTTTGCCGGAAGAAATGGCATCGATCAACTCAATACTGCGGTCATGTGGACGGGCCTGGCCTGCTGGCTCCTCCACATCATCCTGCCTGCAGGAGGCCTGCAGACCCTGCTTTATTATGTCTTTGTTGTGGCAGTGGGCATCTATGTGTTCCGGGCCCTCTCCCGCAACATCCCCAAGCGCAGGGAGGAGAACCAGATGTTCCAGGCCAAAACCGCCGGCCTTCGCCATAAGTGGGGCAGCTGGCAGGGTAAAGCGGAGCAGAACAAACAGTATAAGATCTTCAAGTGCCCTGCCTGCAGCCAGAAGCTTCGGGTGCCCAGAGGGAAGGGGACGGTGAAGATCACCTGCCGTCAGTGCGGCGCCACCTTCGAGAAAAAGACCTGATTCCACAGAAAAACAACTTTTTCGAAAAAAGTTGAAAAAAGGGGTTGACATTCTCTGGATGGGGTGGTATTATAACCAAGCTGTCGCGAACGACGGTCCCGCACAAAAGACTCCAACAAACAAGTTTGAAAAAACTTGAAAAAAGGGGTTGACAAGCGAAAAGAGTTGTGCTAAGATATAACTCACCGCTTGAGGGAAAGCCGAAAGCGATGTGTACCTTGTAAATTAAACAACGTAAGACAAACACGAAGCACCAGAAACGGACATTAAGTTGTCCACAAAGTTAAAACAGCTTTGTGGGGCAACGTCAAATTATTTCTTTGAAGCTAAAGATTAGCAATCAATGAATTGATTATAGCGAGCCGAAAGGTTCGTTTTAATACCATTTTATTGAGAGTTTGATCCTGGCTCAGG
>JAFSFC010000005.1 GCA_017435425.1 Ruminiclostridium sp. | reverse complement strand
GCCAAGGCCTACATCCTGTACCGCTCCGAGCGCAGCCGGGCCAGAGAGATGAACACCCGCCTCATGAAGATCTATGAGGACATCACCTTCTCTTCCGCCAAGGACAGCGACATCAAGCGGGAAAACGCCAACATCGACGGCGACACTGCCATGGGCACCATGCTCAAGTACGGCAGTGAAGGTTCCAAGCAGTTCTACCAGATGTTCGTCATGAAGCCCGAGCACGCAGTGGCCCACCAGAACGGCGACATCCACATCCACGACATGGACTTCGCCCCCATGGGCACCACCACCTGCACCCAGATCGACCTGATCCAGCTCTTTGACGGCGGTTTCTCCACCGGCCACGGCACCCTCCGTGAGCCCAACGACATCGCCTCCTATGCCGCTCTGGCCTGCATCGCCATCCAGTCCAACCAGAACGACCAGCACGGCGGCCAGTCCATCGTGAACTTCGACTACGGCATGGCTGTGGGCGTGCGCAAGACCTTCAAGCGCATCTACCGCCAGAACCTGTCCCGTGCCCTGATGCTCCTGGCCGGCCAGGAGGACCTGGACACCCAGATCAAGGAGCACATCCAGAAGCTGGAGGCCGAGACCGGCCTGTATCCCAAGCTGGAGGACTGCGAGGACTTCTACACCGCAGAGCTGCCCTACCTGATGGAGACCTACGGCGTGGACGAAGCCACCGCCCGCAAGTGCCAGGAGTTCGCCCACTACCGGGCTGTGAAGGAGACCGACCGGGCCACCTACCAGGCCATGGAGGCCCTCATCCACAACCTGAACACCATGCACTCCCGTGCAGGTGCCCAGACCCCCTTCTCCTCCATCAACTACGGCATGGACACCAGCCCCGAGGGCCGCATGGTCATGAAGAACATCATGCTCTCCACCGAGGCTGGCCTGGGCAACGGCGAGACCCCCATCTTCCCCATCCAGATCTTCCGTGTGAAGGATGGCATCAACTACAACCCCGGCGAACCCAACTACGACCTGTTCCAGCTGGCTATGCGCTGCAGCGCCAAGCGGCTGTTCCCCAACTTCTCCTTCCAGGATGCCCCCTTCAACCTGCAGTACTACAAGGAAGGTCGTCCTGAGACCGAGATCGCCTACATGGGCTGCCGCACCCGTGTCATCGGCAACGTGTACGATCCCACCCGTGAGATCAGCAACGGCCGCGGCAACCTGTCCTTCACCACCCTGAACCTGCCCCGCCTGGGCATCAAGGCCAAGGGTGACCTGAACCTCTTCTTCGAGAGCCTGGACTACACCATCGACCTGTGCATCGAGCAGCTGCTGGAGCGCTTCGAGTTCCAGTGCCGCAAGTGTGTGAAGAACGCACCCTTCCTGATGGGCCAGGGCGTGTGGATCGACTCCGAGAAGCTGGAGTGGGACGACGAGGTCCGTGAGGTCCTGAAGCACGGCACCCTGTCCATGGGCTTCATCGGCCTGGCCGAGACCCTGAAGGTCCTCATTGGCGAGCACCACGGCGAGAGCGAGAAGGCCCGTGTCCTGGGTCTGGAGATCGTGGGCCATATGCGTGCCCGCATGGACGCCGAGAGCAAGAAGCGGGGCATGAACTTCACCCTGCTGGCCACCCCCGCAGAGGGTCTGTCCGGCCGCTTCGTGAAGATCGACAAGGAAAAGTACGGTACCATCGAGGGTGTTACCGACCGTGAGTACTACACCAACTCCTTCCACGTGCCTGTGTACTACCCCATTTCCGCCTACGACAAGATCGCCTACGAGGCTCCCTACCACGCCCTGACCAACGCCGGTCACATCAGCTATGTGGAGATGGACGGCGACCCCACCGAGAACCTGGATGCCTTCGAGCAGATCATCCGCTGCATGAAGGAAAAGGGCATCGGCTACGGCTCCGTGAACCACCCCGTGGACCGTGACCCCGTCTGCGGCTTCTCCGGCATCATCGGCGACCAGTGCCCCGGCTGCGGCCGGAAGGAGGACGACGGCGTGCCCTTCGAGCGCATCCGCCGCATCACCGGCTACCTGGTGGGCACCCTGGACCGCTTCAACAACGCCAAGCGTGCCGAGGAGCACGACCGTGTGAAGCACATCTAAAAACAAGAAAAAGAAGAGCACTTGCGTTGGCAGGTGCTCTTCTTTTTGTTTTGCGGTCTGTGGGCTGATCCAAGCAAGCAGGGGCCCGTCCCAAAAGGGGCGGGTCCGTTTGTGTAGGTTTGACAAAAAATGGTGGATAAGACCAGGGTTATATTTTTATAACTTTTTCGATTTTAGGTATTGACTTTAAAGCTGTAAAGGTATAAAATGACGCCATCATCAAGGAAGAGATATTGGTGAAGGATTTTTGAGATTTTGAAAGAAGGTCATCTTTATGAAGAAAAAGTTATTGGCTGCCCTGTTGGCAGGGGCTATGTGTGTGAGCCTGTGTGCTTGCGGCGGTACCTCTGACGAAACCGCCGAACCTGCGGAAGATGCCGCAGCTGCCACCTATACCGTGGGCATCTGCCAGCTGGTGGAGCACGTGGCTCTGGATGCCGCCACCCAGGGCTTCCAGGATGCTCTGATTGCCGCCCTGGGCGAAGGGGCTGTCTCCTTCGACCTGCAGAACGCCCAGAACGACTCCAACACCTGCTCCACCATCATCAACGGCTTCGTCTCCGGCAATGTGGACCTGATCCTGGCCAACGCCACCCCGGCCCTCCAGGCTGCGGCTGCCGGCACCGCTGACATCCCCATCCTGGGCACCTCCGTCACCGAGTACGGCGTGGCTCTGGAGCTGGACGACTTCTCCGGCACCGTAGGCGGCAACATCTCCGGCACCTCCGACCTGGCTCCCCTGGATGAACAGGCCGCCATGCTCCAGGAGTGGTTCCCCGATGCACAGAACGTGGGCCTGCTGTACTGCTCCGCTGAGGCAAACTCCCAGTACCAGGTTGACGTGGTGAAGGCCGAGCTGGAAGCTCTGGGCTACACCTGCGAGCTGTACGCCTTCTCTGACTCCAACGACCTGTCCGCTGTCTGCTCCTCCGCAGCAGCTGCCTGCGACGTGATCTATGTCCCCACCGACAACACCGTAGCCGCCAACACCGGCATCATCGATAACATCTGCCGTCCCGCTAAGGTCCCCGTCATCGCAGGCGAGGAGGGCATCTGCTCCGGCTGCGGCGTGGCCACCCTGTCCATCAGCTACTATGACCTGGGCTACACCACCGGCGAGATGGCAGCAGCCATCCTGACCGGTGAGGCAGACATCTCCACCATGGCCATCGAGTACACCACCGTCACCAAGAAGTACAACCAGGCCATCGTTGACGAACTGGGCCTGACCGTCCCCGAGGGCTATGCAGCCATTGAGATCGGTTAAATCACCTCCGAAAATAGAACAGCCGGCCAGCGGGAAAACCATTTCCCGCTGGCTTTTGGCACAGGAAAATCAGTTTTGAGAAAAGAAGGTACTTACCCATGAAGAAATTACTGACCGCTCTGCCGGCGGTCCTTCTGTGTCTGGGCCTGTGTGCCTGCAGCGGCTCCCAGGACACCGGAGGTGAGACCGCCTACACGGTGGGCATCTGCCAGCTGGTCCAGCATGAAGCTCTGGACGCCGCCACCCAGGGGTTCCAGGACGCCCTGGTGGAGAGTTTGGGGGAGGGGGCCGTGGAGTTTGACCTCCAGAACGCCCAGAACGACTCCAACACCTGCTCGGTCATCATCAACAGCTTTGTGTCCAACGGTGTGGATCTGATCCTGGCCAACGCCACCCCTGCCCTTCAGGCTGCCGTGGCCGGCACCGGGGAGATCCCCATCCTGTGCACCTCGGTCACCGAGTACGGCGCTGCCCTGGACATTGAAAACTTTGACGGCACCGTGGGGGGAAACATCTCCGGTACTTCCGACCTGACCTCCCTGGACCAGCAGGCCGCTATGATCCGGGAGTGGTTCCCGGAGGCGGAGACCGTGGGCATGCTCTACTGTTCCTCTGAGGCCAACTCCCTGTATCAGGTGGAGGTGGTCTGGGCCGAGCTGGAAGCACTGGGCTACACCTGCCTGGACTTCCCCTTTGTGGACTCCACCGACCTGGGGGCTGTGTGCATGGCAGCCTCCGAGGCCTGCGACGTGATCTTTGTTCCCACAGATAACACCGTGGCCGCCAACGCAGGCATCATCGACAACATCTGCCGTCCTGCCAAGGTCCCCGTCATGGGGGGCGACAACGGCATCTGTGCCGGCTGCGGCGTGGCTGCCCTGCCCATCAACTACTATGAGCTGGGCCGGATCACCGGCGGAATGGCCGCCCGGATCCTCACCGGGGAGGCAGACATCTCCACCATGCCCATCGAATACACCACGGCGGTCAAGACCTACAACCCCGAGATCTGCGAGGCGCTGGGTCTTGCTGTCCCCGAGGGCTACACCCCCGTGGTCATTGCAGAATAAGAAACAGGAGGACGTATCGTGTTTGAAGTATTCCTATCCAGGCTCCTGACGGTGCCTGCTGCCCTCCCCGGCGCTGTGGCCCAGGGCCTTATCTGGGGCATCATGGCCATCGGCGTGTACATCACCTTCCGCATTCTGGACATCGCCGACCTGACCGTGGACGGCTCCCTGTGTACCGGCGGTGCCGTGTGCATCATGATGATGCTTATGGGCTGCAACCCCTGGCTGGCTATGCTCATCGCCACCGTGGCGGGTCTGCTCACTGGCCTTATGACCGGCATTTTCCACACTTTCATGGGGATCCCTGCCATCCTGGCCGGTATCCTCACCCAGCTGTCTTTGTACTCCATCAACCTGAAGATCATGGGCAAGGCCAACCAGGCCATCAACGTGGATAAGTACGACCTGGTCATTTCCCTGCGCTGGGTCAAGGAGGCTGTCCTGGGCAACCCCCTCATCATGGTTGCCCTCATCATCGTGGCCCTCATTGCCCTCCTCTACTGGTTCTTCGGTACGGAAGCCGGCTGCTCCATCCGCGCCACCGGCGCCAACCCCAACATGAGCCGGGCCCAGGGCATCAACGTGGAGCGGAACAAGGTCATTGGCCTCATGGTCTCCAACGGTCTGGTGGCCTTCTCCGGTGCTCTGCTCTGCCAGTACCAGGGCTTTGCCGACGTGAGCATGGGCCGCGGTGCCATCGTCATCGGCCTGGCTGCCGTTATCATCGGTGAAGCGGTCTTCAGCCGGATCTTCCGGAATTTCGCCCTGAAGCTCCTGTCTGTGGTTCTGGGCTCCATCATCTACTATGTGGTCATCCAGATCGTCATCCAGATGGGTCTGGACGCCAACCTGCTCAAGCTTCTGTCCGCTCTGGTGGTGGCCGTCTTCCTGGCCCTGCCCTACTGGAAGAGCAAGTACTTCCACGGCAAGCGGAAGACTCCCAAGGCAAAGGAGGGTGCACCCCATGCTTGAACTGAAAGGACTCTATAAGACCTTCAACGCCGGCACCGTCAACGAGAAGCGGGCCATCAACGGCCTGGACCTGACCCTGGAGGACGGGGATTTCGTCACCATCATCGGCGGCAACGGCGCAGGCAAATCCACCATGCTGAACCTGATCTCCGGCGTGTTCCCTGCTGACGAGGGTACCATCACCCTGAACGGGGTGGACCTGACCCACCTGCCCGAGCATAAGCGGGCCAAATACCTGGGCCGTGTGTTCCAGGACCCCATGATGGGTACCGCTGCCACCATGGGCATTGAGGAGAACCTGGCTCTGGCCAACCGCCGGGGCAGGAGCCGCGGCCTGGGCAAGGGCATCACCCGGGAGGAGCGGGAGCTCTTCCGGGCGCGTCTGGCCACCCTGGGCTTAGGTCTGGAGGACCGGATGACCAGCAAGGTGGGCCTCCTGTCCGGCGGCCAGCGGCAGGCCCTGACCCTGCTGATGGCCACCCTGAAAAAGCCCGAGCTGCTGCTGCTGGACGAGCACACCGCTGCCCTGGACCCCAAGACGGCAGACAAGGTCCTCCAGCTCACCGAGGAGATCGTGGCCCGGGACAAGCTCACCACCCTCATGGTCACCCACAACATGAAGAACGCCATCCAGTACGGCAACCGCCTTATCATGATGGATTCCGGCCGTGTGGTGGTGGACATCAAGGGAGAGGAGAAAAAGAATCTCACCGTCCGGGATCTGCTGGAGAAGTTCAACATCGAAAGCGACCGGATGCTCCTGTCTGAGTAAGAGAAACACTGACAAAAATAGACCTCCTGTTGTAGGATGAAGCCATCTTACAACAGGAGGTTTTTGTATGAAAAACTATGTCTATGTTCGCAAAAGTATCACCTGGGGCGGCCGCCGGTATGAGGTCCGGGGCAAGACCGAAGAGGAGGCCTGCGCCAAGCTGGCCGTCCTGGTGGAGAATCTCCGCCGGGATGACCTGACCGCCAGCGGGGAGTCCACTGTGGACCAGTGGTTCCGGCGGTGGAAGGAGATCTACAAGGAGCCCTCGGGGCTCACCCCCAAGAGCCTGAGCCTGTACGATGAGAAGTACGAGCGGTACATCCGTCCGGCCATCGGCCACCGAAAGGTGCAGGACATCCGGGATCTGGACCTCCAGGCCATCCTGAACACCCAGGCGGGGATGTCCTACTCCCACCTGACCAAGCTGCGGATGGTGATGCAGGAGCTCTTCCGCCAGGCCCGGCGGTCCCGGCTCATCGTCTATGACCCGGCAGAGGGCCTGGTCCTGCCGGAGACCAGCCGGGGGAGCCGGCGGTCCATCACCGATAAGGAGCGCAGGCATCTGCTGGCGGTGGCCCAGGACCACCCGGCAGGGCTGTGGGTGCTGACCATCCTCTATGCCGGGCTCCGGCCCGGGGAGACCGCCGCCCTGCTGTGGTCGGACATCGACTTCCAGCGGAATGAGATCCACGTGTACAAGGCGGTGGAGAGCGGCTCCCGGACGGTGAAGGGGACCAAGACCGAGGCGGGAAACCGGGACATCCCCATGCGCCAGGAGCTTCGGGAGAAGATGTGGGAGGCCCGGGGGGAGGCCGACCAGCCGGTCTTTCCGGACGCCCGGGGGAATATCCCCAGCGCCAACAGCCAGCGGCGGCGGTGGCAGGCCTTTGCCAAGGCCCTGGATATCCACATGGGGGCCAAGGTGGTGGAGGGAAAGATCGTCAAGAGCGTTCTCTCCCCGGACCTGACCCCCTACTGCCTGCGGCACACCTTCTGCACCGACCTCCAGCGGGCGGGGGTCCCCATCAACGTGGCCAAGGAGCTCATGGGCCACGCCAATATTTCGGTGACCGCCAACATCTACACCCACCGGAACCAGAAGGTCCTCCACGCCAACATGGCCAAGCTGGACGGACGGAAGAGACGGACTTGAGAGACCCGCTGCTGCGGCGAAAGGCTGCGAGGCCTAAAAAAAGCACCTGCGAAAGGGGCACCCTCCGTAAGGAAGGTGCCCCAAGCGGCCTTCGTAAACACAGTTCAATTTTTCTCCGAAACGGCTTAATCCTTGTGGTTACGCCGTTTTTTCACGCTCACGCTTCCTACGCTCCACGCCCTCTTGAAAAGCCTCTTCCATCTCTTCCGGAGAGAAGCCTCGAATCATCCCGACGAAAAAGCCGGGCACATAGTTACACCAAACCAACGGGGCCTTGGGCTGGCCTCGCAGGTTGTGATATAACTATGTACCCGGCTGAAAGAGCCGTCTCATCTGGGAAGATGAGGAAGGGTGCGATCACACGCTATGAAGTTGTGGGCTCTCAAAAGAGCCAATCATACTATAGTACAAATGTTCGCCCGCGTCAAGAGGATACCTTGGGCTTTTTCCAGCAGAGGGACAAAATCGGTACCTGAGATTCTTCGCGCGGCTAATTGACTAAATCGTCAAAAGTGTGGTATAATGACGTCGGAGAACGTCTTCGCCCATGCCGATGAAGGAGAAACTGTCATGAAGCTACTTGACAAATCGGAAAAAATGTGCATCATCGGAACGGAACGGAACGGACCGGAACGGAACGGATAAGGGTAAGGATAAGGCACGCCGTACCCTTCCTTCGGTATGGAATAAGACCAGAATAGCGCGCTGACCCGGCGGGGACTCTCTCCCCCGCCGGGGCGGCGCGCTTTTGTTTTGGCAGGTTAGGAATACGAGAGAAATTTGGAGGTGTTTTGTATGAAAAAATGGTTGAGTTTGGGTTTGGCCCTGGTGATGGCCCTGGGGCTGCTCACCGTGGGCGGGCCGGTGGCGTATGCGGCGGGGACCTTGCAAAATGTATCTCTTTCTTCGGCGGGTGTTCTTTCTTGGGACGCTTTTGCAGGCGCAGACAAGTACCACATTAAAAGTGGTGCGCTTGAGGAGACTACAACGAATACTTCTCTTGATTTGTATGATTTTTTTGCAGAAAAATGCAGAACCAGCGGAACTTGGTCAGTAGAACTTTGGGCTGAATCTGGCGGAACAAAGATTTCAGAAGCAAGCTTGTTAAGTTACACATATACTTCACCGCATCCAAAACTTGACCGTCCGACAAACGTCAATTGGAGTGATGGTGATGTTTTATCATGGGATCCTGTCACAAATGCCACTGGATACACAGTGTATATCCTGAGGGACGGTGTTGCAAAACTAAGTTTTAGAGCGTTTACCACCAGTGCGGATGTATCCACTTATTTAGAAGAAGGAACACATAAGTATACTGCGGAGGTTTATGCAACAGGGGCGAAAGGCTATCCTTCCAGCGACATGGGTACAAGTAATGAAGTGACCAGAACGACTGAATCCACACTTCCACCACTTACGAATGTTCAAGTGTCGCCCGCAGGGGTAGTTTCCTGGGACGCCTTTGGTGGTGCTGCGGACTATTTATTTGTTGTTTCTAATATAGGGTTCTATACCGACGATACTTCTGTTGATGCGAGAGCATATTTAGAGAAAAATAATAAATCCTATGGTATTTATTGGGGAGAAATATACGCAAGAGATGGAAATGGTGAAAGAATATCTGCAAAGCACAGCTTTAGGTATTCATATACCGATGCGACGCCGATCCAGGCAACTGTAATTTACCTCTCTCCCGAAGAAAAGACCGTCGAACAGGGCGACAGCTTTACGGTGCAGGCAACGCTCCTGCCAGAAGGGGCAGAAGGAACGATTGCATGGAAAAGCAACAATACCAATATTGCGACCGTCAATAATGATGGTGTTGTGACCGTTTTGCCAACAGCAACAGTAGGAGCACAGACGGCCATCGTTGCCACCTGTAACGGAAAAACGGCAGCTATGTTGGTAACAGTCGCAGAAAAAAATATCGCAGTTGAGGGCCTTTTCCTCTCGCCAGAAGAGAAGACCGTAAAACAAGGTGATAGCTTTACGGTGCAGACAACACTCCTGCCGGAAGGGGCGAAGGGTACCATTACTTGGAGAAGCAACAATACCAACATCGCTACAGTGGACAACAAGGGCGTTGTGACTGTGTTGCCAACAGCCACAGTGGGCGCACAGACAGCAATCGTTGCTACCTGTAACGGAAAAACAGCGGCTATGCTGGTAACGGTCGCAGAAAAGGCCCCCACCACCTACACCATCACCTTCAACCCCATGAGCGGCACGGTGAGCCCCACCACCGCCGTCACGGGCACCGACGGCAAGCTGGCCTCCTTCCCCACGCCCACCAAGGAGGGCTACACCTTCACCGGCTGGTACGCCGGGCCCAAGGGCGACACCGTGGTCCCCAAGGACACCGTGTTCACCGAGGACACCACGATCTACGCCCACTGGAAGCAGGCGGAGCCGACACCCACGGACCCCACGGTCCCCATCTCCCCCCACAGCGGCTTCAAGGACGTGCCCGACGGGGCCTACTTCACCGAGGCCGTGGCCTGGGCGGTGGACAAGGCCGTCACCCAGGGCACCGGGGCGGACACCTTCTCCCCCAACGCCACCTGCACCAGAGGGCAAGTGGTGACCTTCCTCTGGCGGGCGGCGGGCTCCCCGGCTCCGGCCAAGACGGACAACCCCTTCACCGACGTGGACAAGAGCGCCTATTACGCCGACGCCGTCCTCTGGGCGGTGGAGAAGGGGATCACCAACGGGGCCACGGCGGACACTTTCGCCCCTGACCAGGGCTGCACCCGGGGCCAGGTGGTGACCTTCCTCCACCGGTTCGAGGAGACCCCGGCGGCTTCCGGTGCGGCCCCCTTCGCCGACGTGGCCGACAGCGCCTATTACGCCAAGGCCGTAGCCTGGGCCGTGGAGAAGAACGTGACCCAGGGCACCGGAGCCAACACCTTCTCCCCCGACGACACCTGCACCCGGGGGCAGATCGTCACCTTCCTGTATCGGGATATGAAGTGACGCCGAAGAACAGAACACGCAAGACCGGGCCCGTCCGAAGCAATGCGCTGCGGACGGGCCCGGTTCGTTGTTCCGTCAAGTGTTGATCAGGTCACGGCAAACGATCTCCGCCGCCCTGGCCTGCATATTGTTCATGGCACGGACCCAGGCCATTTGATCCCGGGCTTTCAGGTCCTCCGTCACACCCTCTACCCTGGCCATCTGCGCCACCAGAAGGTCCAGCAGCTCCTCCGCCTGTTGGTCGATCTCTTCCAGGTGAGTGTTCAGGGTTCCCCTGAGAAGCAGGCCGGTATAGATAGGGTCCCGGTGCTTTCGCAGGTGCTCCAACCTTCTTCTGCCCCAAAAACCAATGTGGGGCGTTGCCGGGACGGTGACGTCAGGGAGCAGGTAATCGCCTTCCTGACGATAGCTCCCGCCCATGCGTTCAAAGCTGTTCTGCGACATGTTGTGATCCTCCGTATGATTTGAATTACCTACAATCCAATCATCCCGGCTGATACAAAGGCCGAGGGGACACTTCTTTATGAAGTGTCCCCCAAGCAGGTGCTTTTTTGGCTCTTATAAAATCCCAAGTTCTTTGCCTTGCTTGGTCAGCTGGGCCCGGCAGTCGGGGTGGGCGATGTCGATGAGGGCCTTGGCCCGGTCCCGGACGGTCAGGTGCTTCAGGTTCACCATGCCGTACTCGGTGACCACATACTGCACGTCCGACCGGGGGGTGGTGACGATGGTGGCAGGGGGGAAGAAGGGCATGATGCGGCTCTTGGGGGAGCCGTCGGGGTTCTTGCCCAGGGTGGACTTGAAGGCGAAGAAGGACTTGCCCCCCTTGGCCATCTGGGCGCCCCGGACGTAGTCTCCCTGGCCGCCGGTGCCGCTGAACTGACGGGTCCCCATGCCCTCGGAGGCGATCTGGCCGAAGAGGTCAATGGACATGGCGGTGTTGATGGAGATCATGTTGTCGTTCTGGGCGATGTTCATGGGATTGTTCACCACAGGGAAGGGGCCGAAGAACATATCCTCGTTGTGGTCCAGGTACTCATACAGGGCCTTGGAGCCGAAGGCGAAGCCCACCACGGTCTTATTGGGGATGAACTTGGGCCGGCTGTTGTTGATGACCCCGGACTTCATCAGGGCCATGATGGAGTCGGTCATGAGCTCGGTGTGGCAGCCCAGGTCGTTCTTGCCCGTGAGGCCGAAGCCCACGGCAGAGGCCACCTCGCCGATGCCCAGCTGGATGCAGCCCCCGTCGGGGATCTCGTCCAGGAGGAACCGGGCCATGGCCAGGACCTCTTCGTCGGCCTCCTCCACCACGCCCCCGGGGGTGGTCTCCTTCTCCACGTCGGCAAAGACCACGTGGTCTGCCTGGGAGATGTGGATGAGGGTCCGCTGACCGTAGACATAGGGGGAGTATTTGTTCACGTGGAGGACCACGGTCTTGGCCTCCTCCTGGATGAAGGGGTGCATGCACACGCCGGAGGCCCCGTGGCTCATGTAGCCCTGCTCGTCGGGGGAGGACACGTCCAGGAAGGCGATGTCGGGATGGAAGGTGTGGTAGCACCACTGGTCCACCTGGCCCAGGTGGACGGAGGTGTAGTCCAGGGACCCCATCTTCAGGGCCCGGCGGTCCTCGTAGCCCACGAAGTAGGTGCAGAACCGGAAGGCCTTGGGGTTGGCGCAGTCCAGCAGGGTCATGGGGGGGAAGACGTTGGACAGGCCGATGGTCACATCCTCCAGTTCTTCGGAGCGCTTGGCCAGCTCGTCGGCGATGGCCCGGGCGTAGCTGGTACAGCAGCCGATGTACACGTTCATGCCGCTCTTGACCATGGCGGCGGCCTGGGCGGCGGAGATCTCTTTTTCCTTAAATTCCTGTTTCAGCTGTTCAGTCATGGTGTGCCTCCCGTTACAGGGTCAGGGTGATGGTGTCCAGAAGCTCCTGGAGGGTGTTGACAAAGTGGGCGGTGTGCCAGCCGTCGGCGGCGGCGTGGGCGATGTTGATGGCCATGGGCAGGGTGAGCCTGCCCTCCTTCTCGGTGGCCTTGCCGTAGGTGATCACCGGGAACATGTTGGGCTGTCCCCCTCCGGCAACGTGGGAGGTGTAGGACTCGAAGTCCACCCAGGGGACACAGGAGATGCAGTAAAAGTTCCAGGGCTGGCCGGCCTTGGCCTTGATGCCGTGGTTGCTGCCGTAGGTGGCCACATCTTCCTGGAAGATCCGGTAGAAGGTGGGGAAATCCTCGCTGTGCTCCGACCACAGGTCGGAGAAGGTGTGGTCGTCCTCATGGAAGATGGTGTAGTTGGGGTGGACCACGTCATGGGTGCCGGGGTTGCCCTCCTTGTCCACCGCCATCCGGAAGGCCGGGTGGGAGAGGATGTTGTGGGAGACGCACCAGATGAAGCTGGGGTAGAACTTCAGGCCCTGCCGGTCCAGCATGGCCTTGAAGCGGGTCACATCCAGGCGGACGTTCATGGTGTAGCCCACGGGCAGGATGTTCCGGTAGTAGTTGAAATGTTCCCGGCGGGGCCAGGTGGCGAGGTCAATGGGGGTGAACATAGGGTGTGCCTCCTTATACTTTGGATCCACGTGCCAGCAGGGCCTGTTTGGCCGTTCTGGTACGGATGATATTGGGGATGATGCTCAGCAGGCTGCCCACCAGGAACATGGCGATGCCAGCGGCGATGGTAGGGGTGATGGGTTCCCCCAGGACCACCAGGGCCACCATGGGGGCCAGGATGGGCTTGAAGAAGAACACCAGGCTGCCGTAGGTGGCGCTGGTCTTTTCAATGGCCATCATGTGGAAGACATAGCCGGCGGCGCAGTAGACCAGGCAGATGAAGAGGAAGTAGGGGGTGGTCTCCAGGGAAAAGCCCTGGAGGAAGGGGACATCGCAGAGGATGTCCATCCCTAGCTTTTGGTACAGGGCGGCTCCGGGGGCGGTATAGCCCAGCAGCAGGATGACCAGCAGCTCGGCCGAGCCGAAGAGGAAGGAGAAGCAGGTCACCACGATGCTGCTCATTTTTGCTGTTTTCCGCTTGGACAGGACGGAGTACAGGGAGAAGAACAGGGCGGCCAGGAGGGCCATGGCCAGACTCACGGGATTTAAGTCGCTGGAGCCGAAGGGGTTTACGATGATGAGGATGCCCAGCAGGTCAAAGACCAGGGCCAGGATGTTGTTCCAGCGGATGGTCTCGTGGAGGATGAGGGCGGCCAGGACGGTGACGAAGATGGGATTTCCCGAAAAGATCACCGCCACCACGTTGGCCTGACCGAAGGTCACCGCCAGCTGGAAGAGGGCCATGAAGAGGACCACCGTGAGAAAGCCGGAGAAGGCGAAGTAGCCGTAGTCCCTTTTGGTGAGTTTTACGCTGTGCTTTTTGAGGAAATACCGGGCCACGGGGATCAGGAGAAGTCCCCCCACAAAGGCCCGCTCCAGGGTGAGCTGCATGGGGTCGAAGGCCCCCACGGCGGGGAGCTTGAGGAAGACCTCCATGGTGGAGAAGATGGAGGTGGACAGGGCGATGCAGATGCAGCCGATCAGGAAGTCTTTATTCACGATGGGGGACCTCCTTGGGGTGTCGGTTTCGCAGAATGGCGGGGACCATGCCCAGGAGGCTGCCTGCCAGGAACATGGCGATGCCCAGGGCGATGGTGGGGGTAATGGCCTCGCCCAGGATGACCAGGGCGAAGATGGGGGCCAGGATGGGCTTGAAGAAGAACACCAGGCTGCCGTGGATGGCACTGGTCTTCTCAATGGCCAGCATGTGGAAAACGTAGCCTGCTGCCGTGTTCACGATGCCCACAAACAGGAAATAGGGGAGGGTCTCCGGGGTGATGCCCTGGAAGAAGGGGACGTTGGCAAAGAGCTCCAGGCCGGCAGACTGAAGGGCGCCCGCCACGGGCTCCAGATGGCCCAGGAGAAGGACCAGGCAGAGCTCCAGGGAGCCAAAGAGGAAGGAGCAGCAGGTGACCACGATGCTCCCCACCTGGGCGGTCTTCTTCTTGCCCAGCACGGCGTACAGGGCGAAGAGCAGGGCGGAGAGGACGGTGAGGCCCACGCTGAGGGAGCTCACCTGACCGGAGCCAAAGGGGTTTACGATGATGAGGATGCCCAGCAGGTCGAAGACCAGGGCCAGGATATTGTTCCAGCGGATGGTCTCGTGGAGGATGACCGCCGCCAGAACGGTGACGAAGATAGGGTTGCCGGAGAAGATGACGGCCACCACGTTGGCCTGGCCGAAGGTCACGGCCAGCTGGAAGAGGACCATGCCCAGGCAGACGTTGAGAAAGCCGGTCATGGCGAAGTAGCGAAGGTCGTGGGCGGTGAGGCGGACCCCCCTCTTTTTCAGGGTGTGGGCCGCCACGGGGATCAGGCACAGGCCGCCCACCAGAAAGCGCTCCATGGTGATCTGGATGGGGTGGAAGGCGCCGGCCACGGCAGGGAGCTTCAGGACCACCTCCATGGTGGAAAAGATCAGGGTGGCCATGGCGATGCAGAGGCAGCCCAGGGCGAAGTTGCGGTTCACGGGAAAGACCTCCTAACAGGTCGAAATATCGGTTCTCAACCCTTTATTATATCCTTTTCGCAGGGAAAAGCAAGGGCCAAGGCCGGGACTTGTTTTCTCCTGCGGGATGGGCTATAATCAAACCAAATGAAATGCAACCATTTTTAGGAGGGACCAATATGGCCATTTGCAATGCCTGCGGGGTGGAGCTTCGGCAGGGAGCCTGCTTCTGCGATATGTGCGGCACCAAAGTGAATAAGATCTGCCCCAGCTGCGGGGAGGTTCTGAGAGATATTGCGAAATTCTGTGACCTGTGCGGCGTGAAGCTCCCCACGGAGCAGATCGTCACCGTGAAGCGGACTGTCCGGGGCGGTGTGACCGCTGGGCGGCTCCACACTGTGGGTCTGAAGGCTGACGGTACTGTGGTGGCCGTGGGAGACAATCAGTACGGCCAGTGCGACGTGGCCGACTGGACCGACGTGGTGGCCGTTGCCGCCGGCAAGAACCACACCGTGGCCGTCCGCCAGGACGGCACCGTGCTGGCTGCCGGTGATCGGTCCCAGGGCCAGTGCGAGGTCAGCGGCTGGACCGATGTGGTGGCCATTGCCGCCGGTGATTACCATACCATTGGTCTCAAGTCCGACGGTACCGTTCTGGCTGCCGGCCGTCCCACCGACAGTAAGTGCAAGGTGGGGGACTGGAAAGGCATCGTGGCTGTGGCCGCCGGCATGGAGCACACCCTGGGCCTGACCCGGAATGGTCAGGTGGTGGCCGCCGGTGAGGGCATGTTTGGGTCCTGCAATGTGGGGGACTGGAACAACATTGCGGCCATCTCCGCCGGACACATCCACACGGTGGGCATCCGCAAGGATGGCCAGGTGGTGGAGGCCGATGCCTTTGCCGCCCCCGGCGTCCTGGCCTGGACCGACATGGCCGCTGTGGCGGTGAGCCCCTTCCACACGGTGGGCCTGAGAAATGACGGCACCGTGGTGGCCTCCGGCGATGTCCAGTACGGTCAGTGCAGTGTGGAGGAATGGACCGACATGGCCCTGGTGACGGTGGGCGAGCGGCACACCGTGGCGGTGAACAAAGACGGCTCTGTCCGGGCCATCGGCGATAACTCCGCCGGTCAGTGCGGCGTTTCCGACTGGAAACTGTGGTAAATACTAGAAAGAACAGGACCTTTCGGTCCTGTTCTTTTTTTGGGACTGGTGCGTGAAAATTCCCTCTTGCAAAACTCGAACAAATGTTCTATAATAGCCCCAGAAAGAACAAAGGAGGGACCACCATTATGGGAAAGCACACTGACCAGAGAGACCGCACCCTGATGCTGGCAAGTATCCTCACCGAGGAGACCGATGAGAGGCACCCCATGCCCATGGCTGAATTGGTGGACCGGCTGGCCCGTTTTGGGGTCACCGCAGAACGAAAAAGTATTTACCGGGACATGGCCGCCCTGCGCAAGCACGGGCTGGACGTGGTCTACCGGGGCGGCGCCGATGGGGGCTGGTATGTAGAGAACCGCACCTTCTCCACCCTGGACCTGCGGGCCATCATCGACGCCGTGGCGGTCTACCGCTGGATCCCCGAGGGACAGAAGAACGACCTGCTGGACAAGCTGATCGCCCAGGCCCCCGCCCCCCAGCGGAAGAGTCTCCGCCGTCCGGTGTCCGTCCGCCGCCGCAGTGCGGCAGACCCCCTGGACCTGCGGGCCGTCCTGGACCGGATCCACGCCGCCATCCAGAATAGAAAGGCCCTGAGCTTCGTCCCCTACACCTATGACCGGGGCAAGACCCGCACCCCCCAGGGGGGACGCCAGGTGATCTCCCCCAAGGGCCTTATCTGGTCCGGGGAGACCTACCAGCTTTTGGCCTGGGACCACCGGGACCACGTGATCCGCCTCTACCGTCCCGACCGGATGGGGGAGGTCCTGGTCACCGGCCTGCCCGCCCAGGGGCCCGAGGCCGATGCCAGCCTGTGGGATGCCGCCCCCTTCGGCCTGGATCCCCACCGCCGGGAGCGGATCCGCCTGCGGTGCTGCCAGGAGATGGCCGGAGAGGTCATGGACCGGTTTGGGTCCGATGCGAAGCTGGTACCCGACGGGGACACTTTCCTCCTCACTGCCGATGTGGTGATGGGGCCGGAGTTCTGGGGCTGGATGACCACCCACGCCGACCGGGCGGCGGTGATCGCCCCTCCCTGGGCGGCCAAGCAGTGGCAGGAGCGGTTCAAACCCCGGCTTCCCGAGCGCGTCAAGCAGCCCAAGGCTGTGTAAAACTGCATAGAACAGCACGGACGCCTCTCGGGAGAGAGGCGTCCATTTTTGATTCAGAAAGGAGAATATAATGGCAAGCAGCAAGACCACAAATTTACGACTGAGCCAGTGGGAGGGAAGCGACCCCATCCTGCGCACCGACTTCAACCAGGACAACAGCAAGATCGACCAGGCGGTGAATGCCCGGGCCCTGGTCCGCCTGACCGGAAAGACCCTGACGGCCTCCGGGGCAGACATCACCCTGGATTTGCTGGACTACGACCTGACCCAGTACGAGGCCCTGATGCTCACCCTGGCCCCCATCACTAGCGGAACAGGGAT
The DNA here is from genome assembly GCA_017435425.1 of Ruminiclostridium sp. Classification (GTDB taxonomy): domain Bacteria; phylum Bacillota; class Clostridia; order Oscillospirales; family Oscillospiraceae; genus Evtepia. The sequence continues at coordinate 34,395 of JAFSFC010000005.1, read as the reverse complement.
CACCTCTTTGACGGTGGGGGAAGGGGAGCCCGTGTCCCTGGCCTCCATGGCCTCCGACGGCAGCCGGGGCCTGGTGATCTTCCTGCACTTCCTCCCCGGCGGGGTGGGGGGCTGGTGGTTCGCCCCTGGCCTGACCACCGGCAGCACCGGGGGCTTTCTGGCAGCAGGAGTCACGGCCTATGAACTGGAGGAGATGACCCTCTCCTCCCCCTCTGCCCCCTACCAGTCCGGGACCACCTGGACCCTGTACGGCCTGAAGAAATGAAAAAAGCGCCCAAATGGGCGCTTTTTTCAAGTGTCGAAAAAGGCGGAGCCTTGCACTTTTTTGATGCTTGGCAGCATTCCAACGGGCACAGTTTGCGGCGTAGAAAGGTCAGGAGGCCAGGCGGGTGGTATACCGGCCGTTTTCCTCCTGGGTGATCAGGTTTTTCATGCCCCAGTCGGTGATGGTGCACCGGCCGTCGGCCTTGGTCACCTGGAACCAGGCCATCCCTCCCTGGCGGCAGGCCTCCTGGGTCTGGGCGGAAATAAAGTTCCCCAGGGAGTAATACACCAGGGTCTGGTGGCCGTCCTGTCCGGTGACCCACGCAAAGGGCTGGACCACATGGGGGTGGGTGCCGATGACCACGTCGGCCCCCCAGTCGGCGAAACGCTGGGCCCACTGCTGCTGGTCAGCATCGGGGGTCTGGGCGTACTCCGTTCCCCAGTGGACGTACACCAGGCAGAGGTCGGCTTCTGCCCGGCCGGCGGCCAGGTCTGCCCGGACCTGGTCCTCGTCCCACAGGGTGTGGACCGCCCAGGGGGCCGACTCCGGCAGGGGCCTGCCGTTGGTGGACTGGGTGTAGGCGAAAACGGCGCACCGGATGCCCTGGTTTTCGTAGAGCTCATAGGGCCGGTAGTCCGGGTCCTGGGAGGACTGGAGACCGGCGCACACCACCCCGGCCTCCTGGTAGAGGGCCACTGTCCGGTCGATGGCGGCCGGGCCCTTGTCCAGGGCGTGGTTGGTGGCCCCGCTGACGATGTCGAACCCGGCGTCTATGACGGCCTGGCCCACCTGGATGGGGGTCCCGAAGCTGGGGAAGTCGCTGTACTGGGCGGGGTCCTCCACGTAGATGGTCTCCTGGTTCAGGGAGGTCACGTCGTACCGGTCCAGCTCTGCCTGAAGATCGGCGAAGAGGTGATGGAAGGTGCCCCCGAAGTTCCGGAAGGCGTCGTCGTAAATGGGGCGGTGGATCAGGTTATCCCCCAGGGCGGCGAAGGTGAGGGTCACAGCCTTGGTGGGGAGGGGGTCCATGGAGGACAGTCCCCAGGAGACCCAGTCCCAGGCGCTCTCTGTCCCCTGGGTGTCCGTGATGACCAAGCGGCGGGCGGGGTCAAAGACCCAGTGGTGGGCCTCCATGCCAATATCCGAGGCCATCCAGGATGGGTGGATCTCCCCTCCGTCCCACTCATAGATGAAGATATGCTGGGACCAGTCGGTGTCCTGGTCGATCTCCTCCTGGGTGACCCAGAAGGGGCGGCTGGGGCCGTAGCGGCCCTGGCGCCAGCAGAGGAGAAGGAGCTCCTCCTGCTGGTCGTGATCGATGTCGCACCACAGCACATCCTGAACGGCCAGATCCTCTCCGGTCGCCCAAACTGCTGCCCCGTCCCGGATGACCCGGACCTGCCGGTCAGCCAGGAGGATCTCGTCAGGCTGACCGGCACCCTCACAGAGCAGCCGGGCCTCCTGCCATGGGATCCAGCCGGGGAGTTGGGGGCCGGAGGGAACCAGGGAAAAGACAGCGATCGCGGCGAGAAAACACGCCGCGATGCTGATGAGAAGTTTATGGTGTCCTTTCATGGCCGCCATCAGTAGGTGTATTCCTGCTCATACCAATAGCTCTGGGTCCACCAGGGCTTTTCGATGTCGGCGCCGGGGTTGTAGGGGCCGTCCATGGACTGCCACTCCCCGGTCAGGTACCGCCATTCGCTGTCGGTGAGCCGCTGGCCCATGGGGTACTCGAACTGATAGAAATTGAAGACCGAGCCGGAGGCCAGGCGGAGCTGGCCGTCCACGGGGACCACCACCACGATCTCGGCGGGGGTGCCGGTGGCCACCTGGAGGACGGTGCCGTTGGGATCGGTGGCAATGTCGGTCACCAGGGAGGCGGGGACCTCCGTGGGGTCCGGATAGGGAGAGTCGGTCTTGTCTTCCACGGCCTCGATCCAGAAGTGCTCCAGGGTGCCGCCGTAGGCCCGGATGAGCTCATACTCGGCGTCGGTGAGGGTCTCGTTCTGGAGCTCCTTGACGGAGATGGTCAGCAGCTGGTCGGCCAGCTGGGCCAGGCGGGAGAGGTTCTCCACATCGGCGCTGTCGATGTAACCCATGGCCTCCAGACCATCAGCGGTCTGCTGGGCCAGAGCCTGGAAGCGGCTGTAGACCTGGACCTCGGGCTGGACATAGCCCCGGTCATCCAGGACCTCCATGTCGCCGCCGCCCATCTCGGCCATGACCTGCTTGCCGTAGAGGACAGTGTCGTGCTTGAGCTCGGTGAAGCTGCCGGCGTAGGTCTCCAGATCCTTCTTGGCCCACTCGGTGGTGGTCATGAAGGCGGGGTAGCCCTCGCCCTTGGGCTCCAGCAGGGGCTCCAGGGTGTAGAGCCAGCTGGAGTAGAGGCTGGTGGACCAGGAGGATTCCGGCGCAGCGGCCAGGGTCTCCCGGAGTTTTTCCATGTTGTCGCTGTAGCCGGAGAAGCCGGTGGCGCCCTGCTGCTCCAGCAGCTGTAGGGCTACGTCAGAGCCCAGAGCGGCGGGCATATCCAGGGTGTCGGGGAGCATCCGGCGTTCCTGGGCACTGTTTTCCTTCACGTTGCTGTACACCAGCTGCTGCATGACGGCGGCATCGATGGTGAACCGCTGGCCCATGAACCGGAAGCCCTTGGTCTCCTCGGGGATGTTCTCGGTGCCCTCCATCACAGGGACGGAGTTGACGGCGGGGGGCCGCATCTGGCTGATGAGTTCCACGTAGTCCTGGTAGGCATCCTCGCTGTCGGCCAGCTGGTCGGCGGTGGGCATGGCCCCGAAGGCAGACTGGATGGCGGGGGCGTACTCATAATAGCCCAGGTCATCGCTGACCCCGGCGAAGAAGGAGGTGACGGTGTAGATCTTCTCCCAGGACTGGAAGCCGGTCTGCTCCATGGCCATGGTCATGAGCAGGGCGCTGCGGTTCAGGGTATCCTCCTTCTGGGCGAAGTTGATCTGGCCGTACCACATCATAGCCCGGAAGTACTGCTCCAGGATCTCGTCCCCTTCGTAGTACCCTCTGGGCTTGAACTGGGAGTAGTCCACGTTGGCCAGGGAAAGGGGGGAGGGAAGGACGCCGGCTTCGGCGTAGATGGCCTCCAGCTCCTGGGACACCAGGTCGGCGGCGTAGGCCGGCGGGGTGACGCTGGCATCCTGGAGGGCGGCGGCCACGGCAAAGAAGGCCACGTTCCGGCAGGCGGCCTCCTCCCAGGCCGTGCCGGCCAGGGCGTCGTACTGCTCCATGCTGGCGGTGAGCATGGCCTGGCTCAGGTCCAGCAGGTCGTCGGAGAGATAGTTCTTCTCCGTCCGGTTCAGCAGGAGGCTGAAGTACAGGTGGTAGGTGTGCATCAGGGAGTCCACCGTGACAAAGTTGGGGACCATGGCATAGCGGTTGGACTCATAGAGCTCAAAGAACTCATGGAAGTAGGTGTCGGTGACGAAGAACTGGTTCTGCTCCAGCAGGGCGATTTGCTCCTCGTTCAGGTAGAACTGGTAGTTGTTTGTGTTGGTGATGTTGGCCAGACCGGGGGCCGGAGCTTCGGTGGCCACCGCCGGGGTCACCGCCACGGCTTCCACGGTGGAGAAGTCCACCAGCTGGGGGCGGGCCATGGTCTCGATGCCGCCGGACTGGGTGGTCTGGGAGATGGCGGGGGAGCCGTCCTTGCCGCCCCCCAGGCCGGAGCCGATGAGGATGCCGCCGATGACCACCAGGGCCAGAACGGCCACGCCGATGGCGGCCTTGGGGCCTTTCTTCTTGGGTTCAGAGACCGGCGTCTGGGAGACGGGGGCCTCGGGGGGCTGGACTTGCTCTGCGGGGGAAATGGGCGTTCCGCAGTGGGCGCAGAACTTCTGGCCCTCCTGGACAGGTTTGCCGCAATGAATGCAAAACATGCGTTTGCCTCCTCTCTTGCATGATGTTGGATTCCGGGGGAATTGCTGATGCCATCATTATAGCAAAGGAAGGTGGTAAATTCAACCGGACTTGTGTTAGTAAAGAAAAAGGCGGTTTCCTCCGGCGAATAAAAAAGACCTCTGGCCGAAGCCAGAGGTCTTTTGTCATGACTCAAAAGCCTATAAAATTAGGAAAACCTAAAATTAGTTAGCGCCCTTGGGGTTCATGGGATCGGTACGATCCTCGATCCAGTACTTGCCGATGGGATCCTGAGAAGCGTCCTTGTTCATGTTGTGAGCGATCATCAGGGTCTGGTTGCGGTTCTCGACCTGCAGAGCGTTGTCGAAGCCACCTGCGTCGACGTTAGCGCGCATAGCCTCACGGGTCAGGCGGACAGCCATGGGATCCTTAGCTGCGATGACGCGAGCCAGCTCCAGGCCAGCGGGGACCAGGTCAGCGCGGGTCTCAACAACCTTGGAGACCAGGCCCAGGTTCCAAGCTTCCTCAGCGTTGATGAAGTTGCCGGTCAGCATCATTTCGAATGCACGGCCGGTACCGATCAGACGGGGCAGGAAGTAGGAGGAGGACATGTCGCAGCCGCCGATGCCGACGTTAGCATAGAAGCAGGAGAAACGAGCGGTCTTGGTGCAGACACGGATGTCGGAGCACATTGCCAGGGAGAAGCCGCCGCCGCCGGAGACGTTGTCGATCAGGGTGATCCAGGGCTGAGGAGTCTTGGAGATGTACATTTCCAGCTCGCCCAGCTTGACCTGGTAGTGATAGAAGCCGGGAACGGTGCACTCGTACTCGGTCAGACCCTGCTTGACGTCCAGGCCAGCGCAGAAGCCCTTGCCCTCGTCGCCGCCGTACAGCAGGACGACGCGGATGTTGTAGTACTCGTCGACCAGCCACTGGGACAGGTTGATCAGGTCCTCAACCAGGCCGTGGGACAGAGCGTTGTAAGCGTTGGGACGGTTCAGGGTAACCTTCAGGATGTTGGGCTCGACCATGTCCAGCAGCAGGTTCTCATAGGTAGGCAGAGCTCTGGGAGCGGGATAAACAGGCTTCATGATGAAATCCTCCATTAATAAATTTTTGTACTTAGTTTCCTAAGTGTTACTTTATTTTCTAGTGTTGACCGGCCCCGAGAGGCCGGTCAACTTAGAAAACTTAGTTAAAGTGTTTTGCTAAGGCGCAACTAAAATTAGTTGGTGTTGCCGTTAGCAGCGACGTACATGCCGTGGATCAGGTACTGGATGTCGCCGGAGCCCTCGATGTTGGGAGCGATAGCAGCATCACGCAGGAAGCGCTCGACCTGGTACTCGTCGCAGACACCGTAAGCGCCCATAGCGTTGACAGCCATGGTAGCAACCTTGGTAGCGGTCTCAGCAGCGTAGCCCTTTGCCTGAGCGGTACGAGCCTGGACAGCACGCATGGTAGCGATGTCGTCGTTAGCGAAGTGGTTGTGGTCGCAGTAGTCAGCAGCTTCCAGCATCAGCAGCTCAGCAGTGTGAGCGTAGGTCAGCATGGTGGACAGACGCAGCTGAGTGGTGGGGAACTTGGTGATGGACTTGCCGCGGTGCAGCTTCTCCTGGCAGTATGCCAGAGCCAGGTCTGCAGCGCCCAGAGCGGTGCCGACGAAGACTGCGGTGAAGCCCAGCTTGCCGTAAGCGGTGGTGCCCAGCAGCTGAGTGAAGCCGTCGCCGTGCTTGCCCAGGATCTGGTCCTCGGTGACAACGATGTCGTCCATGAAGATGTCATAGACGTGGGAGCCCTTGTAGCCGATCTTGTCCCAGGGGCTGGAGATGGAGTAGCCGGGGCAGAACTTGTCGATCACCAGGCCGGTAACGATGTCCTTGCCTTCCTCGGTAGCTTCCAGAGCGAACAGGACGCAGGGGCCGTCGTATGCAGCGTTGGAGATGAAGCGCTTAACGCCGTTCAGCAGGTAGGTGCCGTCAGCCTGCTTGACCAGACGGGTCTTCAGCATCTTGGGGTCGGAACCGGTCTCGGGCTCGGTGAATGCGAAGGAGACGGTCTGCTCGCCGGAGCAGCAGGGAGCCAGGTACTTAGCCTTCTGCTCGGGGGAAGCGTACAGGTCCAGAGCTTCCAGGCCCAGGATGTAAACGTCCAGGCACTTACCGACGGAGGGGGAGACGCGGGACAGTTCCTTCAGAATGATGGTCTGCTCAACGTGGCCCATGCCCATGCCGTTGTACTCCTCGGGGAAGGAGATGCCGATGAAGCCGCACTCAGCCAGCTGCATGTGGATGTCGTGGGGCAGCTGAGGCAGCTTTTCGCCGGTGGAAACCTCAACCAGCTCGCCAGCCTCGATCTCCTCGATACGGGGAGCCAGAACCTGCTGTGCAAAGTCTCTTGCCAGGTCGTGGATCATCTGCTGGTCTTCGTTCAGTAAAAATTCCATGATAGTAATCCTCCTGATGAATTTTCTTTCCTAATAATGTAGGGGTTTGGCTATTGCCAGGGCATAAGAAGAATGCCCGCAGCAATAAATCCTAACGGGACAACTTCTACAGATGTATTATACCATAAGAAATAAACGGTCGCATTCTGAATATTAATTATTTTTCGGATATTAGGTACTACATATGCACTACTAAAACCGGGGCAAAACCCTGTCCGAGTGAACAAAATGAGGAAAAACCCTCCCGTCAAATTGCACAAAACCAACAAAGAAACAGGAAAATATGCAGGGTCTCCTGCAAAGTCGGACTCCGGGGCCGAATATACTCCCCCTGGACCGGGAAGAAACCCACAAAAACGGGGGGAAGCAGCTGGAAAAAATCGTGGAAATGTGTGGTTTGCCCTTGACGGGACCGGCTGAATCCTGTAAGATAAGGCGAACACAGTGAGAATGGCCGGGTTTTCGGCATTTGCAGGACATCCGTCACACTGTGTCAGGCTGATTATACTAGCCCCTTCGGGAGGCTACTGAAACATTTTATTTAAGGAGAGTTTACATCATGGAAGTTAAGATCGTTGGCGTTTACGGCGCAGGCAGCATGGGCAGAGGCATCGCACAGGTCGCTCTGGAAGGCGGCTACGACGTGGTCCTGTACAACCACAGAACCCCCACCCTGGAGAAGGGCGTCGCCGGCATCAAGAAGAACTTTGACAAGAAGATCGCCAAGGGCAAGATGACCCAGGAGCAGGCCGACGCTCTGCTGGGCAAGCTGGTTGCTACCACCACCCTGGAAGACCTGGCAAACGTCGACATCGTGTTCGAGGCAATGGTCGAGAACATGGAGCTGAAGAAGGACGCTTTCGCTAAGCTGGCTCCCGTGATCAAGCCCGAAGCTATCTTCGTTTCCAACACCTCCTCCCTGTCCATCACCGAGCTGGCTGCCGCTTCCCTGCGCCCCGAGAAGTTCCTGGGCATGCACTTCTTCTCCCCCGTGCCCGCTATGAAGCTGGTTGAGATCATCCCCGCATACGACACCTCCGAGGACACCGTGGAGACCGGCAAGGCCTGCGCTAAGGGCTTCGGCAAGGAGTTCGTTACCGTTTCCGACGTGCCCATGTTCATCGCAAACCGCGTCATGTGCCCCATGATGAACGAGGCTGCTATCCTGGCCGGCGAGAACGTCTGCTCCTACGAGGACATCGACAAGGCTTGCGAGCTGGGCTACAACCTGCCCATGGGTCCCCTGAAGCTGGCTGACGCCATCGGCATCGACGTCATGATCAACGTCATGGAGTCCCTGTACCAGGAGACCGCAGACTCCAAGTATCGCCCCGCTCACCTGTACAAGGTCCTGTACCGTGCAGGCCGTCTGGGCCGCAAGACCGGCAAGGGCTTCTACGACTACAACTAATTTTAGTCGGAACTGAATTAAGACAAGAAAAATCCCACGGAGGAAACTCCGTGGGATTTTTTATTCGGCAGGGGTGATGGTCAGGGTGGTGCCGCCGGAGGTCTCTTCGGGGCATATGGACCAGCCGAGAATGGTCATGGGCTGGTCTTCGATGGGGTAGAGCAGAGGGGTTTGGGGTTCTGACAGGTCGGCCAGATAGTAGAGCTGGGCCGGATTCTTCATGATGGTCCAGCGGCAGAAACGGCAGAACAGGGGGACCGTGAAGTGGGCTTTCTCATCAGGGATGGTGACCTTCCCGGTCTGGGTGTCAGAGTCCCATTCGCCCATGGCTCCCAGCACGCCGATGTACTGGAACTTCCCGGGAACGGCGGTCCCAACCAACTTGCCAATGTCGCCGGTACTGATGTTCAGCAGACAGGGGACATCCTGTGGCTCCTGGTCACAGAGGGCGCAGACCTGGGGTGGTTCCGTGAGCATGGCGCGGGCTTCGTCTTTGAAAGCCCAGAACAGGAAAAGAGAAAGAAAAAGCAACAGGATACCCAGCGACAGTTTGCACAGTGAGTGTTTTGTTCGTGTCATAAATTATCCTCCACAATTACATGAGATGCTGATCTTTAACACATTATTATGGATGTCATGTGCTAAAGTCAAGAAAAATGCGTATCTTTAGCGCAAAGAGGTCAGCCGAATGAAGATATATGATTACAATGGAAAAAAGAATATATCTGGTATTCGGATTCGGGAAGCAAGACGGCGACAGAATCTCTCTCAGGATGAGTTGGCAGCGAAAATGCAGGTAGAGGGAATTGTGATTGTGAGAGACAGTATCAGCCGGGTTGAGTTGGGTACAAGATTTGTGCCTGACTATGAGATTCCCATCTTTGCAAAAGTACTGAAGGTATCTATAGAATGGCTGTTAGGTCTGGAAGAGTAACACCCCTATGCGATGGCATAGGGGTGTTTTTTCTTTGTACGTGGACAGAAAAAAGGGACGCAATTCCTTGCGTCCCAATGGTTTTCTCGTTTCTCACCCCTGCCGTCTTTGTAACTGCAATCTGTCTGCGATCATGGCGATGAACTCCGAATTCGTCGGCTTTCCCTTGCTGTTGCTCACGGTGAAGCCGAAGTACTTCTGCAGGGTGTCCAGGTCGCCCCGGTCCCAGGCCACCTCGATGGCGTGGCGGATGGCCCGCTCCACCCGGCTGGCGGTGGTGCCGAACTTCCGGGCCACCTCGGGGTAGAGGATCTTGGTGACGGCGTTGATGACCTCCATGTCCTCCACGGTCATGATGATGGCCTCCCGCAGGTACTGATAGCCCTTGATGTGGGCGGGCACGCCGATCTCGTGGATGATGGCGGTGACGTTGGTCTCCAGGGTCTGCCGGAGGGCCGAGGGCTGGTTGGGCAGCAGGTCCTCGCACCAGTGCTGGCTCCCCAGCAGGCGGACCCGCTCCACCACCGACGGGATGCGGCAGGGCTTTACCATGTAATAGTCCCCGCCCAGTTCAGCCACCCGGTCGGCCATGGGGCCCCGGGCGAAGCCGGACAGGACCAGGGTGCTCACCGGCAGGGTGCTCACGGCCTTCAGCACATCGAGGCCGTCGGCCCGGCCCAGCACCAGATCCATCACCAGGATGTCGGGGGCCAGCTCCCGGGTCAGTCGGATGGCATCCTGACCGTCGTTGGTCTGGGCCACGATCTCCAGGCCCTCCTCGTTCTCCAGGGCCTCAGCCAGAGCGGAGCGGAACTCCTCACTGGTGTCGGCGATGAGAATCCTTTTCTTACTTTCCATGCGTGTGTGTCTCCCCCTTCGGGAAAGCGTGTTCCTCCCCGATGTTTTCGTTGTGAAATGATGCAATGTGGACCGGTCAACCATAATTTATCACAATGAGACAGCGAACTCAAGAGCGAATTGGCAAAAACTGGCAAAGATAAGGAAAAACTTATCGCAATATTCGTGTAAGTTCGACAAATATGGTAGAAACTGGAAGAAATGTCGGATTTTTCGCCAATCAGTAGGGAAAAACAGAAGAGTAGGACGAAAGTTTCGTATTTTTGTCAGGAAAATACGTTTACGAACTGGCAGAAAGATGGTATGATAAAATGACTATTATCCTGAGCCCGTCTGTTCTCCGGCGGGCATCCCGGAAAGGAGAACCAACATGAAAAAACTGATGCTGGGCAATGCGGCAGCCGCCCGTGGTCTCTATGAGGCCGGCTGCTGCCTGATCTCCAGCTACCCGGGCACTCCCAGCACGGAGATTACCGAGCAGGCTGCCCAATATAACGAGATCTACTGTGAATGGGCCCCCAATGAGAAGGTGGCCATGGAGGTGGCCTTCGGCGCCGCCCTGGCGGGCAAGCGCTCCGCCTGCGTTATGAAGCACGTGGGCGTGAACGTGGCTGCCGACCCCCTCTTTACCATTTCCTACACCGGCGTGAATGCGGGCATGGTCATCTGCGTGGCCGATGACCCCGGTATGCACTCCTCCCAGAACGAGCAGGACTCCCGCCATTACGCCATTGCGGCAAAGCTTCCCATGCTGGAGCCCTCTGACTCTGCTGAGGCCCTGGCTTTTGCCAAGATCGCCTATGCGCTGTCCGAGGAATACGACACCCCGGTCTTCCTGAAGCTGTGCACCCGCATCTCCCACTCCCAGAGCATCGTGGAGCTGGGGGAGCGCCGGGAGGCGCCCGAGCGGAAGTATGTGAAAGACATCGCCAAGTATGTCATGGTCCCCGGCAATGCCCGGCCCCGCCACCCCATCGTGGAGGCCCGGACCGAGAAGCTCATCGCATTTGCCGAGACCACCGATCTGAACCGGGAGGAGCTGGGGGAGGACAGATCCTTCGGCATCATCACCTCCTCCACCTGCTACCAGTACGCCCGTGAGGTCTTTGGCGAAAAGGCCTCTATCCTGAAGCTGGGCCTGGTGAACCCCCTGCCCCGCCAGAAGATCCTGGACTTCGCCGCCAAGGTGGACCGGGTCATCGTCCTGGAGGAGCTGGACCCCATCATTGAGGAGCACTGCCGGAATCTGGGTCTCACCGTCACCGGCAAGGACAAGCTTCCCCTCATCGGCGAGTTTGCCCAGGGGCTGGTGGCAGAAAAGCTCCGGAGCGTGACCAAGCCCTGGGTGGGTCTGGATGAGGCGGTTCCCCCTCGTCCCCCTGTCCTGTGTGCAGGCTGTCCCCACCGAGGCCTGTTCTATACTCTGGCCAAGCACAAGATCACGGCCCTGGGCGACATCGGCTGCTACACCCTGGCGGCTTACGAACCTCTGTACGCCATTGAGTCCTGCGAGTGCATGGGCGCATCGGTCAGTTCCGTCCACGGCTTTAACAAGGCCCTGGGCAAAGAGAGCGAAGGAAAGACCGTAGGCGTCCTGGGCGACTCCACCTTCATGCACTCCGGCATGACCGGCCTGGCCAATATCGCCTACAACCAGAGCAACTCCACCATTATCATTCTGGATAACTCCATCACCGGCATGACCGGCCACCAGCAGAACCCCACCACCGGCAAGAACCTCCGGGGGGAGCCTGCCGGCCAGATCGACCTGGAAGTCCTGTGCAAGGCCATGGGCATCCGCCGGGTCCGGGTGGTGGACCCCAACGACCTGAAGGCCACGGAAGAGGTGGTCCTGGAGGAACTGGCTGCCCAGGAACCCTCCGTCATCATCACCCGCCGTCCCTGCACCCTGCTCAAGTCCGTGAAGAAGAATCCCCCCCTGTACATCGACCCGGACAAGTGCAAGAGCTGCAAGATGTGCATGAAGATCGGCTGTCCCGCCATCTCCTGGAAGGACAACAAAGCCGTCATCGATCCCACCCAGTGCGTAGGCTGCGGCGTCTGCCAGCAGCTTTGCAAGTTTGAGGCGTTCAGCAGCACCTGACACACACCAGGGCTGACCCGACAAACAGATAGATTCCCAAGCGAACACACACACATTAGGAGAAACCAAAGGAAACACAGAAAGGTTTTCCCGGATGGGGCATATCATTGTCCGGGCAGACCAACACACACATCGGGGAGAGGGCGTTCTGACCACCCCCATCCCCAGGGGAGGAAATTTTTTATGTTAAGTCAGATTCTGGCAGTTGTCATCTTCGTCATCATGTTCGTGGAGATCGTCCGGGAACGATTCCCCCGCTACCTGGTGGCCCTGGTGGCCGGTGCAGCCACCATTCTGGTGGTTTTTGTCCTGGCCATGCAAAGCTTTGAGGCCGTCAAGGCATCCCTTGCCCTTCACACCATGATCGAGCCTACCTTCTGGTACACGGTGGGACATGGCGGCGAGATGCACAGCGGCATCAACTGGAGCACCATCATCTTTATCACCGGCATGATGGTCATGGTGGAAGGTATGGGCGAGGCCGGCTTCTTTGACTGGCTGTGCCTGCGCCTGGCCAAGACCGTCAACTACAAGCCCGCACCTCTGTTCGTGGCGTTCATGATCCTGTCCGCCTTCCTGTCCATGTTCATCGACAGCATCACCGTCATCCTCTTCCTGGCGGTGGCCAGCGTCCGTCTGGCCCACCTGCTGAAGTTCGATCCGGTGCCCTTCATCATTTCTCAGATTTTTGCGGCCAACCTGGGCGGCTCTGCCACCATGTCCGGCGACCCCCCCAACATCATCATCGGCACCGCTCTGGGTTATTCCTTCTTTGACTTCCTGCTGAACACCGGTGTCATCGCCCTGGTGGCCCTGGTTCTCATGGTGCCCTTCTTCTACATCTGCTTCCGGAAGGAACTGGTGTCCCATGCCGATCTGGCCAGCCTCTCCGGCGACGGTCTGCGTCCTGAGGATGCCATCCACAACAAGAAGGCCTTCACCGTCAGCGTGGTCATTTTCATTTTTATCGTGGTCCTGCTGGTGACCCATGCTATGACCGGCCTTACCGTGGCAACGGTGGGTGTCATTGCGGCGGTTTTGACCCTTACCACCAACAAGGCCCCTTGGCACCTGCTCAAGCGGGTGGACTGGGAGACGGTCTTCTTCTTCATTGGCCTCTTCGTGGCCGTCAGCGGTCTGGAGGAGACCGGCGTGCTGGAGGCCATGGCCAACGGTATCGCCCACATCACCGGCGGCAACCTGGTCATCATGGTCATCATCATCATCTGGCTGTCTGCCATCGCATCCGCCTTCGTGGATAACATCCCCTTTGCAGCCACCATGGTGCCCATCATCAACTCTCTGTCCGCCACCATGGGTGTGCCTCTGGACACCCTGGCCTGGACCCTGGCCATGGGTACCGACATCGGCGGCTCCGCCACCCCCATCGGTGCTTCTGCCAACGTGGCCGGCACCGCCATTGCTGCCCGTGACGGCCACCCCATCAGCTGGGGCCGTTACTGCAAGTATTCCGCACCTGCATCCATCATCGTGGTGGCCATCAGCATGGGCATGATCCTGCTGCGCTACTGCTGACCGAGTTCTGATTATTTTGGAGGGACGTCAATGCTCCTGAGCCAGATCCTGGCCATTGCCATTGCCCTGTTCATGTTCGTCCATATTATCTGGGGAAAACACTCCCGAGCCATCATCGCCCTGTCTTCCGGCGGGGCGATGATTCTTGTTTTGCTTCTGACCTTCGGCAGATTTTCCGCCGTGTGGGAGGCCCTCAGTGTGGACAGCTTCTTTCACTTCTCTTTCTGGTTTTCCCACATGGGCATCACCGAATTTAATACGGGTATCAACTGGAGTACCATCCTGTTCCTGCTGGGCATGATGATCCTGGCTGAGGAGATGAGCGAGGCCGGCTTCTTCGACTGGATCTGTCTGTGGCTGGCCCAGAAGGTCCGCTTTAAGCCCACCCTGATCCTGGTGGCCTTCATGACCTTCTCTGCCCTCCTGTCCATGTTCGTGGACAGCATCACCGTCATTCTCTTTATGGTGGTGGCCACGGTGCAGATGGGTCATCTGCTGCGGTTTGACCCGGTGCCTGTGGTCATTGCCGAGATTTTCAGCGCCAACCTGGGCGGTGCGGCCACCATGAGCGGTGATCCCCCCAACATCATCCTGGGAACCTCCCTGGGCCTGGGCTTCTGGGACTTTATCCAGAACAATGGTGTGATCTGTCTGGCGGCCTTCTGCCTGATGGTGGTCTATTTTGTGCTGGCCTTCCGCACCAAGCTGGGCCAGGGCATCGGAGAATCCGACCCGGCCCTGATGGGTCTGCACCCCGGCGATGCCATCCCTGACCGGGATCGGTTCCGGACCTGCACAGCGATCTTCCTGCTGGTCATCTGCCTGGTGATGGCCCATAATCCCACGGGCCTTACCATGCCCACCATTGGCCTCATGGCCGGGGCCCTGGCCCTGGCGGCCACGAAATACCCCATGGAGATCCTGAAAAAGGTCCACTGGAAGACCTTCGGCTTCATCATCGGCATGATGGTGGTGGTCAGCGGCCTGGAACAGACCCATGTGCTGGACGGTCTGGCCCAGTTCCTGGCGGGTCTGGCTGGGGGCGACCACACCATGATGGTGGTGGTCCTCATCTGGTTTACTGCCATCTGCTCGGCCTTTGTGGACAACATCCCCATGACCACCGTCATGGTGCCGGTCATCCTTTCCCTGTCCGACCTGCTGGGCATGGACCTGAGCACCCTGGCCTGGACCATGTCCAAGGGCACGGACATCGGCGGCATCGCCACCCCCATCGGTGCGTCTGCCAACGTGGTGGGTCTGTCGGTGGCGGCCAAAGAGGGCCACAAGATCGGCTGGCGGCGGTACTGCAAGTATACCGTCCCCGCCTGTATCATCGTCCTGACCCTGAGTCTCTATCTGATTTTGAACCTGCACTGAGCAACGCCGACAGACGAGGATGGCCTTGTCTGTTGGCTTTCTTTATAGTACAATAAACGAAATTGACAGAAAAAGGAGGCGGGCCCATGTCATTCCGGTTCGACACCCGCATCAGCTATCTCTACAGCTTCAGCCTCTTTGACCCCAGCGATACGGCACCGGAGGAGGAGAAGGTCCGCCGGGTCCGGCAGGCCTTGACCCGGGCATTTCCCCTGTGCTTACCCGATGATGACCCGTCGGTGGGGGAGGACCCTATCTTTCGGGACCTAAATATCGTCCAGGGCTTTCTCCACGGGGGCGGGGTTCCCTTCCCCAGCCGCCGGTTCCTCATCCGGGACCTGGGCCTGACCTTTGAAAAGGTCCCCATGGAGGAGACTGCCGTCCTGTTCAGTCTCTTTCCGGAGTTCAACGCCGGCCAGCTGATCTTCTCCTTCAAGGCCGATGGCGTGGATACCGACCAGCTCATCTATCTGCGGCAGATCTTCGGGGGCTTGGCCCCCTTCCGGGCCAAGGACGGCCGGGCGTATTCCCTGAACCAGTGGTTCCGGGCGGTGACCGACACCCTGGGTGTGCCGGTGGACGATCCGGACACCGCCTACCTGGTGGAGGTCAAGGACGTTCGCCCTGGGCTCACGGCAGACCAGCTGTTGGAGCAGGAGTCCCAGCGGCTCTACGGCATGATGACCGGCGATGAGGGCTGGCAGTTCGTGCCCAAGGCCATGGCGGACGAGCGGCTGTCCAACTACTGGGGCAGCCGGGACTTTGTCCGGATCGTGGTCTTTGGCAACAACGGTCTCCTCCTGAACCTGAACCGGACGGACCTGGCCCGGGACTATCTGGCCCGTCAGGACCAGTTTGGCGGCTGGGCCTACGGGGGAGCCAACGACTACTTCCGGGTGGACTCCGACCTGGCCGGCCTCTGCCACGGCATCCTCCACGCCCAGGAGATGGTGCTGGTCATCAAGACCATCGCCGGGCGCATCCTGAACCGCCAGCAGTTCTACCAGAAGCACCCCGCCGGGGGCCTTGGTGCGGCCATCCAGCGGACCCGCCTCTTCCGGCGGGAGCTCATCGTTACCCTGGACCGGGTGGAAAACCTGGGCATTATGGAGATCGGGGAGCTGGAGCAGCTGATGCTCAACAGCCAGAAGATCACCCCCCTCATCGACAGCATCAAGTATCTGCTGGAGCTGCTGGAGGGGGAGCTGGACCTGCTGTACCAACAGAGTACCAACCGTCTGGTGAACATCCTCACGGTGGCAGGCCTGCTGATCTCCGGGCTGAGCTTTTTGTTCAGCTTCTTTTGACGTGAAAATCCCCTTGCGCTTGTGCGCAAGGGGATCCTTTATGCTTTGGCAACTTCGGATGGCGGATCGCGGAAGACGACCTTGAGCAGGATGGGGGTGACAATGGTGGTAATAACCACCACCACGATGACCGGGCCGAAGAGATTTTTGCTGATCAGTCCCAGGGCGGCGCCTTTGGAGGCCACGATCAGGGCTACCTCACCACGGGAGACCATGCCCACACCGATCTGAAGAGATTCCCGGTTGTTGTACTTACAGAGCTTGGCACCCAAACCACAGCCCACCATCTTGGATAGGACAGCCACGATGGTCAGGACGATGGCGAAAAGGAGAATGTGGGTGTTCATGCCCTCCAGTTCTACCTGGAGGCCGATGCTGGCAAAGAAGACCGGAGAGAGGTAGAGGAAGGAAATGGCCTCAAAGCTGTTGGCCAGGAAGGAGCGGTGCTTCTCCGGCATGGTATTGGAAATGGTAAGACCGGCCACGAAAGCACCGGTGATGTCGGTGACGCCGTAGAAGTGCTCGGCGATAAAGGCAAACAGGAGGCAGAAGGCAAAGGCCACGATCACGTGCTGGGTAAGGCCCTCCGACGAGCGGTGGGTCCACCAGTGGAACACATGGGCGAAGAGAACACCGGCCAGCAGGGCAAACACGAAGAAAAGCACGATTTTAATGAGGACCTCGCCGATGTTTACAGAGGGATCGGCAAAGCTGGTGACAATGGTCAGGGCCACGATGCCCAGCACGTCGTCGATGATGGCGGCACCCAGAATGGCGCTGCCCACAGGACCCCGGAGCTTGCCCATCTCCCGAAGGGTCTCCACGGTGATGCTGACGGAAGTAGCAGTGAGGATGATGCCAAGGAAGATGTTTTGGAGCATCGGGTTTCCGTCAGGAGCGCTGGTGTTGAAGAAAGATCCTACGGCAAAGCCTCCTGCCAGAGGGATCAGGACACCTGCCAGGGCTATGAGAAAGGCGGCCTTGCCGCTGCGCTTGAGCTCATGGATATCGGTCTCCATGCCCGAGGTGAACATCAGGACGATCACGCCCAGGTTGGCGGTGGTTTTCAAAAAGTCGGTCTCCTGAATAAGACCAAACACGGCAGGACCCAGCAGCAGGCCTGCCACCAGAGCACCCACCACCTGGGGCATCCGGAATTTTTGGGAGAAAAGACCCAGGACCTTGGTGGACAGAAGGATCAGAGCCAGGTCAAGTAAGTATTTGTATGCCATAGTAAACGCCTCGATTTTCTGTGATTACTGGAAGGAGATTCCAGCAACCGGGTTATTATACCCCTGGCGCAGTAGGAAATCAACCGAAAACTGGTAGAATTGGCGATTTTTGTAGAACCGTGACAAAAGAACGCCGGGATCAACTCCCGGCGTCGTGAATTGTGAGGGCGTTGGTGGTGTTAAAGGAATAGTCCAGCCCGTTGGTGGTGAGGACCACATTTCCGCTCTTTCCGGTGCCGTACACCGTGGTGCCCATATCAAAGAGCCGCTGGAGGACCACTGCGGTGGGGTGGCCGTAGGAATTGCCCTGCTTGTAGGAGGCCACGGCGTATTCCGGCCGGATGACCTCCAGGAACTCCTGACTGGTGGAGGTCTTGGACCCGTGGTGGCCGATCTTCAGCACATCCACGTCCCGAAAGAGAGAGAGGGACTCCCGCTCTGCCGTGGCGGTCATGTCCCCGGTAAAGAGGACCTCCACCTCCCCGCAGACCAGCTGGGCGATGACGCTCATGTCGTTGGAGGCCGTCCAATGGTCTCCGGTTTCGATGATCTCCAGATAGGCGGTCTCGTTGAGGGGAATGATCCGGTCCTCGTCAAAGGACAGCAGGCAGTCGGGCTCGGCTTCCACAGCGGCCCAGTAGTCCACCCAGCTCTGGGTGGTGTTGGGGTAGCCGCTGTCGATGATCTCACCCACCTGGAAGGCGGTCAGCACATCGTCCAGACCGCCGATGTGGTCGTGGTCCGGGTGGGTGGCGATGACATAGTCCAGAACGCCGTCCACATGGCCCCGGAGGTATTCCACCAGCCGGGGCCCGGCCTTGTTGGTGCCTCCGTCAATGAGGACTTCCAGCTCTCCGGCATCGATGAGGGAGGCGTCTCCCTGGCCCACCTCGATGAAGTGGACCCGGACCAGGGGCATTCCGGTGGTGGCCCTGACCTGTCGGGCTTCCTCGTCCCAGGTCACATAGGCCCCAAAGGCCTCCAGCACTGCACGGATGGGCAGATAGGTGCGGTCCTCCCGGATGCGGGAGGTGGTGTCGATGGGGACCTGGCGGCCATTTTCCAAAATGTAGGCCTGGCCGATGGGGACTTCCACCACCACGCCGTCCTTCTCGGCGATGGCGGTCCGGGTGTCGTTGTTCCAGGAGACAGTGCAGCCGAAGGACTCCAGGGTCACGCGGAAGGGGACCTGGGTACGGCCGGCTTCGTCAAGGAACGGATAGCCGTAGGTGTCGTCAAAGGCCACGGCCTGGCCGTCAATGGTCACCCCCACAGTTTGGGTGGCCCCCGCCGCCACAGGCAGGCAGAGGGTCAGGGCCAGAAGGAGGGGGAGGATTCGTTTCCACAGGTTCACGGGAGAACCTCCTTGTCTGTTTTGTCTGGGGATTTTGCCAGTACGGCATTTTTATAGGCGGCGTCTCCGGTGACCTCCCGGAGGACGGTGAGCTGGGGCGGGATGGAGATGAGGTCATCCTCCTGCTCCAGTTCCACTTCCAGGACGGCCTGGTCCTGCCAGAAGGGGTAGAGGTCCACCTCCAACAGTTTGCCCCGGTAGGGCAGACAGTATCGGGTCTTGTGGAGGACCCGCTTGGTGGGATCTGCCTGAGTCAGAAGTGCCTGGTATTCCTCCCGGGTGATCTCCCGCTCCTCCTCCTGGCGTTTGATGCCTTCCCCCCGCTTGACGGTGTGGAACCAGCGGGAGATCCCGTCCTGGGTCCGCTGGCGGACCCGGACCTCGTCCTCCGGCTGGGACAGAAGATAGGTCTGGACCATCTCCCACCGGGTCATGTCCGGCCAGGCTTCCAGGATGGAGACATCCGGATAGGCAATGAGGAATTTGCGCTCGATCTCATAGGTGGGGGCCTGATGGCGGAAGTACAGGCGGTCGGGAGTCTGGCCCTGGGTGGGGACCATGCCGCATTTCTCCATGACCCGCCGGGAGCCCGTGTTGTCAGGGGTGCACCAGGCGATGACCTGGCGGATGCCCTCCGGGCCGGTGAGATAGTCCAGGATCCGGGCCAGGGCTTCCGTGGCAAAACCCTGGCCCCAGTGGGGCCGGAAGATGCTCAGTCCCACTTCGATGGTTCTGCGGTTGGGGTCGTAGTCATAGGCCCCCAAGGTGCCCACCAGCTCCCCCAGGTGTTCGATGGCCCAGCCATAGAACCGGGAATCCGGGTAACTGGCCAGGAACCGCCCCATGGTCTCCATGGCCATCTCCTCTGTGGCATAGGGGTTCCAGCCGGAGTACTGGTACATGGCCTCGTCCAGACCGAAAAACCGATGTAAGACCGGGGCATCCTGGAGGACGTGCTGCCGCAGGGTCAGACGGTGGGTATGTAAGATAATCGTTCCGTGCATAGTGTTCTCCAAAGTCGTTTTCTGTATGATAGCACATTCCGGCAAAAAAAGACAGAGGCGAAAGCCTCTGTCTTTTTAGCTGCTCAGAAGAGCTGTCCCGGCAGGACCAGTTTTTCCTTGGGTGGGAACCCTTTGTCAAATTCCTCGGCGGCGGCCTCGTCCACGAAGTATCCCGAAGGGGTGGCGTATTCTCCGGTGACCCCGTCCAGGTAGCCGGGGATCAGCTCCCGGCACAGGAAGAAGGCGTCGTCTGCGCCTTCCGGCAGACCGTGATAGCGAATGCCGAGTGTCCGGGCGAAGGCGAACCCGCTCTTACCGTAGAAGCCGATATTCCCCTCGAAGCAGAGGGCCCCAAAGCCCATACCGGCGGCCCGTTCCAGGCAGTGGTCCAGCAGGCGCTTACCCAAACCCTGCCCTTTCAAACGGGGGTGGATGCAGATGGGCCCCATGGTCAGGATGGGAACTTCTCTGCCGTCGTCGGTCTGGATGACCGCCCGCATAAACATATTCTGGCCGATGATCTGCCCATCCTTTTCCAGGACGAAGTTCAGTTCCGGCACGAAAGCGGGGTCGGTCCGCAGACAGTGCAGAACGTAGTGCTCCAGGCAGCCGGGGCGGTAGACGTTCCAGAAGGCCTCCCGGACCAGAGTTTCCACTTCCCGGTGCTCCCCGTTTCTTTCCAAGCGAATGATATAGTCATGGTTATTCATTGTTTTTCCTCCTGATGATCGATGACTGGCGATGCTGGGAGGTTTGGGTGAGATGCGCGCAAACCTCCCGGTCAGCCCGCAATCTCCAGTGTTCTTGCGTTTGTCAAAAAGCAATCTCCTAAAAATCAGTTTTCCCCAATGGGGGTGTCTCTATGATACCACAGCGTGGAACTGTTTGCAAAAAACTTTTGACAATCAGCTTGTTTTATGCTAAAGTAACCTCCGTTGCGTAGCGAAAGCGTAAGTCCAAACAATTGGACTTGCGCTTTTTTTGTTTTTCAGAAAGAAACGAGGTATCTATGGAAAAAAACAAGAAACAAAACCGTCTGAAGGGGGCGGTCCTGTCCCTGTCTCTGCTGACCGTCATGGCCGGTGCCGCGGTGGCCCCGGCGTTGCAGATCATCCTGGAGTACTTCCATGACGTGGACCAGACCCTGGTGCAGATGATCATCAGTATCCCCTCCCTGTTCATTGCCCTCACCAGCTTTGTCTTCCCGACTCTGTGCCGGCGGTTCAGGACCAGGGAGCTGGTCCTCATGGGTCTGACCCTCTATGTGGTGGGCGGCTGTCTGGCGGGCGCCTTCAGCAATATCTGGCTGGTGCTGGCCTTCCGTGCTCTGGTGGGCATGGGCGTGGGCATCATCATGCCCCTGTCCACCGGCCTGCTGTCCTTCTACTTCCCGCCGGAGGAGCAGGACAAGCTCATGGGTTGGTCCTCCGCCATGAACCAGATGGGCGGCGTGGTGGCCACCCTCCTCTCCGGCGTCCTGGCTTCCATCAGCTGGCGGGCCAGCTTCCTGGTCTACCTGCTGGGTCTCATCAGTGTCATCCTCTGCCTGATCTATCTCCCCAACGACCGGCTGGGCCCCCGGGAGAAGGCCAGGAAGGGCGAGGGGGCCTGGAAGAAGTACCATGTGTTCATTGTGGCCATCTTCCTGGAGATGTTCACCTTCTTTGTCTACCCCTCCGCCTTTGCCATGGAGACCGCCAAGGGCAGGATCATCCCCCACCAGTACATTGCCGTCATCATGGCGGGCATGGACTTTGCGGCCTTCCTGGGGGGGCTGGGCTTCGTGATGGTGAAGATGGCCCTGGGACGGAAGACCCGTTTCCTGGCCCCTGTGCTGTTCATCTGCGGCTATGGGCTGCTGCTCCTGGGAGACGGCTGGGCCTGGGTCATTGGCGGCTCTGCCCTCATTGGCTTTGCCAACGGCATGGGCATCCCCTTCATCATCTCCTCTGGCGCCCGAAAGGCTGGTGTGGAGGCGGCCACCACCGTGATGCCCATGCTCTCCATGGGTCTGTACTGCGCCCAGTTCCTGACCCCCATGCTCCTGTCGGTCATCGGGGCCCTGTTCGGCGGAGTGGGGCTTGCCCACCTGCCCTACGCAGCGGCGCTGGTCTCCGGCCTGGTGTTCCTGGCCTGGTCGGCCCGAATCAAATCCTGAACATGAAAAATCCAGAGGCATTCGCCTCTGGATTTTTTGGTTATCGTCTCTTTTCGATTTCCTGCCAGGAGTGGGTGGTGAGACAGCTCTTGTCCAAGTCCCGGTTCATTCCCTCCCACATAGGATAGGTCACGGTGAGGGAGAGGTAGTTGGCCAGTCCGGCCCGCCGCTGGGAGATGTCAAAGAGACCCATGACGGCCATGGGATCCTCCTTTTCCATCTGCTCGGCGGCAAAGAGGATGGAGTGGCAGGCGGCGCCGTAAGGTGCGATGGTGTTCATAGCCCGGCCGTTGTGGAAGCCCAGCTGGGTCACCAGGACGGAGAGCTGGTCAGGGTCTGCAAAGAGATACACTAGGTCGGGGGTGCCGATCTCCTCCCAGCGGCTCACGGGGGCGAAGACGATGCGGGGGTAGCCCTTGTCGGAGAAGGGCATAGCGTTTCTCCACTTCATAGCCAGTTCGTCGGTGCAGAAAAATCGTTCGCCTTCCTTCAGGTGCTCAGGCATACCGGGAGGGGCCATGTCTCCAAAACCCTGAGAGAGCATCTTATGGATCATGGGGTTGCGGCGGGTGAAGCCGTCCCCGAAGCAGCAGCCCACGGAACCGCCGGGACAGTTGCAGGTTTCTTCCGTCATACCGACCACCTTGCCGTGGCCGGCAGTCATCAGGAAGGGGATCACGCAGTTGCGGGTGTCGGCGGTGGGTTCCAGGTCGCATTGGGCGGTGGTGTTGCCGAAAAAGATACCAATGGGTTCCAGTTTCAGACCGAGTTTTTCTGTCAGGTTCATGTTCATTCCCTCCATTTGTCTTCCATGGTGTCTCTGAGTTTCAAAAGAGAGGCTCCAAGCTGATGGATCTCCTCCTGGGTCAGGATCTGGAAGATCTCCTGTTCCAGGCTGATCATGGTGCTCCGGGCGGTCTGCAGCCGTTCCTTGCCCAGTTCTGTGGCCCGGATCAGCTTGATCCGCTTGTCCTTTTCGCTACCAAAGCTCTCCAGACAGCCTTTTTCCTCCAGGCGTTTCACCAGCCCGGCGGTGACCGGCTGAGAGAGCTTCATGATCTGTTCGGCCTGCTTCATAGACAGAAAACCTTCCGGTGTCTGGATCAATTGAAACATGAGAGCCCCCTGGGACATGGTGAGTCCGGTGTCCTGAATGGCCCGGTTGACCTGGTGCTCGGTGAGCGTATTGAGCCGCTTGAGCAGGGCAAAGTAGGAATGGATGGGTTCCATGAAATCACCTCTCAGAAATAAGATACACCTGCCCGACAGAAAAATCAATACCATGGTATTGATTTTGGCAACAAAAGGCCGCCGGCGCTTTCTCCGGCGGCTTTCTGTATGGGAAATCAGGTGTTTTTCATGATGACGGTGTCCACGCACTCACTCACGTGCTCGCAGGCGTCCACGCAGGCCTCCAGGCAGTCGTAGATCTCGTGCCAGGCCATCTTCTCCATCACATCGGCGGAGGAGACCATCAGCTCCCGCATGAAGGTCAGGTAGAGGATGTCGCAGTCCTCTTCAATGTCGTTCAGGTCCCGGATGAGCCCCTTGAGCTTCTTGGATTTCTTGAAGTTCTCAAACTCTGCCATGATCTCGCAAAGAAAGCTGCAGGTTTCCACTGCCTTCTTGGCAAAGAGGATGGCGTTGGGCCGGATGGCCTGGATGTTGTACATGTAGAGCTTCTGCAGGACCTCTTCGATCTTGTCGGTGACCTCGTCCAGGTCGTAGCTCAGCTGGGCCAGGTCCTCCCGCTCGATGGGGGTGACAAAGGCCTTGGCCAGCTTGGCATCCATGTCATGCTTCTTGGTGTCTGCCTTGTGCTCGATCTCGTGCATGTGGTTCAGCATGGCCTGGAGCTGGGCGGTGTCATAGTTTTCCAGGCAGGTGACCAGATAGTTGGCAGCCTCTCTGGAGCAGATCGCGCTGGCCAGCAGGGTATCATAATAGAACTTATCGCCTTTTGCCATGGTCGTTCTTCCTTTCTGTCAGGTGATATAGGGGTCAGGTGAAGAGCATCATAAATAGTTTGGTCATCAGGAAGCCCACCAGACCGCAGCCGGGGAAGGTCAGGATCCAGGTGAGGACCATCTCCTTCACCACGCCGAAGTTGATGGCGGAGATCCGCTTGACAGCACCTACGCCCATGATGGAAATGGTCTTTGCATGGGTGGTGGAGACGGGCAGACTGCAGACCGAGCAGAACAGCAGGGCGGAGGCGGCGGCCACGTCGGCCGAGAAGCCCTGATACTTTTCCAGCTTGACCATGTCCATGCCCACGGACTTGATGATCTTTTTGCCGCCCATGGCGGTGCCGGCGGCCATGATCACAGAGCAGAGGACCATGAGCCAGAGGGGGATCTCAATGCCGTCCGGCAGAGCCTGTCCCTGGGACATATACACGCACAGGAGGATGACGCCCATGAATTTCTGGCCGTCCTGGGCACCGTGCATGAAGGCCATGTAGGCCGCACCGGCCACCTGCGCCCCCCGGAAGAAGGGTTCGGTCTTGGGCCGGTCGGCGTTGCGGAAGAGGATGGTCACCCCTTTGCAGACCAGCCAGCCGAAACCAAAGCCCAGGACGATGGAGATGACGATGCCGTAGAGGACCTTCACCCACTCGCCGCCGTTGACGCCGGCCAGGCTGTTGTGCAGGGCGATGGCGCTGCCGGTAAGGCCGGCGATGAGGGCGTGGCTCTCGCTGGTGGGGATGCCAAAGACCCAGGCCAGGGTGGCCCAGAGGACGATGGCGAAGAGGGCGGCGCTCAGAGCAATGATGGCCAGGTCGGGGTCAGAGCCGAAATCCACCATTTTTGTGATGGTCTCAGCCACCTTTGCGCTCAGAAGGGTCATCAGAAAGACACCCAGGAAATTGAAAACAGCTGCCATCAGAATGGCCGCCCGGGGGGAGATGCACCGGGTCGCCACGCAGGTGGCGATGGCGTTGGGGGCATCTGTCCAGCCGTTGACCAGAATGACGCCGAGGGTCAAAGTGACCGCCAGGAACAATAGAGGATTGGCCGTCATTTGGCCCCAAAAGACCAGCATGGAATCCATGTGGCATTCCCTCCTTTTCTTGGATTGATGCTTCCATTATATTCCAGCTTCTGTTAAATCTTCGACCAAGGCAAGGTTAAATGTTTGTGAAGTTAAGAAAAAGCCAGCCGCAAAAGCGGCTGGCTTTGCTTGTGCTGGGAAGGGGTCACAGGCGTTTTTCGATCTCTTTCCAGGAATGGGTGGTGAGACAGCTCTTGTCCAGGTCCCGGTTGATCTCCTCCCACAGGGGGTAGGGCATGGTCAGGGACAGGAGGTTCTTCAGGGCAGGCCGCCGCTGGGAAATGTCAAAGAGACCCATGATGGCCATGGGGTCGTCCTTGTCCATCTGCTCGGCGGCAAAGACGATGGAGTGGCAGGCCGCCCCAAAGGGGGCCAGGGTGTTGATGGCCCGGCCGTTGTGGGAGCCCAGCAGGATCACCAGAGCAGAGAGCTGGTCGGGGTTGGCAAAGGTATACACCAGGTCGGGGGTGCCGATGTCTGCCCACTTGCTCAGGGGGGCAAAGACGGTGCGGGGGTAGCCCTTATCGGAATAGGGCATGGCGTTCCGCCACTTCATGGCCAGCTCCGGGGTGCAGTAGAAGCGCTCGCCGTCCTTCATGTGGATGGGCATCTGGGGAGGTGCCTTGTCCCCCATGCCCTGGGAGAGCATGATGTGGATGTTGGGGTTGCCCCGGGTGAAGCCGTCCCCGAAGCAGCAGCCCACCCCGCCGCCGGGACAGTTGCAGTTGTCTGCATCCATGGCCACGGTCTTTCCCTTGCCGGCGGCCATCAGGAAGGGGACCAGGCAGTTGCGGGTCTCCGGGGTGGGCACCAGGTCACATTGGGCGGTGGTGTTGCCGAAAAAGATGCCGATGGGCTCCATTTCCAGGTGGAGCATATCAGTCAGGTTCATGTGGTTTCCCTCCGTTTTCTTTGTTTTTTCGGTCAGGGTCCTTCCAGGGTCCAGCCGTGGTCGGCGTGGTAGATCATCTGCTTGGTCATGCCGCCATCTATGCAGATGTCCTGGCCGGTGATGAATCCGGCCTGGTCCGAGCAGAGATAGAGGACCATGTGGGCGATGTCCAGGGGGTGGCCCACCCGGCCTGCCGGGTGCTGGCTGGCATCGGGGCCGTCATAGACCGTGAAGGCCGTGTCG
This sequence comes from Ruminiclostridium sp., assembly GCA_017435425.1. Taxonomy (GTDB): domain Bacteria; phylum Bacillota; class Clostridia; order Oscillospirales; family Oscillospiraceae; genus Evtepia. Next base: position 8,332 of record JAFSFC010000005.1, on the reverse strand, counting down.
ATCCAGCCGGGGGAGATGGCGTTCACCCGGACCTTTCCTGCCAGGCTCATGGCCAGGGCGTGGGTCAGGGCGGAGATGCCGCCCTTGGCGGCGGTGTAGCTCTCGGTCTCGGGCTGGCTCATGTGGGCCCGGGAGGAGGAGATGTTCACGATAGAGGCCCCCTCCCCGAAGTAGGGCCGGAAGAGCTTGGTCAGGTAGAAGGGGGCGGTGACCCCCACCTTCAGGGCGTGCTCGAAGTCCTCGTAGCTGCCCTGGGTGATGCCGTGCATTTCCGGGGCGGCGTTGTGGACGAGAAAGTCCACCCGGCCGTGCTGGCGGATGACCTGGTCTGCAAAGGCCTCCAGATCCTCTTTTCGGGCCAGGTCCCCCACGAAACCATCGTTGTCCAGCAGGTCGATGGTGCAGACCTCTGCTCCAGCCCGACGGAACTCCTGGCAGATGACCTTGCCGATGCCCTGGGCACCTCCGGTGACCACAGCCACTTTATTCTTGAAGTCAAACATGGGTCTCCTCCTTATCAACGATCACAAAACCTTCAGCAGGCCCAGGAGCAGCAGGTGGGCCGGGTAGAAGGCATAGCAAAAATACCGGAACTCCTTACTGTGGTGTCCCTGCCTGCCCCGGTAGAGCCAGATGGGGACCAGGGCCAGCAGGGCCAGACCCTGGCGGGTCAGGAAGAAGGTCTCCCCAAACAGCTGGAGCTCATAGGCAAAGCCGCTGAGCATTTCCACGTTGAGATACCACAGGCAGAGAAGCTGTCCGGCCCGCTGCCACCAGGTAGTTCCCCGGAAGAAGTAGAAGACCAGGACGGTGAGGATGCCCGCCTGATAGAAATCTGCCATGGTGAGCAGTCCCGCCAGATAGCCCAGGAGCACCGACAGGATGCCCACGGCGATCCGCTTCCACAGTTTCCCGCTTTTTCTGGCCCGTTCGTTCCAGTGGAGGAACCCCAGGGCCATGAGGAAGGTCCAGAGGACATTCTGGTGGATGGGGTAGAAGAGGCTGCTGCCCATGGCCAGGTTGAAGGGGAGCTCGGACAGAATGGCAAAGAGGAACAGCCTGCGGGCGTAGCCCTTCAGGTCCGAGGTGTGGAAGTAGCCCTCCACCAGGAGGAAGGCAAAGATAGGAAAGGCCAGACGGCCGATACAGGTGAGCCAGTCATTGCCCGGGACGATGGTCCCCCACAGGTGGTCGCACAGCATGAAGGCCATGGCCAGGATGTGGAGGGAGGCGGAGGAGATCTCCGGTCTGGGTCTGCTGTGCATGGTCACTCTGCCATCTTCCGCAGGGTGTCCCCGGCCAGACGATAGGTGGTCCAGTCGGACATGGGCTCGGCATCCAGGGAACGGTAGAAGTCGATGCTGGGCTGGTTCCAGTCCAGGCACCACCACTCCATCCGTCCGCAGCCCCGCTCCAGGGCGATCCGGGCCAGCTGCTTCAGCAGGCCCTTGCCGTAGCCCTTGCCCCGGTATTCGGGCTTGACGAAGAGGTCCTCCAGGTAGAGGCCGCTGCGGCCCAGGAAGGTGGAGAAGTTGTGGAAGAACAGGGCAAAGCCCACCTCCTTGCCATCCTCCAGAGCAAAGATGACCTCAGCCCCGCCCTTTTCAAAGATCTGCTCCCGCAGGAGGTCTTCGGTGGCCACGACCTCGTCGGACATTTTTTCATAGGCCGCCAGCTCTTTGATGAAGTCCAGGATCAGCCCGGTGTCGGCGGCGTCTGCATATCGAAAGTTGAATGGTTTCATTGTGTTACCTCACCTGATATAGAAAATGGGCCGGTGTTTCACGGCGTGTTTGGTTTCGGGCTTTTTTGTCATTATACCATGAAACAGGAAAAAAGACAGGGAAATGTATCTGCGCCTTGTATTTGACGGGGAGGATACCGCGGAGTATAATACAAGATACTCTCTTTGCTTTGGAGGTGTCCTATGGTCCTGTTTTATTCTGCCACCGGCAATACCGAATACGTTGCCCGGGAGCTGGCCCGGCAGCTGGAGGATGAATGTGTGGATCTGCTGCCCCGGGTCAAGAACGGGGACCATTCCGTGCTTCATTCCCAGAAGCCCTTTGTTCTCTGCGCTCCGGTCTACGTGTGCGAGATGCCCCGCTTTCTCAGTAAGTACCTGAAGGCCCAGACCTTTGCCGGCAGCCGGGAGGTCTATTGCGTGTTTACCAGCGGCGGGTACTGCGGGATCTCCGGTCCCCTGGCCAAGTCCATCTTCCGGAAGAAGGGGATGGTCTACCGGGGCCATGCCGAGGTGAAAATGCCCCGAAACTATGTGGCCAACGATGCCTACCCCATGCTGGAAACCGAAGAGATCGCCGCCCGTCTCCGGAATGCCCGGGCGCAGCTGGTGGGGATCGCGGCGGCCATCCGGGTGGGAAGAAAGCTGACCGCCCGCCATGTGTTCCTTCTGGAGTCGGTGATCACCCTGCCCTTCAACCCGGTGTGGTGCAAGTTTAAGCTGACGGCCAGGGATTTTTTCACCACCGACCAGTGTATTGGCTGCGGCAAGTGCGTGAAGCTCTGCCCGCTGAACAATATTACCCTGAAGGACAAGGTGCCCGTTTGGGGGGATCACTGCACCCACTGCATGGCCTGCATTGGAAACTGCCCCGCTGAGGCCATTGAATACGGCACCATCACCCAGAAAAAAGAGCCCTACAATTTGGGAAAATACCGCCACCTGCTGGAGGAGCCCTCTGGAGACGGAAAGGCGGAGGACCGGGCCGGGAAAAAGGCCCGTGGCCAGAGCAAGGTGCGGGTGAATGGCAGATGGATGCTGACCTGCGAGGAATGCGGAAACTATGTTGACCAGTACAGCAAGACACACCCCCACTGCAACCTGCTGGGAGAAACCCTGTGCCTCTCCTGCTTTAACAGGAAGAAAAAGAATAAAACGGTGGTTTGTAAAGCTTGTCAGAAAGAAATTCCCTATCTGGATGCGAAGAACCATCGATGCCCGGACTGCTGGAAGGAGCGGCTCGGCTGCCTTCGGGCCTTTTATGAGCCCTATCATGTCCGCTTGGCAGAGGACCTCCAAGCCAGGGGGATCTCTGTCCGGCCGGTGAGTACCCGGCACTTGGATGACCTTGGAAGGGCAGCCTTCCCGGTCCTTCCCGTTCCCGGAGAATGTCTGCCCCTCAGAAAGAACACCAAAGGATGGTATGACGGTGATGAGTGCGGGGTGTTCACGGCGGAAACGGCCCATGGGATCTTTGCCATTCCGGACAACGGGATCGGGATCCGGTATTTGAAAGGCTCTCTGGACCAAGGGTTCATGGCGCGAGCGGAGGCCCTTGGTAAGAATGGGCTTTTGGCCCTGGCAAGTGACGGCACGGACCTTTATGGCCTGGACAACCGGGGAATGGTGCTGTCTACCCGGCAGGACTGGGAAGCCTATCCTCTGTTCAACGTTATGGAGGAGATCCGGGCTGTGGTACATGAAATCTGTGGAGAAGAACAGATCCGTTCGGCGGTGTCCTTGTTTGAGACGGGGGTACAGGAGGACCTTTCCGGTGATATCAAGTATGATTGTCAGCAAAAGGCATTCATCCAACGGGGAACGACCGGCAGTTCTCACGACGGGATCTATGAAGAGTACTGGCAGATCAGTCTGCCGGAGGTGCTGGACCAACTCACCAGATGGGAGCATCTTCGTGACATCGCAGAGTCTGCAGCGGCAGGGAAGATCCCTGCTGTGGTGATTGCAGAGCGGCTGCCTGTCCATGAGCCGGGAATTCCTGTGACCGTCCCGGAAACGAGATGGGTATATTGATGGGACCCGGCAGCTATCACACAGAAAAAAGACAGAGGCGAAAGCCTCTGTCTTTTTGGTTGTATACGAAGTTTTTCCGGGTGATTCAGGGATGGTCGGATCCCGGCAGCACCATCATTTCTCTGGCCCGCTGTAAAATGGGTACTTCCCGGGCGGCCAGGAGTTTGCCCAGCTTGGTGGCGGCGCAGTCTTCGTAGGCCTGGAGGGCCTCCTCATAGGTGACCTTCCAGGTGGACAGATGGAACTGCTCCCGCTCCTCCTGGGTGAGGTTCTTCTCCCCGAAGGCCAGGGCCCGGCAGAGGAAGTAGTGGTTGATGTTGTGCCGGTGGATGAGGTTGTAGTAGTCGCTGACCACGCCGATCTTCCCCAAGATCTCGGCGGTCACCCCCAGCTCCTCCTTCAGCTCCCGGAGGATGGCGGTGTGGAGGTCCTCGCCCGGTTCCACGCCCCCGCCGGAGGTCTCGATGAGGGCCCCTTCGGCGAACTCGTCCCAGCGCTCCACCCGCATGAAGTAGAAGCTGCCGCTGTCGTCGAAGACGATGGCCCGGACGATCTGTCGGTCGTGGTCAATATAATCCAGGGGCCACTGGTCGTCCTGGAAATGTAACTGGAGTTCTGTCACGTCTGGACCCTCCCTAGTGAGATTTCTTACAGTATACCACACGCCAGGGAGAAAGATAGAGGAAATGGCAAGATTATCTGGACTTTTCCCGAAAAACCATGTATAGTGGCTCTAAGTTTGTCCGATATAAGGAGTTTACCCTATGAACGATACAAAGGCCATTTCCCGGCGCTGGACCTACCTGGCCGTCGGCATCGTGGGGATGCTGTTTGCCGGTGTCCTCTACGCCTGGTCCATTCTGAAATCCCCTCTGGCCGCCGAGTTTGGCTGGGGGACCTCCCAGCTGGCCCTGAACTTCACCCTGGCCATGAGCTTCTTCTGCATTGGCGGCCTGGTGGGTGCCCAGCTGGCCAAGCGGGCCGGGCACCGGGTGGCCCTGGCTGCCGCCGGTGTGCTGTCCGCCCTGGGCTTTGGCCTGACCGCCACCTTATCCGGCTCTTCCGTGGCCATGCTGTACCTGACCTATGGCGTCCTGGCCGGACTGGGCATCGGCATTGCCTACAACGTGCTCATCTCCACCGTCAGTGCCTGGTTCCCGGACAAGAAGGGCCTGTGCTCCGGCTGCCTGATGATGGGCTTCGGCGCTTCCGCCCTGGTCCTGGGCAACGCCGCAGACGCCATGTTCCAAAGCACTTTGGGCTGGCGGACCACCTATGTGGTGGTGGGCTTGGCCATCTGTCTGGTGCTGGTGGCGGCCGGTCTCCTGCTGAAAAAGCCCGGGGCCGACCAGGCCTTCCCCCAGCCCAAGGTGGTGAAGGCCGCCGGGACGGAGACCTTCGAGACCCGGGATTACACCACCTTCGAGACCATCCGCCGCCCCTCTTTCTGGATGGCCTTTGTGTGTATCTCCTTCCTGGCTGCCGTGGGCAGCTCGGTCATCAGCTTTGCCAAGGACCTGGCCCTGTCGGTCAGTGCCCCCGAGGCTCTGGCCGTCACCCTGGTGGGTGTCCTGTCCGTGTGCAACGGCCTGGGCCGCATCCTTACCGGTGCTGTTTATGACATCATCGGCCGCCGGAAGACCATGCTGTGCGCCAATGTCCTCACCATCTGCGCCGCCGGAGTGACCCTGCTGGCGGTGAACATCGGGTCCCTGCCCCTGTGCATTGCCGGTCTGTGCCTCACGGGCATGTCCTACGGCGCCTGCCCCACGGTCATGACCGCCTTTACCGCCTCCTTCTATGGCATGAAGTACCTGTCCACCAACGTAGCCATCATGACCTTCACCGTCATGGTGGGCTCCCTCATTGCCATGGTGTCCAACAAGGTTCTGGAGGTCACCGGCGGCTACCCTGCCACCTTTATGATGCTCCTGGCCCTCACCTTCGCCGCCCTGGTGCTGAATGTGATGATCAAGAAGCCTTAATGTAAAAACCAGCCTGTCCGGTACGGATAGGCTGGTTTTTTGTTGCAGGAATAGGAAAGGCTCCCCTCACAGGGGAGGCTTAAGTGGAGAGAAATCAGAACTTTACATTTGAACTTCAAGCACATATGATAATATAATAAAAACAGGAGAAAGAGGTGTAATTATAATGATGGAAGATACGCAAGCTCAAAAATATTTTATCAGATCATGCAATGTGTGGTTTCCCGACTTCGAAACGGTAATAGAAAATATGGAACGACGCTTCAGGAAACAATCGTTTCATGCACTGCTTGCCCTATTGTGCTATTTCCGTTCAGAAATCACCAGGCAACAGTTCCTTTCTCAGTTCTTTGCATGCGAGGTGCCGAAAAAACTGCTCCCATCAGACAAGGTCCTGTACTCGGAGATAAGACTGCTTGGCTCTGCTTATCAGAATAAGGAAGTTTCCAATGCAGAATTTGACGAACAACTACTGCTTGCTTTCCGCAGACGGCCTACAGAGGATATATTCTCACCGGCTTTTGATTCATGGGATGAATGCAAAAGACTGATCTCCAAATTAGAAAAGAAATGCAAGCTGCCGCTATGGTTTGATTTCGTGGGTTGGATTGGATATCTTAAGGGAAATGTGTCGAGACAACAATATGTCGAAATAGTTTGCTCGGAGAGCGATTATTTGTGCCAGCTTCTTGACTTCGGTACCGATGATGCAAAAAAAGATTTGACTGAAACCTATCGCGCGGAGACTTCGGTAGTCCTGCGCCTGCGTGAGCTCTGCATAAATTATAAGAAAACTATACTTACCCAGGAGGACTTTGATAACCGTTTTTTGCTGCTTGCAAGGGAATTCTGTTTGGATATTCCAGAATAAGAAAAAGGCGGGGAACTCCCCGCCTTTTTGGTTATCCGGTGATGGCATCCCGGAATGCTTTTTGGTTGGTGTAGAGCAGAAGATCGATCTCCTCATCGGAAACCGCCGCCCCCAAGGCCTCGGTCAGCATCACAAACACCAGCATATTGGGGTGGTAGCGGGGGTTCTGCCAGATTGCCATATCGTCCATCCCCAGGTATCGCATCACGGCTGCCGCCACGGCGGGACTGCGGCTCTCCCCGGCATCACAGCAGCAGTAGAGGGTGTCGATGGGGGTTTCCTGCTCGGTCAGAAAGTCGGCAAAGGCTTTGGCATCCTCCCGGGAAAACGATCGTCCCGGAGATTCGTAGTCCAGATCCTCATACTGGCGGAATACGTAGGAAATGCCTTGCAGTTTTGCATCGTTGATGTCAGACGAGGAACTGAGGACAGCCCCGGCTTTTACCGTGCCGGTTTCTGCAAGAATTTGATACAGGCGTTTGATGGGACAGATTTGAATTCTCATGGGCAGACCTCACAGCATGGTTTTTCGTACATCAGACGATATGTAAGGCGATCAGCACCTGCAATGCCACAAAAGCTGCGTAAATACAGAGAAGGGTGACCCCTTGCCAGCGGGAAAGCTTTCCTCTGATCAACGCAGGCAAGGTCAAAAGTGCCATGACGCCCAGCATCAAGGGGATCTCAAGGAGCAGAGAGGCGTTATAGCCCAAAAGCTGGCTGCCCTCTGGGACGGCAAAGGGAGAGATGGTCACTGCCGCACCGGAGACCAACACCAGGTTGAAAATATTGGCGCCAATGACATTGCCCAGGGATAAGGCTCCGTGTCCCTTGGTAAGGGCTGTGCCCGCAGTGACCAGCTCAGGCAGAGAGGTGCACAGGGCAACGATGGTGACGGCCACCACCTCTGCCGGGATGCCGGCCAGGTTTGCCAGAGAAACGGAAGAGCTCTCCAGCATGTCCGCACCCACTGCAATCAGGGCTGCGCTGACCACCAGGAGTATCACATCTTTGAAAAAAGGATTTGCCGGGGGTTCGTTGTTTTCTTCCGGCTGTTCCTGTCTGGCGTGCCGGAGCCCTTTGTAGATGATGAGTGCCATATAGAGGCCAAAGAGGAGCAGCAGCACGATGCCCAGCCATCGGTCGAAGCGTCCAAATATGTATGCCGCCATGGCGTAAACAGAGGCCGACAGGAAGAAGAACAGAACGGGGATCATCAGGTTTTTCCTGTTGATGGAAGAAGGGCGGATGGCCACGGTGAGTGCTGCGATCAGGGCCGTGTTGCAGATGATGGAACCGATGGCGCTGCCGAATGCGATGGCGCCGTGGCTGTGGACGGCGGCGGTGACCGAAACCATGACCTCCGGAAGGGTCGTGCCGATGGATACCACGGTGGCACCGATGACGATCTCCGGCAGTCGAAATCGTTTTGCGATGCCAACGGCTCCGTCCACGAACCAGTCGCCCCCCTTGATGAGCAGGAAAGCACCCAGAACAAATAAAACAAGGGAACCGACCAGACCCTCGGTCAGCCCTTGGTACCATGTCAAAAATTGCGCAGGCATAAGACACCTCCTTTCCCATCATTATAGCATAGATCCTCCAAAGATACAGCAGAGAACTTTTGGAACTTCAAAGCAAAAATCCTAGGTTTTTTGTGTAAATAACCAGGACGTGCAGGCGGGTCCCGCCTGCACG
>JAFSFC010000023.1 GCA_017435425.1 Ruminiclostridium sp. | reverse complement strand
ATAAGGCATAAAAAAATCCCGCTTTAGCGGGGGCCCGAGAATGTCAGCGGTTGGCAGACTGTTCAAGGGCCTTTAGGCTAAGCGGGAAATATGCCCCTATGGGGCTGGTGCAGGCCACCCGCTATGCGGGTGGTCCTGACTCTCACAGAGTTCCAGTTCCGCAGAACCGGAATAAAGACTAATCGTTTTTTGCTGGCTCCGCCAGTGTGTCCGTCAGGACGCACGCAGCAGGCTGCAAGCCTCTCAAAATTGGAAGCCCAGCGAAGCGGGTTCCAATTTTCTTACAGCAGGATGATCCCAGCGTCGTGGCAGGACTCAATGGTCTCGTCATCCCAGATGGATGCCTGGACCTCGCCGATGTGGGCCTTGCCCAGCAGGAGCATGGACAGGCGGGACTGACCGATGCCGCCGCCGATGGTCAGGGGCAGCTCGTCGTTCAGGAGCATCTTGTGGAAGGCAAACTCTCTGCGGTCGTCACAGCCGGCAATGGTCAGCTGGCGGTCCAGAGCCTTGGCATCCACGCGGATGCCCATGGAGGACAGCTCGATGGCCTTGCCCAGCAGGTCATCCCACAGGAGGATATCACCGTTCAGGGTCCAGTCGTCATAGTCAGGGGAACGGGTGTCGTGGGGCTTGCCGGACTTGAGGGCACCACCGATGCCGATGAGGAAGGTGGTGGGGTGCTCCTTCACCCAGGCATCCTCCCGCTCCTTGTCGGAGAAATCGGGGTACTTGTCTTCCAGCTCCTGGCTGGTGACGAAGCTCACTTCGGGGCTGATCTGAGGCAGCACGCACAGCTGGGGGTAGACAGCCTGAAGGGTCTTCTGGGTATCCACCATAGCGTTGATGATGCCCTGAACGGTAGCCTTCAGGTAGTCCAGGTTCCGGTTCCGGGGGGCAATGACCTTTTCCCAGTCCCACTGGTCCACGTAAATAGAGTGGAGATTGTCAGGGATCTCTTCCCGGCGGATGGCGTTCATATCGGTGACCAGGCCCTCCCCCACAGGGAAGTGGTAGTTGTGCAGGGCCAGGCGCTTCCACTTGGCCAGGGAGTGGACCACCTGGGCCTCCCGCTGGGCGGCGGGCACATCAAAGGAGACAGGGCGCTCCTTGCCGCTCAAGTTGTCGTTCAGGCCGGAGGTGGACTCCACAAACAGAGGAGCAGAGACACGGCGCAGGTGGAGGTTGCCGCAGAGGGTATCCTCAAAGACCCGCTTGAGCAGAGCGATGGCCTTCTGGGTGTCGTACAGATTCAGCAGAGGCGCATAATCTGCAGGAATGTAAGTCTTGGACATGGTATTGGTACTCCTTATTGGAATGATTGTCTTCGGATCTCAACGAAGTAGATCCAAAGGGTCTATTTTTATCCGTGATAGAGTTTGGCAGTCTGGTACTTGGGTTCGCTGGTGAGGCGGACGCCCAGACGGCGGAAGCTGTCCTCGTCGGCCTCGGACAGGATAACAGTGGTATGGACCTCGCAGCCTCTCAGTTTCTGAAGCTGAGCTACCGCCTGCTTGGCGTTGGGGTCGGTCACAGCACAGATGGACAGGGCCACCAGAAGCTCATCGATGTGGAGCCGGGGATTCTTGTTGCCCAGCACATTGACCTTCAGGTTCTGGACGGGCTCGATGACTTCGGGAGAGATCAGATGGACCTCGTTGGGGATCCCGCCCAGATATTTCAGTGCGTTCAGCAGCAGCGCAGAGGAGCAGCCCAGCAGCGCAGAGGTCTTGCCGGTGAGGATCTTGCCGTCAGGCATCTCCATGGCGGCAGCAGGCTCGCCGGTCTTCTCCGCCACCTCCAGAGCAGGCGGAACCACGGCACGGCTCTCCCCGGTGAGACCCAACTGCTTCATCAGCAGTTCGATCTTATAAATGGAGCTGCCGTCGGTGCGGCCCTTGCGGTAGCGGGCCTGCTCCGTATAGAACCGGCGGAGGATCTCCTCCCTGGAGGCCTGGCAGACGGCATCATCATCAATAATACAGTAGCCCACCATGTTCACACCCATGTCAGTGGGGGACTGGTAGGGGCAGGAGCCGGAGATATGCTCAAACATGGTTTTCAGGACGGGGAAAACCTCCACATCCCGGTTATAATTGACGGTGGTGACTCCGTAGGCCTCCAGATGGAAGGGGTCGATCATGTTCACGTCGTTCAGGTCGGCGGTGGCGGCCTCGTAAGCCAGGTTCACCGGATGCTTCAGGGGGAGGTTCCAGATGGGGAAGGTCTCATACTTAGCATAGCCGGCCTGGATCCCCCGCTTGTGCTCGTGGTAGAGCTGGCTCAGACAGACGGCCATCTTGCCGCTGCCGGGACCAGGGGCGGTGACCACCACCAGGGAGCGGTCGGTCTCAATATAGTCGTTTCGGCCAAACCCCTCGTCACTGACGATATGGGGCAGGTCGTAGGGGTAGCCATCAATGGAGTAGTGGCGGTAGACCTTGATGCCCAGGTTTTCCAGCTGAGACTGGAAGAGCTCGGCGGCAGACTGGCCGCTGAACCGGGTCAGGACCACACTGCCCACCTGAAAGCCGAAGGACCGGAAGGTGTCGATGAGACGGAGGGTATCGGAACCGTAGGTAATGCCCAGGTCGCCCCGGACCTTGCTCTTTTCCAGGTCCATGGCAGAGACAGCCACCACAATCTCCACCTGCTCCTTGAGCTGCATGAGCATCCGGATCTTGGAGTCGGGGTGGAAACCGGGCAGGACCCGGGAGGCATGGTGATCGTCGAACAGTTTGCCGCCGAACTCCAGATACAGCTTACCGCCGAACTGGCTGATGCGGGAGCGGATATGCTCAGACTGCATTTCCAGATATTTCTCATTGTCAAAGCCAAGTCGCTCGATCATGGTTCTCGCTTCCTCTCATTGATTCTCTATTGTGTCAGGCAAATCTGCCAATACTTATCCATTGTACAAAGATAACTGTACCATAATTGTATGAAAAGTCAATATCTGTACAAGATTATTGTAGAAGTCGACGAATGGGTTCTCTGCCTGTTTCTGGTCAAAATCAACTCTCTGTGCAAGCTGACAGCCAATCCAAACAGAATCTATTGCCACTTCACTTATTTTATGGTATACTTTCTTATTCAGAAAGGGACAATTTATCCCCTTCACGTATGATACGATAAAATAGCGACAAGGAGCTATGTAATATGCTGGAACTGAAAGGACTTTCCTATCAGGTCGATAACGGTGCCACCAACATTCTCAACGGCATCGACCTGACTGTGGATGACAATAAGTTCATTGTCATCACCGGCCCCAATGGCGGCGGCAAGACCAGCCTGGCCAAGACCATCATGGGTCTGTACCAGCCCACCGGCGGTCAGATCCTGTGGAACGGGACCGATATCACCAATATGAGCATCACCGAGAGAGCCAAGCTGGGCATCAGCTACGGCTTCCAGCAGCCTCCCCGGTTCAAGGGCATGCGGGTCCGTGATCTGCTGGAGCTGGCTTCCGGCACCAAGCTGACCAAAGACGAGTGCTGCTCCTACCTGAACCGTGTGGGCCTGTGTGCCGCAGACTATGTGGACCGCGAGATGGACTCCTCCCTCTCCGGCGGCGAGGTCAAGCGCATTGAGATCGCCACCATCCTGGCCCGTCCCAACGGCCTGCTGATCTTCGACGAACCCGAGGCCGGCATCGACCTTTGGTCCTTCGCCAAGCTCACCGAGACCTTCCGCATGATCCACGCCCGCCGGGAGAACACCATCATCGTCATCTCCCACCAGGAGCGCATCATCGACCTGGCCGATGAGATCGTCATGGTCGCCGACGGCAAGGTGGTCCGCCACGGCCCCAAGGAGGAGCTCATGATCCACATCCTGGCCGAGACCGGCAACGGCTGCGACTTCCTCAAGGGCGCAACCTGCCACGACCAACACAAGGAGGGCTGACCCCATGGCAAACAACGTAGATATCAACCTCCTGCGGGAAATCGCAGACCTGGAAGGCACCCCCAAGGGGGCCTACAACATCCGTAAGAACGGCCAGCTGGTCTCCCGGGGTATCAACGCCAACATCGATATCGTCACCAAGGACGACAAGCCCGGCATCGATATCTTCATCAAAGACGGCACCAAGAATCAGTCCGTCCACATCCCCGTTATCATCACCGAGACCGGCCTGGATGAGCTGGTGTACAACGACTTCCACATCGGTGCTGACTGCGATATCGTCATCGTGGCCGGCTGCGGCATCCACAACGCCGGCGACAAGAAGTCCGAGCACTCCGGCATCCACACCTTCCACATCGGTGAAAACTCCAAGGTCCAGTACGTGGAGAAGCACTACGGTGAGGGTGAGGGCACCGGCGAGCGGGTCATGAACCCCCGCACCGAGGTCTATCTGGAAAAGAATGCTTCCATCCAGTTGGACACCACCCAGCTCCGGGGCGTGGACTCCACCGAGCGCTACACCAAGATCGTGGTGAAGGAGGGGGCCGAGGCCATCGTCACCGAGAAGCTGCTGACCCACGACAAGCAGAAGGCAGTCTCCGAGATGGACGTCATCCTGGCCGGTGAGGGCGCCAGCAGCCGGGTCATCTCCCGCTCTGTGGCTCAGGACGACTCCGAGCAGATCTTCTATCCCCGGATGATCGGTGACAACGCAGGCTTCGGCCACGTCCAGTGCGACTCCATCCTCATGGGCAAGGCCAAGATCCAGTCCATCCCCGCTATCATCGCCAACCACCCCGATGCCCAGCTGGTCCACGAGGCCGCCATCGGCCGCATTGCCGGTGATCAGCTGCTGAAGCTGATGACTCTGGGCCTCACCGCAGAAGAGGCAGAGGAGGAGATCCTCAATGGCTTCCTGCGTTAAGGAAGGTCGGCTGTACGTAGGGCAGGACCCCCAACTGGGTAAGATCCGGGGCCTGGACCCCTGGGCCGTGGACAACGGCATCCACGTCATGAGCCTCACCAGGGAAAAGACCGAGGGCATCATGATGATCGGCGACCAGAACACCCAGCAGTACGGCACCGTTCACGGGGGTATGCTGGTGGCCTTTGCCGACACCATCGCAGGCCACAGCCTGGTATCCCACGGAAAGATGTGTGTCACCCAGAGCAGCACCGTAAACTTCCTGCGGCCTGCCTCCGGAGCCTACCTCTTTTGCCGGGCTATCCCGGTGAAGGTGGGCCGCAGCGTCTGCGTGGTCTCTGTGGAGCAGCGCAACGACAAGGATGACCTGGTGACCACCGCCCTGTTCACCTTCTCGGTGATCCAGGAAGTGGAACCCCTCATTTTAGAGCCGAAACACCCCTCTTTGACCTTCTAATAATAAAAAAGAACGAAGCGGCTCTTGCGTTCCGCTTCGTTCCCAAAAGAATTGACCAATTGCTTCACAGAAATCACTTTGAAGATCATGATCTTCAAAGTCTGTTAGACATCCCAGTCCTCAAACTCGTCGTCATAGGTCTCCAGACTGTCATCGCATCTGCACAGGCAGCAGCAGGAGGACAGCTTCTTCCGAATGTCACAGAAGAGCTGCTTGAAGTCATCCAGATATGCGATGATCACACAGGCAAAGGCGACGAGTTCCAGACAGATGGCAGCAATCGTCAGGATGTTTTGAGTCATTTTAGTCATTTTCATAGAAAAACCTCCCAGCAAGCATTGCATACATTCCTTTATGTATGGTAGTATTTTACCTGATAATACAGGATAATTCAATGCACCAACGCATTTTCCCACAACTTTTTCGAACCCTCGAACAGGCACCAGCCTGACACAGAAAGGATGGAATCACTATGCGGTTTCAGAACGATAAAGGCGAGATCCAGATCAGCAGCGAAGTCTTTACCACCATTACCGGTGCAGTTGCCACCAGCTGCTTCGGCGTGAAGGGTATGGCCGCCCGCTCCAAGAAGGACGGTCTGGTCCACCTGCTCAGAAACGAATCCATGGCAAAGGGCGTGCGGGTCATCTTCCACGAGGACGAGGCCATCTCCATTGAGCTGCACATCGTCGTGGACAACGGCGTGAACCTCACTGCTGTGACCAACTCGATCATCAGCGAAGTCCGCTACAACGTCAACCAGATGACCGGCGTGGAAGTCCGGGCCGTGGATGTCTACGTGGACTCCATGCAGATCGACTGATTGAGAAGGAGTATACATTATGGTACAGTTCATTGACGGCGCAACGCTGGCACGGATGATCGTCCATGCCTCCGCCTCCCTGAATGCAGAAAAGCAGAAGATCAACGAGCTCAACGTCTTCCCCGTGCCCGACGGCGACACCGGCACCAACATGGGCCTGACCATCAGCACCGCAGCCGCTGAGCTCCAGAAGAAGAACCCCACCACCGTGGGTCAGACCGTTTCCGTGAACGCCTCTGCCATGCTCAGAGGCGCCCGGGGTAACTCCGGCGTCATCCTCTCCCTCATCTTCCGCGGCTTCTCCAAGGCCCTGAAGGACAAGGATACCATGGACGGCATCGACCTGGCCGACGGTCTGAACGCAGGTGTCATCGCCGCCTACAAGGCCGTCATGAAGCCCGCAGAGGGCACCGTCCTCACCGTCTCCCGCATGGCGGGCGACCGGGCAGGCCGTGCAGCCGAGGAAAACACCGCCTTTGAGTACGTGCTGGAATCCGCCATCCTCCAGGCAGAGCAGACCCTGGCTGAGACCACCGACATGAACCCCGTTCTGAAGAAGGCCGGCGTGGTGGACGCAGGGGGCATGGGTTTCCTGGTCATCCTGAAGGGCATGCTGGACGAGCTGCGAGGCATTCCTATGCCCGAGGGCAGCGAGGCTGCCCCCGTCCAGAAGGAAAAGGCAGACTTCGCCTCCTTTGAGACTGGTGACATCACCTTCGGCTACTGCACCGAGTTCATCTGCTCCCGTGACAACGACAAGGACCCCGAAGCCCTGCGTGCCTTCCTGGACGGCATGGGCGACAGCCTGGTGCTGGTGGAAGACGACGAGATCATCAAGGCCCACGTCCACACCAACCACCCTGGCAAGGTCCTGGAAGAGGCCCTTACTTACGGCGGCCTGCTGATGGTCAAGGTGGAGAACATGCGTGAGCAGCACACCGAGTTGGCCGAGGGCGCTCAGACTCAGGCTCCCAACCAGGAGGCCGAAGAGACCATGGAGGATGCCGCTCCCGAGAAGAAGTACGGCTTTGTGGCTGTGGCAGCCGGCGACGGCCTGGCCAAGGTCTTCCATGACCTGGGCGTGGACGGTGTCATCTCCGGTGGTCAGACCATGAACCCCTCTACCGAGGACATCCTGCGGCAGATCAAGAAGACCCCTGCCGAGGTGGTCTATGTCCTGCCCAATAATAAGAACATCGTCATGGCTGCTCAGCAGTGCGTGGATCTGGTGGAAAACAAGCAGGTCATCGTTCTCAACGCCAAGACCGTGCCCCAGGGTATCTCCGCTATGATCGCCGTGGACCCTGACGGCGAGGTGGAGGACAACACCGAAGCCATGAGTGAGGCTATGGGCGGGGTCACCACCATGGAGATCACCTACGCCGCCCGTGACTCCGAGTTCGACGGCAATGCCATCAAGGAAGGTGACTACCTGGCTCTGGTGGATAACCAGCTCTTCGGTACCGAGAAGGATCTGGATGCCATCCTGGACAAGCTGGCCAACGAGGCCAACGACCGCGGCGGTGAGTTCATCAACATCTTCTACGGCGAAGGTGTGGACCAGGCCGCAGCAGAAGCTGCCGCCGCCCGCTTTGAGGCCCTCTGCCCCGATGCAGAGATCTCCGTGCTGGAAGGCGCACAGCCTGTCTACCACTATCTGATCTCTGTGGAATAACGACACAAAGGCCAACAGGGCGCGGATCACTCCGCGCCCTGTTTTCTTATTCCCTTCGGTACTTCTCCCGGGTGGCGATGCCGCCCCGGATGTGCCGCTCGGCCTTGTTCTGCTCCAAAACATCCTTCACCTGAAGATAGAGGGGCCGATTGAAGGCCGGAAGCCTTTGAGAAAGATCTTTATGTACCGTGGACTTACTGATGCCGAACTGCTTTGCCGCACTCCGCACTGTCCCTTGGTTTTCAATGATGTAAAGAGCCAGGTCACAAGCCCGCTCCTCGATATCAGTCCGCACGTTCCACCACTCCCAACATGTCTGTGCATCATCCTATGTGGAAGCAGGCAAAAATAGAAGCACCACAGCAAGTTTTCCTTCCGCTCTTCAGCGTGTCAAAAAACCTCGTAGAGTTTCGCCGTCGCAACGGCGAAATAAATTCAAGTACGTTTTCTGGCGCGACATGTGCGTGCCAGAAAACACTTCTCAGCCTGCCAACGTGGAAATTGTGCGCCACAGGGGCACAATTTATGCGATGCAGCAGGCTGCGATCCCCTATGTCGGAAAAGGCGCGCCTTTTCCGACAGGCGAAAGAGCCGCAGCAAGTTTTGCTGCGGCTCTTTGATCAGCTTTCCATATGGCGACCCAGGAAGCCGGCAATGGTCTGGGCCAGCTTGTATTCGTCCTCCCCTACCGACACCTTCCCGGCATCAGCCATAAAGACCACACAGCCCAACACATCCCCCTCTGTCAGGATGGGAGCAGCCGTGGTGACCACATAGTGGTCGGAGTAGTCGCTGACGGGCAGGGCCCGCCCCCCCTCCTGGTACTGGTAGATCTGCCGACCCTCCAAAATCTGGGACAGGGCGGGAGAGATGTTTTTGCCGGTGATCTCCCGGCGGGAGGCCCCGGCCACAGACAGACAGACATCCCGGTCTGTGATGGTCACCATGCGGCCGGTGGCTTTGTGGAGGGACTCACACAGCTGAGCAGAGAAATCCCCCAACCCTCCCATCAGGGAGTATTTCTTAAATACCACACCCCCGTCTCCATTGGTAAATATTTCCAGCGGGTCACCTTCCCGGATGCGCATGGTCCGTCTGATCTCTTTGGGGATGACCACCCGACCAAGGTCGTCAATTCTTCGTACGATTCCTGTTGCTTTCATGCATCGAAACTCCTTTTTCTCGATCTCGAAGCTAGTATGTGGAAAAAGAACGGTATCATACATCTTTTCTGCCATATACCAAAAGCCGTCGGCAGCTGCCGACGGCTTTTGATTTGTTTAGTGGACTCCGGACACCATGTATCCAGCCTTCTCGATGGCTTGTTTGATGACCTCGTCCTCAATGGGCCGGGACATGGACACCACTGCGGTCCCCTTCTTGTGGCTCACTGCGGCAGAGGCCCCTTCCAAGGCATTGATGGCCTCGTGGACCCGGTTCTCACAGTGCTGGCAGGTCATGCCATCCACGGAAAAGGTCCGCTTGCTCACCACGCTGTCCAGTTTCTTCTTCCGGGGCTTGTAGGTCCCGCCCCCGCAGCAGGCTCCCTCTCCCTTGAAATGCTTGGAGGTCGCCCGAACACCCACCACAATGAGGACCACGAGGATCAAAATGACAATGATATCCGTCATAACAGTTCTCCTTATCAAAATTAGCTTTTGCTAACCAAATAATAGCAACTTTTTCCTGCAAAGTCAACGGTGGAATTCCTCCAGCAAAAAAGGACCCGACTCATGTCAGGTCCTTTTCTATGCCCTCACACCGGGCCCAGAAGCACCGGCTGAAGCTGCTTCCCTTCCAGGGCGGCTGTGACAGTATCGGCCACCAGCGTCATGTCTGCCACCAGAGAGGTGGGCTTCCCTGCCGGGTCGTCCTGGCGATAGGGCACAAAGTAATAGTGCTTTCGGCACATGAGCTCGGCGATGTTCCGTCCGGCCCCTGCCAGGCCATCGTTGGTGGACACCGCCACCACCACCGGGCGGCCGTTGCGCAAATGGGCTTTGGCCGCCATGGTCACCGCCGTGTCAGCGATCCCTGCCGCCAGTTTGGCCAAGGTGTTTCCCGTGCAGGGGGCAATGACCAGCACATCCAACAGCTGTCGGGGGCCGATGGGTTCAGCCTCCCGGAGGGAACCAATGTATCCCGGACCGCAAATGTCCGCCACTCGCGCCTTCCACTCTGCCGCCCGACCGAAACGGGTGTCCGTCCCGGCAGTGGTCTCAGACAGGATGGGCAGGATGTTGGGGTAGCGGGCAGCGGTCTCTTCCATTGCCGTTATGGCTTTCTCCAGAGTACAAAACGAACCGGTGAGGGCAAACCCCACCCTGATCTTCTCCATGGTCATTCCTCCAATTCCCAAAGGATGTGATAGACAGAGTCCCGGATGGCTTCGGCGGCAGTGACAGGCGCCGTTCGCCCCGGAAGCCCAGGTGCCTGGAGGAGGTGCAGTCCCATTTCTTCTGCTGCCGCCGGGTCCACCCCCCCGGGCGCAGAGGCCAGATCCAGTATGAACACCTCAGGGTCCACCCAACACAGCCGTTGGGCATCCAGGATCTGGGCCGGGATGGTATTTACGATGAGCTGAAAGCCCCCCAGCTCACAGGAGAGCTCCTCCAGACGAATGCTTTCATAGTGATAGGCCGCCGCCCAAGCCAGATCGGCATAGTCTTTGGCTGCCACAGTGACCCGGGCTCCCAGGGCATCCATCCGGTGGGCGGTGAGCTTTCCCACCCGGCCAAATCCCAGGATCAGCACCCGGGCACTGTGGAGGGTAAAGGGCAGCTGTTCCATGGCCACCTGGACAGCTCCCTCGGCAGTAGGCACGGCATTGGCCACCATGCACTCCTCCCGGGCGTAGTAATCAAAAATCCGAAGGCCTCTCTCCTCCCCCGCTCGACGGACTTCTTCCGGAACCAATCCCCCGCAGAGGATCTGGCCCGGCCTCATATGCTCCAGAACCTGTGTCAAGGAAATGGATTCCCTGCACAGGGGCGCATGAACCATCCCATCCTTTCCTAAAACCGGCAGGGGCAGGATCACACAGTGGGCCAGGGAAAGATCTGAGACCGCACATTTCCCGTCCAGACCATCCTCTTCCAGGCCAATGGTATGAACCGTGTGACCATCCTCTTTCAGCAGCCGTACCAGGGCAAGCTGGCGGAGATCACCTCCCACCACCCAAATGTTTTTCTCCTGCATAGATACTCCCTCCTTCCCCATCATCCTATGTCTGCGATTCTACAGACGTCACAGAATACACTCTGTCAATTTTATTGACTTTCCGTTGTCGCTTCTGTAAAATAATAGAAACTCAACCAAAAGGAGGAATCGTTTTGAAAGAGAAACTGAGCCGCAAAGAGTTGGTGCTCATCGCCAGCATGCTCTTTGGCATGTTCTTCGGAGCAGGCAACCTGATCTTCCCCGTGCACATGGGCCAGCTGGCCGGCAGCAATCTTTGGCCGGCTGTCCTGGGCTTCATTATCACCGGCGTAGGCCTTCCCCTGCTGGGTGTAGCCGCCCTGGGCATCAGCCGCCAGGACAGTCTCTTTGACCTGAGCTGCTGCGTGGGCAAAAAATACGGCTATTTCTTCACCTGCGCTCTGTACCTGACCATCGGTCCCTTCTTTGCCATCCCCCGCTGTGCCACCGTGTCCTACACCGTTGGCGCTGTTCCCCTGTTGGAGAACGGAGACAGCCCTCTGATCCTGGGCATCTTCTCCCTGGTCTTCTTTGCCCTGACCCTGGCCCTCTCCTTCCGTCCCAGTAAGATCCTTACCTGGGTGGGCAAGGTCCTGACCCCAGTCTTCCTGTGCTTCCTGGGTGTGCTGGTGA
The DNA here is from genome assembly GCA_017435425.1 of Ruminiclostridium sp. Classification (GTDB taxonomy): domain Bacteria; phylum Bacillota; class Clostridia; order Oscillospirales; family Oscillospiraceae; genus Evtepia. The sequence goes on along the minus strand of JAFSFC010000023.1, from coordinate 5,484 downwards.
TTCGGGCCCTCATCTCCCCTATGGGCACCATCCAGGAGATCACCCCCGATCCCAGCTATGCCGACCGCGCCTTCTTCACCGGCTTCCAGCAGGGCTACCAGACCATGGACGCCCTGGCCAGCCTTGCCTTCGGCATCGTCGTGGTCAACGTGATCCGTGAGCTGGGTGTTACCAAGCCCGATGCCGTGGCCAAGAACACCGTCTTCTCCGGCATCTTCAGCTGCCTCATTATGGCAGCCATCTACCTGATGGTCACCATCGTGGGCACCCAGAGCCGGGGTCTCTTACCCGTCTGTGAGAACGGTGGCGAAGCCCTGGCCCTCATTGCCAACCTGGGGCTGAACGCCATCATCGAGTATGCCGTTCCCGTGCTGATGCTTCTCTACCCTCTGGCCATCACCCTGATCCTGCTGGCCCTCTTTGGTAAGTTCTTCGACCATGACCGTCGGGTCTATGCCTGGGTCACCGGCTGCACCCTCATCCCCGCTGTTCTGGACTTCCTGAACGCCCTGCCTGCCGGTGTCTTTGACGCCCTGAATCTGGCCCCTCTCATGACCGCTGCCGGCCAATATCTTCCCTTCTTCTCCCTGGGCTTTGGATGGATCGTCCCCGCCTGTATTGGCCTTGTGGTAGGCCTGGTCCTGCGGAAAGCAAAACCCTGAATATAAAATATAATACCCCTTCCTCTCCAGAGGAAGGGGTATTCTTATGCCTGCGGCCCTGGGCCACGGTACAGAGCCTGCAGGGAGGTCAGCACCCCATGTCCAATAGGGCGATCCAGAAGGGTCAACACCACCTTGGGGTCATTCATCTGGAATACCTTTCCCATGACAGCAATCAATCCGCTGAGAATGAACTCCAGCTCCGTCTCCTCCTCCTGCTCCAGCTCTCCGGGCGTGATCCCCAGGATCTCATACCAGTTTCTGGTGATCATATCGCGAAAGGCCTGAAACAGGAAGGGGGAGTCTCCCCGGGCAAACAGGGAAACCCGCTGCCACTTGACGAGGACTTCCTCCTGCAAGATATATTCCTCCAGCTCCTTCGGGCCCTCCAGCAAGAGCGTTCGAAACAAATCGCAGATTCCCTTCGGAACATTTCGACGGAAGAACTGAAGGGTCAAGTCGTCAATTCCATCGAAATAATAGTAGATGGTGTTGTGGTTTACCCCGGCTCGTTTGGCCAGGGCCGTGATGGTGATGGCCTCGTAGGATCCCTCAGCCAGCATGGCCCAAAAGGCCTCCTCGATCCGCTCCTGGGCGGTGGGGCCCCACTGGTTTTGCTTTGGTCTTGCCATCATGTTCCCCTCCTTTTAATTAGACAAACACCGACTATCTCTCTGTTTAAATAGAATGTGTTTCTGATTATAATGATGGTATCACACACGGAAAGAAAAAGGTAGCTTTTTATGAATCCTTCTCCCTCCAAAAAGCTCCAGCTGGCCGCCGTTCTGTCCGGTGCTCTGCTGTGTATGCTGAACCAATACCTGGTCTCCCCTGCCCTCCCTGCTGTCATGGCAGAGTTCCGAGTGACTGCCGATGTGGTCCAGTGGCTAACCACCGGCTTTACCATGACCAGCGCCCTTATGATCCCTCTGACCGCCTTCCTCATTCGTCGGCTGGCCCCCCGACGGTTGTTTCTCATCGCCATGGGGCTCTTCTTTCTGGGTTCTCTCCTGCTTGGTTCCGGCCTCTCCTTTGGCATGGCCCTGCTGGGGCGCATTCTTCAGGCCCTGGGCGCCGGAGTCATGATGCCTCTGGCCCAGGTCTTCCTGTTGGGCAGCGCACCCAAAGAAAAGCGGGGGTCTGCCATGGGAAAGATGGGGCTGGTCATCGCCGCAGCCCCCGCCCTGGGCCCTGTCCTGGCCGGTCTCACCGTGGATCGCTTCTCCTGGTACTGGCTCTTCCGGGGCGTGGCCATCTGTGCTGCAGGTGTCCTTCTGCTGGCCTGGGTCTGCCTCCCCCGCCAGAAGGGAGACCATACCGCCGCTCTGGACCTCCCCTCCCTTCTTCTGTCCTGCCTGGGCTTCGGCTGCCTTCTCTACGGCTTCAGTGCCATCCCCGAGGCCGGGTTCCTGGCCCCTGAGGTTCTGATCTCCCTGGTTGTGGGCGTGGTCGGCCTCTTCCTCTTCATTCGTCGGCAGGGTATTCTGAAGGAACCCTTTCTTGACCTGCGAGTCCTCCGCACCCCCTCCTATCGGCGGGCAGTGGTCCTGATGATGGTTGCCAACGCCTCTTTGGCTGGCGGCACCGTCCTTCTGCCCATTTTCGTCCAGAACGTCTGCGGCTACAGCGCCACGGCCAGCGGTATGCTCATGGCACCCGGTGCCATCCTTATGGGCCTGCTTGCCCCCATTTCCGGCCGCATCTTCGACAGAAAGGGCCCCCGCATCCTAAATCTGACGGGCTTTACTATCCTCTTCCTGGGCAATCTGGCCTTTTGCTTCCTGACCCCCCACTGGTCCCTGCTGCTGATCGGCACTCTTTACTCCCTACGCATGATCGGCATGGCTGTGAACAACTCCTCGCTGCTGGCCTGGTCCACCATGGATCTGTCCGAGACCATGACCCCCCACGGCGTGTCCGTTATGAACACCTTCCGTCAGATCGCCGGGGCCTTCGGCACCGCTCTGATGGTCTTCGCCCTGCGGCTGACCGAACAGGCCGGCGGCAGCACCTTGACGGCCACCACCCAAGGGCTCTCCCTGGCCTTTGCCCTGGCAGCCGCCATCAGCCTGTTCGCTCTGCTCCTCACCCTGAAACCCCTGGCAAAATCAACCTAAAGGAGGTTTTCCCATGAAAAAACTGCTGTATTTCTCCGAGATCGACAGATCCATGGTGGCCCTGGTGGGCGGCAAGGGTGCCAACCTGGGTGAGATGACCCAGGCCGGCTTCCCCGTCCCCCCCGGCTTCTGCCTGACCACCCATCTCTATGACCAGTTCTCCGCCGGCCTGGATCTGGAAGGACTCAGCGGACTGGAAGCCCGTGCCCTTCTGTCTCAGCAGGAACTTCCCTCGGAATGCACAGCCCTGCTCACCGATGCTCTGGGCCGGTTTCCCCCGGACACCCTGTTCTCCGTTCGCTCTTCCGCCACAGCGGAGGATCTCCCCTTCGCCTCCTTTGCCGGACAGCAGGACACCTACCTGAACGTAGCCCCTGCCGACCTGGCTCAGGCCGTGAAGAATTGCTTCGTCTCCCTGTATACTGACCGAGCCGTGTCCTACCGAAAGCAGAACGGCATTGTCAACCCCAGTATGTCCGTAGTGGTCCAGCAGATGATCCGCTCTGAGGCCTCCGGCGTTCTCTTCACCGCCGATCCCGTCTCCAGCCGCCGTTCCCTGCTGGTCATTGACGCCATCTTCGGTCTGGGTGAGGCCATCGTCTCCGGTCTGGTCTCCCCCGACCACTATGAGTACGAGAAGAAGACCGAAGCCATTTCCAAAGAGACCATCGCAAAAAAAGAATTTGCCATCCTGGCTACCCCCGGCGGCGGCACAGAGCGGCAAGTTCTGAACAGCCAGGATCGGGTCCTGACCCAAGAGCAGATTCGGGAACTGGCCCAAATCGGTATCCAGCTGGAGGAGCATTACGGTGCTCCCCAGGATGTGGAATGGGCCATGGAAGGAGGGAAACTCTACATCCTCCAGACCCGGGCCATCACCTCCCTGTACCCTGCTCCGCACTTTGAGGACGGCCGCTTTCACTTCCTCTACTGTCTGGGCTATCAGCAGATGTACACCAATGCCATGCCTGCTCTGTCCCTGGACTGCCTGCGGGGTATTTTCAACCTGGGTAAGCGCCAGTTCCTGAGCTATGAGCAGAATTTCCTGATTCCTGTGGGGCAGCATACCTTCATTGACATCAGCCAGATCCTCTCCATCCCTCCCATTCGGAAGATCCTGCCGGAAAAATTGCTGCCCATGATGGATCCCCTGGCCCCCCCCGCCATCAAAGAGCTGTTGGCCCGGAAGGAAAAGCTCCCCAAGCCAGACCCCGTCTTCCGGGGAATCCCCAAGCGGGTACTCCCCAACTTCCCCAAGTTCATGCGGGCCTCTGACCCCACGGCAAAGGCCCAGGAGTTCCTGTACCGGATGGAAACCACCCAGGACAAAAAACGTGCGATCCTGCTCTCCCTGCCCCCAGAGCCAAAGAGCCTGGAAACCATGTTCGCCAACCTGGGTATCATTGAAATCTTCACCGAATTCATTCCCATGGTCTTCTCCGGTGTCATCGCCCTGAAACGGTTGGAAAAGATCGAGGAAACCATGGGGGAGCCCGGCCGCTGGACCAAAGAAATCCAAATCGGCAATGAAGGCAACGTGGTCACAGAGATGGGTCTACACCTGGGCGATCTGGCCGACTTCGTGGCGGCCGATCCAGCCCTCCGTGATCTCCTGACTGATGGCGATGATGGACTGAAGGAGAAGCTGCTGACTCGGACCGATGCCTTCGGCCTGTGCTACCAGGATTTCCTGAACCGCTACGGTTTCCGCTGTGCCGGCGAGCTGGATATCTCCCAGCCACGGTGGGCCGATGACCCCACCCCTCTCTTCTCTCAGATCCTCACCCTCGCCGCAGGCAAGGAGCCCGGCTCCCACAGGAAAGACTTCCAGAAAAAAGTGGACCGGGCAAACCATCAGGCTGAGGAAATGATCCAGGTCATCCGCCAAAAACTGGGCAGAAGAAAGGCCAGGACGGCCCAGAACCTCCTGCTCCAGTTCCGCGCCTATTACGCCCTGCGGGAGCATTTCAAGTATATCTGGATAAGCAACTTCGGTTCTGCCCGTGCCTTGCTTCTGAAAAACGGTCATCTCCTGGTCCAACAAGGCCAGATGGACGAGAAGGAGGATGTGTTCCACCTTCGTCTTTCGGAACTCCACAAGGCCCTGGGCAGTGGCGAAGACCTGCGTCCCCTCATCGCCCAGCGAAAGGAAGAATTCGAGCGGGTCTCCCGCCTGACCGCCCCCCGTATCCTCACCAGCGAGGGCGAAGTTCTCATGGGCAGCCTCAGCCGGGATGGTATCCCTGACGATGCCCTGGTGGGATTCGGTGTTTCTTCCGGCACCGTGGACGGGATCGCCAAGGTGGTCCTGGACCCGGCCGGTGCTTCTGTGGAACCGGGCGAGATCCTGGTGGCTCCATTCACCGATCCCGGCTGGACTCCCCTCTTTGTAAACGCCGCCGCCGTTGTCACCGAGATCGGTGGCACCCTCACCCATGGTGCGGTGGTGGCCCGGGAGTACGGCATTCCCGGGGTGGTGGGTGTTACCGATGCCACCAAACGGCTCCAGACCGGGCAGAGGATCCGGGTGGACGGAACCTCCGGCTTTGTCCTGCCCCTTTGAGCAATCATAACCACTAGTAAACTAGTGGTTTGCTCAGACCCTAGAAGGGTCAACTCATGCTGACCCCTCTAAGGGGTCCGAGGGTTTGCCATCGCATCACAATTACAGGCAGCCACTACAAGTGGCTGTCTGTTTTTGCCTT
>JAFSFC010000004.1 GCA_017435425.1 Ruminiclostridium sp. | reverse complement strand
CCAACGGCCCGTTGGTCAAGCGGTTAAGACGGCGGCCTCTCACGCCGCAAACAGGAGTTCGATTCTCCTACGGGTCACCACGTTTTGCTTGACAAAACGGTGAAAATCGTATAAGCTGTTCTAGGACAGCGAGTTGGTGTTGATTGTAATGAGGGTCCACCCGTTCCCATTCCGAACACGGAAGTTAAGCTCATTTACGCCGAAGATACTTGCCTGGAGACGGGCCGGGAAAATAGGTAACGCCAACACAAAAAAGGACAACCATTCGGTTGTCCTTTTTTTATATCTGGAATGTCGGGAAAGATTTGACAGAGACAGAGAAATGGTAGTATAATACAGTATTACACTAGATACTATTCAGAAATTACTTTTACAATAAATGGAGTGAATACCATGTCTAAATATTTCGGTACTGACGGCTTCCGTGGTGAGGCCAATATGAATCTGACGGTGGACCACGCCTTCCAGGTGGGCCGCTTCCTGGGCTGGTACTATGGCCGCGACCACAAGGCCCAGATCGTCATCGGCAAGGACACCCGCCGTTCCAGCTATATGTTTGAGTGCGCCCTGTCTGCCGGCATCACCGCTTCCGGCGGCGACGTTTACCTGATGCACGTGACCACCACCCCCAGCGTGTCCTACATTGCCAAGGTGGATGAGTTTGACTGCGGCATCATGATCTCTGCCAGCCACAATGTCTTCCACGACAACGGCCTGAAGCTCATCAACCGCCATGGCGAGAAGATGGAGCAGGAGGTCATCGATGAGATCGAGGAGTACCTGGACAGCAAGCATTACCTGCCCTACGCCACCGGCGAGAACATCGGCAAGGTCATTGACTACGCCTCCGGCCGCAACCGTTACATTGGCTACCTGATCTCCCTGGCTACCCACTCCTACAAGGATATGAAGGTTGCCCTAGATTGCGCCAACGGCAGCGCCTGGATGATCGCCAAGAGCGTTTTCGAGGCCCTGGGCGCAGAGACCCACGTGATCAACAACACCCCCAACGGCGTGAACATCAACGCCGACTGCGGCTCCACCCACATTGAGGGCCTGCAGAAGTACGTGATCGAGAACAAGATGGACATCGGCTTTGCCTTTGACGGCGACGCCGACCGCTGCCTGGCCGTGGACGAGAAGGGCAACCTGGTGGACGGCGACGGCATCCTGTTCATCTACGGCCGCCACATGAAGGACCGTGACAAGCTGGAGAACAACACCGTGGTCACCACCATCATGTCCAACTTTGGCCTGTACAAGGCCTTTGACGCCTGCGGCATCAACTACGAAAAGACCGACGTGGGCGACAAGTACGTCTACGAGAACATGCGGGCCAACGGCCACCTCCTGGGCGGCGAGCAGTCTGGTCACATCATCTTTGGCAAGTACGCCAACACCGGCGACGGCATCCTCACCGCCATTAAGGTGATGCAGGCCGTCCTGAGCCGCAAGATGCCCCTGTCCAAGCTCACCCAGGATCTGGAGATCTATCCTCAGGTCCTGAAGAATGTCCGTGTCCAGGACAAGGAGCGTGCTCTGAAGGACTTTGCCGTCCAGAGTGCTGTCCGTGAGGTATCCGAGCGCCTGGGCGACCAGGGACGTATCCTCCTGCGCAAGAGCGGCACCGAGCCCGTCCTGCGTGTCATGGTGGAAGCTCCCACCCACGAGATGTGCGAGGAAAACGTGGACGCAGTCATCGCCGTGATGGAAGAGCGCGGCCTGGTCATTGAGGTGAAGAAGTAATGCTGAAGATTTCCGATCTGTTCGACCTGAACGATACCATCGCTGCCGACCTGTTTGAAGGCAAGACCTACGCCTGGGAGGTCCTGGGCGAGATCAGTGACTATATCCTGAAGCTGGGTGCCACCCTGTCCCTGGAAGAGTACGACCACCCCTCTGAGGACGTTTGGATCGCCAAGGATGCCAAGGTCTTTCCCTCTGCTTATATCGGTGGCCCCTGCATCATTGACCATGGTGCCGAGATCCGTCACTGTGCCTTCATCCGGGGTAGTGCCATCGTGGGCAAGAAGGCCGTGGTGGGCAACTCCGTGGAGCTGAAGAACGTGGTCCTCTTCGACTACGTCCAGACCCCCCACTATAATTACGTGGGTGACTCCATCCTGGGCAGCCACGCCCACATGGGTGCCGGTTCCATCACCTCCAACGTCAAGAGTGACAAGACCCTGGTGGTCATACGGGAAGGGGAGGAGTCCATGCCCACCCAGCGGAAAAAGGTGGGCGCCATCCTGGGGGACTACGTGGAGGTCGGCTGCAACAGCGTCCTGAACCCCGGCACCGTGGTGGGCCCCCACAGCAATGTCTATCCCACTTCCAGTGTTCGTGGGACCATCCCTCCCCACCACATCTATAAAAATGAGAAGGAGATCATCTCCAAGAAGTAACGTAAGATCAAAGAAAAGAGAGAGACCCCGCAATGAAAAGCCTTCCCCCGAAGAACCTCTTTATTTTGTTTCTGACCGCCCTCATCTGGGGCACGGCCTTCGTGGCCCAGTCCGTGGGCATGGACCATATCGGACCCTTTACCTTCAATGCCGTCCGCTCCTATGTGGGCGGCATTGCCCTGATCCCGGTGATCCTGTTTTTCAACAGCCGCAAGAGTGAAGAGCAGCGCCGGACCGAGAGAGCCAACCGCAAGACCCTCATCCTCGGCGGCATCTGCTGCGGCATCGCCCTGGGTGTGGCCTCCCTGTTCCAGCAGGTGGGCATCCAGTACACCACCGTGGGCAAGGCGGGCTTCATCACCGCCCTGTACATCGTCATCGTCCCCCTCCTGGGCATCTTTTTCCACAAGAAGGTGGGTCTCAAGCTGTGGGTCAGTGTGGTCATTGCCATTGCCGGCCTGTATCTGCTGTGTATGACCGGCTCCTTCAGCCTCCAGTGGGGCGACTTCCTCATCCTCATCTGCGCCTTCTGCTTCTCCGGCCACATCCTGGTCATCGACTATTTCAGCCCCAAGGTGGACGGGGTGCAGATGTCCTGCATCCAGTTCTTCACGGCGGCCGTCCTGTCCACGGTGGCTATGCTTTTCGTGGAGGGTGTCCCTGCGGTCCAGGATATCCTGCTATCCTGGATCCCCGTGCTGTACTGCGGCGTCATGTCCTCCGGCGTGGCCTACACCCTGCAGATCATCGGCCAGAAGGGGGTCAACCCCACCATCGCCAGCCTGGTGCTGAGCCTGGAATCTGTCATTGCCGTCTTGGCTGGCTGGATCATCCTGGGCCAGAGCATGTCTCCCCGGGAGATCATGGGCTGCGTCCTCATGTTCGGCGCCATCATCCTGGCCCAGCTGCCGGATAAGAAGAATACGAACTGACGAAAACCGCCTCGACAGAGGCGGTTTTTCTGTTTGCTATTGCCATACTAGGGAATATAATGTATAATAGTTTCGATACTTAGTAAACTCTGGCGAAAGGGGGAGAAGGTATGAGCGAGACCACCATCATCCGGCACATTCCGCCCTGCTCCAGCTGCGACCTGGAGGCCATGGAGAGCTGGCTGTCCGACCTGGCCCGAGAGGGGCACTACCTGAAAGAGATCGGCCGACGGAGCTGGCACTTTACCAAGGGTGCGCCCGCAGAGGTCCCCTATCGCCTGATTCCCGGTCGGGGAGAGCCCACGGTGGGAGCCTTCTTTGGCAGGCACACGGACAAACTGCCTGAGGACCCGCCCCAGATCATCCTGGACCGCTACCGGGACCAGGGCTGGGTCTACGTGACCCGTCACAGTCACTGTTATATCTTCCGGGCCGACGACCAGTACCAGGGGGGATTCCGGGTGGAGCCCCGGATCCGACCCGAGGATATTTCCCGGATGATCCAATGGGAGTGGCGGGACCTGCCCTTCTGGCTGCTGATGATCTGTGTGGTGGTCCCTCTCTTCCTGTACGCCATTTCCGGCTGGGGAACGCCCCTCCTGGCCCTCAATGAATTTCTGTGGGCACAGGTGGTGCTCTTGGCCGCAGGCTTCGTGCTGGTGGCTGAGCGAGTCATCCATATCTTCCATTTGATTCGCCTCCGGCGGAAGCTGGACAGCGGGGAGCGGTTCGACCACAAAAAGGACTGGAAATCCGGTGCGCTCCGGAACCGTGCGGTGAAGGTCATCCTGATGGTCTTCCTGGTGGCCTGGACTTTGGGCAGTCCCTTCCTGCCTTTTCTGCAGGGGAAGGACTATGAACTCCTGGAGGACTACCCCGGCGACCCGCCCTTCCCGGTGCTGGCAGAGATGGCCCAGGGATGGGAGCTGGAGAACCTGGACGGTATGTACTGTGAGGTTAACAGCCTTCTCATCCCCGTTCATATCGAGTGGTGGGAGAACTGTGAGATGGAACACATCCGGGGGATCTACTACTGGGTGGACTATTACGAGACCCTGAACCCGGCCATGGCCAGAGAACTGGCGGAAGAGCTGTGGTATGAGCAGGAAAAGGAGTTCCTCTATCAGGCGGAACCTCTGCCCGAACTGGGCTTGGACTATGCCGTGATCTACGACCAGGAGGAGAAGGTCATCCTTCAGGAGGGGAACAAGGTCCTGCGGGTCACCTTTGCCCAGGACGGGGATTTTATCCCTCTGGAGACCTGGACCTCCCAGCTGGCCGAAAGTCTGAAAGCTGACTTGTCTTGACAGGCAGAATATGATATCATGGAATAAACCAGTTGAAAACTGGACAAATGAATCAACAACAACGAACAGGAGGTAACACTATGGGATACGATTATCACGGTAAAGTTGTCATCATCACCGGCGGCGGCCGGGGCATGGGCGTGGGCATCACCAATGCCTTTGCCAAGAGCGGCGCCAGCGTGATCATCACCGGCCGTACCGAGGCTCCCCTGAAGGAGACCTGCGAGCGGCTCCGGGCAGAGGTCCAGGCAGACATCCACTATCTGGTGGCCGACGGCGCCAACGAGGAGCGGGTCAAGGAAGTGGTGGCCTGGGTGGTAGAAAAGTACGGCAAAGTGGACTTCCTCATCAATAACGCCCAGGCAGAGGTCCACGGCACCGCGCTGGAAGACCAGACCAAGGAGACCTTCGACCTGGCTCTGAGCACTGGCCTGTACGCCACCTTCTACTACATGAAGGCCTGCTTCCCCTACCTGAAGGAGACCAAGGGCTCCATCGTCAACATGGGCTCCGCCGCCGGTGTGGCCGGCCTCCAGGGCTTCGCTTCCTATGCCGCCGGTAAGGAGGCCATCCGCGGCCTGACCCGTGTGGCCGCCACCGAGTGGAGCATCCACGGCATCAACACCAACACCATCTGCCCCTCTGTGGCATCCGATGCCCTGAAGGAGTGGGCAGCCATCCACCCCGAGGAGGCGGCAGCCGTCATGGCCGGCACCCCCATGCGGGCTTTTGCTGATGCAGAGGAGCACGTGGGCGGCACCTGCCTCTTCCTGTGCAGCCCCCAGGCCAAGTTCATTACCGGCCGCAACATCGACGTGGACGGCGGCCAGTATTTACGCCCCTAACCTTTGATCAAAAAGAGCTGTCGCTTCTGCGGCAGCTCTTTTTTCTTAGCGCCTTTAGGCTAGAGAAAACCCCTGGTTCTACCAGGGGTGGATAAAAAGCCTTGGCAAAATAAAAACCTCGATGTTACGCTTGTGGTGGTTTGGCGACCGCATCACAAAGGGGAACAAGGAGGTTTTTAATAGAT
>JAFSFC010000022.1 GCA_017435425.1 Ruminiclostridium sp. | reverse complement strand
GTGACCTGGGTCTTGCCGTCGGGACGCAGATAGTTCACCAGGCCCTGCTTGCGCACCTCGGTCAGGCGCTTGGCCATCTTCTGGGCCAGAGAGATGGCCAGAGGCATCAGTTCAGGGGTCTCGTCGCAGGCGTAGCCGAACATCATGCCCTGGTCGCCGGCACCGTTGTCCAGCTCAGCCTCGGCGTCGTCACGGGTCTCCAGGGACTTGTCCACGCCCATGGCGATGTCGGCGGACTGCTCGTCGATGTTGGTGATGATGCCGCAGGTGTCGCAGTCAAAGCCGTACTTGGCACGGTCGTAGCCGATCTCACGGACCACCTCACGGGCGATCTTGGGGATGTCCACGTAGCAGTTGGTGCTGATCTCGCCCATGATGTGCAGCAGACCGGTGGAAGCGGTGGTCTCACAGGCCACACGGCCGGTGGGGTCCTGCTCCAGGATGGCGTCCAGAACGGCGTCGGAGACCTGGTCGCAGATCTTATCGGGATGTCCTTCGGTGACGGACTCAGAAGTAAAGAAACGTCTCATATATGTATCCTCCATGTAGTAGTAATAGATTGGTTTGCAGCGGGTCCGCGAGTTCTTAAACGGACCAGGAATTCAGATAGGCCTCCTGCTCGGGGGTCAGAACGTCAATGGACAGACCCAGAGCGGCCAGCTTGGCCTTGCCGATCTCGTCGTCGATGGACGCGGGGATGGCGTAGACCTTCTTCTCCAGGCCGGTCTGCTTGGTCAGCCACTCGGCGGCCAGAGCCTGGACAGCAAAGGACATGTCCATGATCTCGGCGGGGTGGCCGTTGCCGGCGGCCAGGTTCACCAGGCGGCCTTCGGCCAGGACATTCAGGGTGTTGCCGTTTTCCAGGGTGTAGCCGATGATATTCTCCCGGCGGAGCTCCTGCTTCACGGACATCTCCCGGAGCTCTGCCACGGCGATCTCGCAGTCGAAGTGGCCGGCATTGGCCAGCAGGACGTTGTGCTTCATGGTCTCGAAGTGGCGGGGGACGATGACATCCTTGCAGCCGGTGACGGTAACGAAGATATCGCCCAGGGGGGCGGCCTCATCCATGGTCATCACCCGGAAGCCGTTCATGGTGGCGTCCAGCGCCTTGAAGGGGTCGATCTCGGTGACGATCACGTTGGCGCCCATGCCGGCAGCACGCATGGCCACACCCTTGCCGCACCAGCCGTAGCCGGCCACCACGACGGTCTTGCCGGCCACCACCAGGTTGGTGGTGTGCATGATGCCGTCCCAGGAGGACTGGCCGGTGCCGTACTTGTTGTCATAGTAGTGCTTGGCCTTGGCGTCGTTGACGGCCATCATGGGACAGGGCAGGATGCCGTCCTTTTCCCGGGCCTTCAGGCGGAGGATGCCGGTGGTGGTCTCCTCACAGCCGCCGATAAGGCAGTCGGCATACTCCTTGCACTTGCCCCCCAGCAGGTCGATGAGGTCGCCGCCGTCGTCGATGACGATATGGGGGTGGCACTTGAGGGTCTCGGTCAGGTGCTGCTCATACTCCTCGGCGGATGCACCATAGATGCCAAAGGTCTCCACACCCATGGAGGCCAGGCCGGCGGCCACGTCGTCCTGGGTGGACAGGGGGTTGGAACCGGTCAGGTAGACCTCAGCACCGCCCTGGGACAGGACATAGCCCAGGTTGGCGGTCTTGGCTTCCAGGTGGACGGAGACCGCCACACGCAGACCCTTGAAGGGCTGCTCCTTGATGAAACGGGCCTCGATCTGGGACAGGGCAGGCATATGGTCCCGGACCCAGTGGATCTTTCTGCGGCCGGACTCGGCCAGGGACATATCTTTGACAATGCTCATAGTTCGTTTTCCTCTTCTTTGGTTGATAGACATGAAAAAAGAGCTCCCGAAGGAAGCCCTGACGTACGCAGCGGCGCTCCCTTATCGCTGTTAGCGGAACCACCTTGCCCGGACAGGCAGGTTGGTGTGGGGTCATGGAGCTAACTCTCTCGCCCACTCTTGATAATGCGCTCTTATAAAAATTACAGTTTATTATACGTCTGTACCCCGCAAAAAGCAAGCAAAAAGTCACCATTTTCGGCCCTGGGGCAAAGAATTGGAAATGTTCACAGATTCTTCTAGACTTCCCGCCGGAAAGCGGGTAAAATGATACTCGTATCTTTATCCCTTTGAAGGAGGTCATCTCTTTGCGTGCCATTCAACAGTGGCTGGATCGTTTCTGCTACAAGCATCCTAAGCTGAGTATCCCCGGGCTCATGCGCTACATCGTCATCGGCAACGTGCTCATCTACCTGCTGGATATGTTCAGCATGGGGGGCGGCGCCCTGGGTTCCAGCCTGTTCAGCTTCAACGCATCCGCCATTCTCTCCGGCCAGATCTGGCGTCTGGTCACCTTCATCTTCGTGCCCTACAGCGGACAGGGGCTCTTCTTCTTTGCCCTCACCCTCTACTTCTACTACTTCATCGGCACCGCCCTGGAGCGGGAGTGGGGGAGCAACAAGTTCACCGTCTTTTACTTCTTCGGCGTTCTGCTGAACATCCTCATCGGCTTCCTGGTGGGCGGAGCCTCCATGTACTATGTAAACATGTCCATGTTCTTCGCCTTTGCCACCCTGTACCCCGACCTGCAGTTCCTGCTCTTCTTCATCATCCCCGTCAAGGCCAAGTGGCTGGCCTGGTTTGACGCCGCCTACTTCGCCCTGGCTGTGATCCAGTACCTGGCTCACGGTCAGCTCTTGCTGGCTCTGGTCCCCATCGTGGCCGTGCTGAACTACCTGCTCTTCTTCGCCTCTGACATCGGCAACCTGTTCTCCACCGCTAAGCGACAGGCCCAGTGGAAGTCCGCCCAGCGGCCCAACCACCGGCAGTACGGCGGCCCCAAGGTGGTCAACTTCAACAACGCCAAGACCCAGACCAAGGAGAACTACCTCCACCGCTGCGCCGTCTGCGGCAAGACCGACGTGTCCCACCCCCAGATGGAGTTCCGGTACTGCTCCCGGTGCAACGGCTACTACTGCTACTGCGCCGAACACATCAACACCCACATTCATATCCAATGAAGCAGGGCTTTCAGCCCTCTCAGCATCCCTCTGACGAGGGAGCCAAATTCAGATAAGGAGGCGACTTACATGACCGACAAAGACCTGGTGGAGCTGGCCTTCACCATGCTGGACAAGGCCTATATCCCCTATTCCAACTTCCCCGTGGGGGCCGCCCTGGAAGGGACGGACGGCACCGTCTACACCGGCTGCAATGTAGAGAACGCCGCCTACGGCTCCTGCATCTGCGCCGAGCGAACCGCCCTGGTGAAGGCGGTCAGCGAGGGCTGCCGGACATTCAAGCGGATCGCCGTGGTAGGCAACGGCCCTGACTACTGCTGGCCCTGCGGCTCCTGCCGGCAGATGCTCTATGAGTTTGCCCCGGACCTGGAGGTCCTGGTGGGCAACAAGGACCACGAGTTTGTAAAATACACCCTCCGTCAGCTTCTGCCCCACGGTTTTGGCCCGGAGGCTCTTGAATGACCCGACACACCCCAGGAGGTGCCCCATGGATCAGCAGGCATATCTGGACCGGCTGAAGGCCGGTGAGCCCATCACCCCCGGCGGGGAGCTGCACCACTTTATGCACGACCTCACCGAGGAGACCCTCCGCCTGACGGCAGAGCTCAACAGCAGCTACCACACCCAGGAGGAGATCGCTGACCTCTTCGCCCAACTCACCGGCAAACCCACCCCGGAGGGGTTCCGGCTCTTCCCGCCCTTCTATGCCAACCTGGGCAGGAATATCACCGTGGGCAAGGGGGTCTTTCTCAACACCGGCTGTCACTTTGGCGACCAGGGAGGGATCACCATCGGGGACGACACCCTCTTCGGCAGCAACGTGGTCCTGGCCACGGTAAACCATGACTTTGACCCGGCCAGGCGGCGGACAGCCTACCCCTCCCCCATCGTCATCGGCAGCAATGTGTGGGTCGGCTCCAGCGCCACCATCCTGCCCGGGGTCACCATCGGTGACGGGGCCATCGTGGCCGCCGGGGCGGTGGTCACCAAGGACGTACCGCCCAATACCGTGGTGGGCGGCAATCCAGCCCGGATCATCAAAACCATCGACTGAAGTGCATAAAAGAACTCCCTTGCCGTTCGGCAAGGGAGTTCTTTTATGCTGTGCCTCTGGCGCTGTCCGTGCGGGTCTCCTCCCGGAAGAAGAGGGTGATGCACCACAGGGCAGAGACCGCCACCAGCACATAGACCACCCGGCTGAGGATGGAATCGGAGCCACCGAAGAGGGCAGCCACCAGGTCCATACCGAAGAGACCCACGCCCCCCCAGTTCAGACCGCCGATGACCAGAACAGCCAGGGCCAGTCGATCCATCAGTTTCATACTCATCATTTCGATTCATCTCCCATTCCGCCGCAGGTGCGGCACAAGTCAAGAAGTCGTTTTCCTTCTTTCCTAGTATAAACGACCAGACAAAAAAGACCCGTGGAAAAGTTTTCTTTTCCACGGGTCTTTGGGTCATTATTTGAACATAGTCCAAGGTGCAGTGTTGGGGGGATCCAGGCGGAAGTCCATCTCCTCCCCGGTGTCGGGGTGGGTGAACTTCAGGTGGCTGGACCACAGGGCGATCTGCCACTCCTGGGGATCGGGATACCGGCTGTACTTCCGGTCGCCCGCCAGGGGCATGTTCCGGGAGGAGAACTGGGCCCGGATCTGATGGGTCCGGCCGGTCTCCAGGCGGATCTCCACCAGGGAGAAGCCCTCCTTGTTGTCCAGGAGCCTGTAGTGGAGGACGGCCTGCTGGATGCCCTTGCCCGGGTACTTGGCCACGTAGGTCTTCCGGGTCTTTTCGTTCCGGCCCAAGAGGTCAATGTAGGTCCCCTCGTCGTACTGGGGCCGCCAGTGGACCACCGCCTGGTACTCCTTCAGGAAGGAGTCCTCCCGGATCTGCCGGGAGAGCTCCGAGGCGGCGGGGCCGGTGAGAGCGTAGACCATGATGCCCCCCACCACCTGGTCCAGGCGGTGGACGGTGCGGACCTTGGCCTCGGGCTGGCCGATGGCCTCCCGGATCAGGTCGGGCATGCCCCCGGGCTCGTCGGTGGACAGGACCCGGAAGGGCTTTTCGCAGACGACGATGGACTCGTCCTGATAGATGATGTTCAGCATGGAGGTTTCTCCTTTACGCCCCGGCCTCGGCCTGGGCTTTCTTTTTGTCCATTTTCGCCCCCACGATGTTATAGGCCATGATGGAGACAAAGACGATGACGCCGCCCACCAGGGACAGAGGGGTGATCATTTCCCCCAGGACCACCGCCACCAGGACGGGGTTCAGGATGGGCTCGATGCCGGCCACCAGAGAGGCGGCAATGGGGGAGGCGTAGCGGATGCCCGTGGTGAAGAACATGTAGGCCACACCCAGCTGGAAGATGCCCAGGGCCAGGGCGGCGGCCAGGGCCGTGCCGGTGAAGACGGTCTCCTGAATGAGCCAGGGGAAGCCGATGACGGCGCCCATCACCTGGCCCAGAATGGTGGCAAAGAGGGGGTCTCCCCCGGGGAACTTGTTCATCATGAACACACCCGCATAGCACACGCCGGAGAGCACGGCCAGCACGTCGCCCACAAAGCTGCCGCTGCCCAGGCTGTCCAGGAAGAAGCAGGCCACGCCGCCGAAGACGGCGATGCAGGTGATCACATCCAGCCGCTTGGGCCGCTCCTTGAAGACCAGCCACATGACCAGGATCACAAAGACCGGGGCGGTGAACTGGAGGAGGATGGTGTTGGCCGCCGTGGTGAGCTTGTTGGCCATGGCGTAGAGGGTGGTGACCCCACACATGGACACGGCGCCGATCAGGACGCCGGGGGTGAGCTTGAACTTCCGGCCGGTGACCTTGGCGAAAATCAGCAGCAGGATCACCGAGACGATGCTCCGGAAGGAGTTGATGGCCATGGCGTTCCAGGGGATCACCTTGACACACAGGCCGCCGATGCTGAAAAGGATGGCGGCGATAAACACAAACAGAAGGCCCTTACGAGAGGACATGGACGACCTTCCTTTCTCTTATGATTGGGCAGCTCCGGCAGCCTCTCTGGCCTCGGCCCGGGCCCCCAGGACATTATACACCATGACGGTGACAAAGACGATGGCGCCCCCCAGCAGGGACAGGGGGGTGAGGACCTCCCCAATGGCAACGGCCACCAGGACGGGGTTCAGGATGGGCTCGATGCCGGTCACCAGGCAGCAGGACACGGGCGGGGCATACTTGGTGCCCCAGGAGATGAGAGAGTAGGCAATGCCCAGGGCAAAGACGCCCAGGCAGATGGCGGCAAAGAGGGTCTGGCCGTCAAACTGGGTCTCCTTCACCAGCCAGGGCAGGCCGATCACCGCACCCATGGCCTGACCCAGAGCGCAGGCGAAGACCGAGTCGCCCCCGGGGATCTTGTTCATCATGAAGATCCAGGCATAGCCCACGCCGGACAGGAGGGCCAGGGAGTCTCCCAGGAGACTGCCGTTGCCCAGGCTGTCCAGGAAGAAGCAGGCAATGCCGCCGAAGACGATGACACAGGTGATGATATCCAGCTTCTTGGGCTTTTCATGGAAGCACAGCCACATGAAGAGGATGACGAACACCGGGGCAGAGAACTGCAGCAGGATGGTGTTGCCCGCCGTGGTGAGCTTGTTGGCCGACACATACAGGATGGTGGTCACACACATGGCAAAAGCGCCGATGGCCACGCCGGGGGTCATCTTCAGTTTGTGGCCGGTGAGCTTGGCAAAGAGGAAGATGATGCTGGAGGAGATGATGCTCCGGAAGGAGTTGATGGCCATGGGATGCCAGGGGATTACCTTGATGCACAGGCCGCCGATACTCATGAGCAGGGCGGCCACAAACACGCAGGCCAGACCCTTCCGGGGGGTCATCTTGCCGGCAAGGTCCTTGAGCATCAGACGTTCTCCAGGGCCTGCTCCAGGTCAGCGATGATGTCAGCGGCATCCTCGATGCCCACGGACAGACGGATCAGGTCGGGGAACACACCGCAGGCTTCCAGCTCAGCGTCGGACATCTGGCGGTGGGTGGCGGAGGCGGGGTGGAGGACGCAGGTCTTGGCGTCGGCCACGTGGGTGGCGATGGAGGCCAGCTTCAGGCCGGCCATGAAGGTCTCAGCTGCCTTGCGGCCGCCCTTGATGCCGAAGGTGACCACGCCGCAGGTGCCGTTGGGCATGTACTTCTGGGCCAGCTCGTAGTTCTTGTCCCCCTCCAGGCTGGGGCAGGTGACCCAGGCAACCTTGGGATGATCCTTCACGAACTGTGCCACAGCCAGGGCGTTGGCGCAGTGCTGGGGCATGCGCAGGTGGAGGGTCTCCAGGCCCACGTTCAGCAGGTAGGCGTTCATGGGAGCGGGGGAGCAGCCAAAGTCACGCATGAGCTGTGCGGTTGCCTTGGTGATGAAGGCGCCACCCAGGCCGAACCGCTCGGTGTAGGTCACGCCGTGGTAGCTCTCGTCGGGGGTGCACAGGCCGGGGTACTTGTCGGGGTACTTGGTCCAGTCGAAGTTGCCGCTGTCCACAATGGCGCCGCCCACCTGGTTGGCGTGGCCGTCCATGTACTTGGTGGTGGAGTGGGTGACGATGTCAGCACCCCACTCGAAGGGACGGCAGTTGATGGGGGTGGGGAAGGTGTTGTCGATGATGAGGGGCACGCCGTGGGCATGGGCTGCCTTGGCGAACTTCTCGATGTCCAGCACGGTCAGGGCGGGGTTGGCGATGGTCTCGCCGAAGACTGCCTTGGTGTTGGGCTTGAAGGCGGCGTTCAGCTCTTCCTCAGAGCAGTTGGGATCCACAAAGGTGAACTCGATGCCCATGCGGCGCATGGTCACGGAGAAGAGGTTGAAGGTGCCGCCGTAGATGGCTGCGGAGGAGACCACATGGTCACCGGCGGAGCAGATGTTGAACACGGCAAAGAAGGAAGCGGCCTGGCCGGAAGAGGTCAGCATGGCTGCGGTGCCTCCCTCCAGGGCGCAGATCTTGGCTGCCACACGGTCGGAGGTGGGGTTCTGCAGACGGGTGTAGAAGTAGCCCTCGGCCTCCAGGTCGAAGAGCTTGCCCATGGCCTCGCTGGTGCCGTAGCGGAAGGTGGTGCTCTGAACGATGGGGATGTTTCTGGGTTCGCCGCTCTCGGGAACGTAGCCGGCGTGCAGGCAGTCGGTGCCTCTCTTGTAGTTGCTCATAGTCAACAAGCCTCCTTGGTCTATCTTGAATGGGCGGTAAAACCGCCATTTTTATGCGAATAACAAATTATACTGCTTTCCTCGGATTCGGTCAATCCCTCTTTTTTCAGCTTTTCCCGCCAGCACCCCCGTAAGTTTTTCAACTACCCCTATTACAAATCCGTATATCCTTATCCATTGCTCATCCATTGCTTTTCCATATGTATGCCACTATAATCCATTTGGTATTTCAATAAGAGATTTTTATCGTTCCAGGGGGCTTCTCCCCCGGAATGCAACGAAGGGAGAAATTGAATTTGAGCAGGCTTAGTATCACCCCCTGGGAGAACGCCCAGCGCACGGTGGATGATCTGTACGCCGACATGGAACGGCGCATTTCCTCCGCCCCCTGCGGTACCTGCCCCGTGGAGCTGACCAGCGCCTTTCTGAAGCTGTGTCTGGCCCAGAGCTGCGGCAAATGTGTCCCCTGCCGCATCGGCCTGGACCGACTGGCCGACCTGCTGGACCGACTGCTGGAGGGACAGGGCTCCGAAGCCGACCTGGATGTCATCCTCCGCTCCGCCCAGACCATCGTGGACAGCGCCGACTGCGCCATTGGATTTGAGGCCGCCCAGATGGTCCTGGACGGCTACGTGGCCTTCCACGACGACTACATGGCCCACGCCACCCACGGCGGCTGCACCGCCAACTTCAAGAGCGTCCCCTGCGTAGAGCTCTGCCCCGCCCATGTGGACGTCCCCGGCTACATTTCCCTGGTGGGTGAGGAGCGCTACGCCGACGCCATCCGCCTGATCCGGAAGGACAACCCCTTCCCCTCGGTGTGCGGCCTCATCTGCGAGCACCCCTGCGAGACCCACTGCCGCCGCTCCATCGTGGACGCTCCCCTGAACATCCGGGGCATCAAGCGCTTCGCCGTGGACCACGCCGGGGAAGTTCCTGCCCCTCCCTGCGCTCCCGCCACCGGCAAGCGCATCGCCATCGTGGGCGGCGGCCCCTCCGGCCTCACCGCCGCCTACTTCCTCTCCCTCATGGGCCACAAGTGCACCGTCTTTGAGCAGAAGCCCAAGCTGGGCGGCATGCTCCGCTACGGCATCCCCAGCTACCGCCTCCCCGGCTCCTATCTGGACCCCGACATCGAGTGCATCCTCTCCACCGGCGTGGATGTGAAGCTCAACTGCACCGTGGGCCAGGACGTTCAGCTGGAGGACCTGCGCCGGGACTATGACTGCGTCTACCTGGCCATCGGCGCCGCCCTCCACAAGACCCTGGGCATCCCCGGGGAGGAGGCCGAGGGGGTCCTGTCCGCCATTGAGCTGCTGGACACCACCATCCGCAAGGCCAAGCCCGACTTCACCGGCAAGCGGGTGGTCATCGTGGGCGGCGGCAACGTGGCCATGGACGCCACCCGCACCGCCGTCCGCCTGGGTGCGGAGTCCGTCAAGTGTGTCTACCGCCGCCGCATCTCCGACATGACCGCCCTGCCCGAAGAGGTGGAGGGCGCCATGGCCGAGGGCTGTGAGATCCTGCCCCTGAAGGCCCCCGTCCGCATCGAGACCCACGAGGACGGCCGGGTGGCCGCTCTGGTGGTCCAGCCCCAGGTCATCGGCGAGGTGAAGGGCGGCCGTCCCGCCCCCCGAAACGCCGACCAGTCCGAGGAGTTCATCCCCTGCGACGTGATCCTCATGGCCGTGGGCCAGCGGGTGGATGCCGAGCCCTTTGTCCAGGCCGGTGTCCCCGTGAAGCGGGGCACCCTGGTGGCCGGTCCCGACGGCAGCGTCCCCGGCATGGAGGGAGTCTTCTCCGGCGGTGACTGTGTCTCCGGTCCCGCCACCGTCATCCTGGCCATCGAGGCCGGCAAGGTGGCCGCCGCCAGTATCGACGAATACCTGGGCTGCCACACCGACATCTCCGCCAACCTGGAGATCCCCCCTGCCCCCTTCCGCCTGAAGCAGGCCACCGGCCGCATCGACCTGACCGAGCGTGAGGCCAACTGGCGGAAGAACGACTTTGAACTCATGGAAAACTGCATGTCCGAGCAGGAGATGGCCCAGGAGTGCAGCCGCTGCCTGCGCTGCGACCACTACGGCCACGCCGGCTTCAAGGGAGGGAGAAAGACCACATGGTAACACTGACCATCGACAAAAAGACCGTCACCGTGCCCGAGGGCACCACCATTCTGGACGCCGCCCGCCAGGCCAACATCAACATCCCCACCCTCTGCTACCTGCGGGAGGTCAACGAGGTGGCCTCCTGCCGCATCTGTGCCGTGGAAGTGGAAGGGGTCAGCAAGCTGGCCACCGCCTGCAACACCCTGGCCGAAAACGGCATGGTGGTCCGGACCAACACCGAGCGGGTGCGCATCACCCGCAAGACCAACCTGGAGTTCATTCTGTCCCAGCATGTGGACCACTGCGTCACCTGCGTCCGCAGCGGCAACTGCACCCTGCAGACCCTGTCCAAGGACATGAACATCCAGCACATCCCCTTCACCCAGAGTGCCATCGTAAAGCCCTGGGACCCCCAGATCCCCATTCTCCGGGACAACACCAAGTGTATCAAGTGCCTGCGGTGCGTGTCGGTCTGTGAGCGGGTCCAGTCCCTGGGCGTCTGGGAGGTCACCGGCTCCGGTGCCCATACCGCCATCCGTGTCCGGGGCGGCCTGCCCATGGACCAGGTGAACTGCGCCCTCTGCGGCCAGTGCGCCGCCCACTGCCCCGTGGGCGCCCTGCGGGAGCGGGACGACACCGAGAAGGTCTTCGCCGCCCTGGACGACCCCACCAAGACCGTGGTCTTCCAGGTGGCCCCTGCCGTCCGTGCCGCCTGGGGCGACGGCCTGAATCTGTCCCCCGAAGAGGCCACCGAGAAGCGCATGGCCGCCGCCATCCGTGCCCTGGGGGCTGACTACGTCTTCGACACCAACTTCTCCGCCGACCTGACCATCATGGAGGAGGGCAGTGAGTTCCTCCAGCGGATGACCCAGCCCGGAGAGCATCCCATGCCCATGTTCACCTCCTGCTGCCCCGGCTGGGTCCGGTTCCTGAAGATGGAGTATCCCGAGCTGGTCCCCCATCTGTCCACCGCCAAGAGCCCCCAGCAGATGTTCGGCGCCGTCACCAAGAGCTACTTTGCCGAAAAGATCGGCGTGGAGCCCAAGGACATCTTCTGCGTGTCCATCATGCCCTGCACTGCCAAGAAGTACGAGAGCGACGTACCCGAGGTCAACGACGCTTCGGACAAGGACGTGGACGTGGTCCTCACCACCCGGGAACTGAACCGGATGCTCCGGGCCTTCCAGGTGAACGTGAAGGCCCTGCCCGAGGAAGACTTCGACTCCCCCCTGGGGGAGGGCACCGGCGCAGCCGTCATCTTCGGCGTCACCGGCGGCGTCATGGAGGCCGCCCTCCGCTCCGCCCACTTCCTTCTCACCGGCCAGAACCCCGACCCGGACGCCTTCCGGGAGGTCCGTGGGCAGCAGGGCTGGCGGGAGGCCACCTTTGATATCAATGGCACCACCGTCCGCCTGGCTGTGGCCAGCGGTCTGGGCAACGCCCGGGACCTGATCAAGGCCATCAAGAGCGGCCGTGCCCAATATGATTTCGTGGAGATCATGGCCTGCCCCGGCGGTTGTGCCGGCGGCGGCGGTCAGCCTATTTGCAACGACCGGGATCTGTCCGCCGAGCGAGGCGCCCGTCTGTATGAGCTGGACGCCGCCAACCCCGTCCGGTTCTCCCACGAGAACACCCAGGTCCGGAAGCTCTACGAGGAATATCTGGAGGAGCCTCTGGGCCACAAGTCCCACCACCTGCTCCACACCGACCAGACCAAGTGGACATTATAAGAAAAATGCGTTCCCGATTTCATCGGGAACGCATTTTTGATTTCTCTTAAAGAATTTTCACACTGGAGGGGTTGCACTCCAGAAGGGAGACGAAGTGGTTGGGCTGGAAGAGGGTGGATCGTCTGGGCAGAGACAGGGCCTGGGACTTTTCCAACAGCTCCGCCACGAACTGGGAGCAGAAATACTTCCGTTCCCGGCGCAGGGGCAGGCCCAGCACGCAACACAGAAGCCCCAACCGGCTGTACTCAAAGCGCTTGCGGTGCTGGCGGAAGAAGAGCAGGCGGTGCTGGATCTTCTCATAGGCCTCCTGGGAGACCGCCAACCGGTAGCAGCAGAACTGGGCACCCTTCCGGTGGTGCTTCTCCAGGGATTCCTCTACGAAGCCCTTAAAATTGAAGCTGTAGTAGCTGGCCGGGTCGTCCCCCAGGGCAATGGAGGTGTGGGTGTAGCCCCGCCCTGCCAGCAGATAGACCAACAGGGAGACCCAGTCGGAGTGCTTGGTGAGCAGGATGTAGATGTACTTCTCCCCGTCCTCTTCTCCGGGCATGAGATAGACAGGCTCCTTCCGCTCCTGGTGGTCCAGGGGCAGGGAACCTGCATACAGCTGCTTCCAGAATTGCAGGTCAAGGTATTTCGGCGTCATGGTCGTGTAAGCCATAGGCGTCCTCCCTGTTATTTCAGTGATACTCATTTTAGCGTATTATTCAACTCGCCACAATAGTATTTTAACGTTTTCTCCCTTTTGTAAGAAATAAAACTGCCGTCGTGGCCTTTTTTCATCCACAACGGCAGGTATTATTTTGCATTTGACAAGGTTTCATCCTGCAAAATGGACGACCGGACGTCCTCCGGGGTCAGGCGCTGGTGATCCCGGTAAGGAAGCACTTGTCCCTCCACGGTGATCATCACGGCTTCCACCTCCTCCAGCTGGGTGAGGGTGAGGACCATGCTGTAGTCGGCCAGGGTCAGGTCGATGCCCGAGAGGGTCCCGTAGCTGCCCGAGAGGTCCACCGTCAGCAGACCGTTTTGGAGGGTCCAGCCCCGCAGACTGACGCTGGCCGGGATCACCCGGGTGAGGGTCTCGCTTTCCGGTCCTGACAGGATGGCCTGCAGGAGCCCCTCCACCGGGTCAGTTTCCGGATCCAGCCCTCGCCTTTCCGCCTTCAGGGCCTGGGTCCCGTCCTCTGTCTGGTCCAGAAAATACACCGGATAGCCGTCCCCTTCCAGGGTCCGGGCCACACAGCCCGAGGTGAGCACCAGGACTGCAAGGAGCAGGGCGGTGAGGATTCGTTTCATGCCATCCCCTCCTCTTCCAGCCAAAGGGGCAGCCGCACCGTAAAGATGGTCCCCCCAGGTTCATTTGGTGCCACGGCGATGGTGCCCCCGTAAAGCCCCACCGTATCCCGAACGATGGACAGACCCAGACCAGTTCCGCCTGCGGCCCGGGACCGGGCTTTGTCCACCCGGTAGAACCGCTCAAAGATCCGGTTTCGGTCGGCCTCGGGAATGCCCACACCGGTGTCGGTGACCTCCAGCCGGACGGCATCCCGCTCCCGCTGGGTGGTGACCGTCACCCGGCCGTCGGGCACGTTGTATTTGATGGCGTTCTCCATGAGATTCTGCAGGATCTGGTTGACCCCCTCGGGGCTGCACCGGACCACGCAGTCCTCCCCCAGCCGGGTCTCCAGGGTGACCCGGGACTCCTCCGCCAGAGGAGAGAGCATCCGGCAGGTCTTTTCCACCTGGGCGTTCAGATCCACAGCCTCCTGCCGGACCGCCCGCCCCTCGTCCAGGCGGTTGAGCTCCAGCAGTTCCTGGCTGATGTGAATGAGCCGGTCGGCAGCCTCGCCGATGTCCCCCACGAACTCCCGGGTGGTCTCCCGGTCGATGTTCTCGTCCTGGAGGATGGAGTCGGTGAGCAGGCGGATGGAGGCCAGAGGGGTCTTCAGCTCGTGGGAGGCGTCGGAGACGAACCGACGGCGCTCGGCCTCGGTGGTCTCCAGACGGCCGGTGAGCTGGTTGAACTGGTCGGCCAGCTGGGTCAGCTCATCCTGGCCCTCCAGGGTGACCCGGTGGGCGTACTCCCCCTCCCGGACCCGGTGCATACCGGCCAGAAGGGTGCTCACCCGGCGGCTGAACATCCGGGAGAAGATGAGAAACAGCCCCAGCACTGCCCCGATGACCACCAGGGAGATGATGTGGAGATTCTGCTGCAGTTCCTCCAGGAGCATCCCCTGGCTGCTGTCCCACTCGTACAGGCAGACCGCACCGATGACCGTGTTGCGGTTCAGGACCGGAGCCGAGGCCCGGCTGGAAAAGACCCCGTCCTCATACTCGCTGACGAAGTGGTCGTTGCCCCCCAGGGCGGCCACCACTTCCCCTGTCAGGGCAAACTTGCCGGCGATGGACTCCGCCGCCGTGTCGTACAGGACCAGGCCGGCCTCATCGGTGACCAGGATCCGCTCCACCTCCAGATCATCCAACGGGGCAATGGCGGCCTCCACCCCCTCGGGGGTGAGCTGGTCCGCGGTGGTCAGGGAGTTGGTCACCAGGACCGCCTGGTTCTGAAGGGCGGTCTGCTGGGACCGGAACATCAGGTTCTGGCTCATCAGCAGGGGGTAGGTGTTCAGCAGCACCAGCAGAGCCACGATGATGACCGCATAGCTCAGGGCCATGCGGGTCTGCAGAGACCGGGAAACTCTGGTCCCCTTCCCCTTTGCTGCCATCTTCCTCCCCCCTTTCCGTCAAAATGATTCAGTCGTTTCCGTCAAAGTAATAGCCCACGCCCCACTTGGTCCGCAGGCGCTCCGGGTTGGCCGGGTCGGCCTCCACCTTCTCCCGGATCCGGCGGATGTGGACATCCACCGTCCGGTACTCCCCGGTGTATTCATAGCCCCACACCAGGTTCAGCAGCTGTTCCCGGCTGTAGACCCGGCCGGGGTTCTTCATGAGAAGCTCCAGCAGGTCAAACTCCCGGGCGGTGAGCTCCACGGGCTGGCCGTCCTTCCAGGTTCGGCGGGAGGCCGGGTCCATGGTGAGGCCGCCCCCGGACAGGCGGCCGTCCTCCTCCTGCTTGCGCACAGTGGAAGCCCGGCGGAGGAGGGCTTTTACCCGGGCCTTTACCTCCAGGATATTGAAGGGTTTGGTGATATAGTCGTCCGCCCCGTACTCAAAGCCCAGGAGCTTGTCGTTGTCCTCGCTGCGGGCGGTGAGCATGATGATGGGCACCGTGGAGAAGGTGCGGATCTCCATGCAGGCCTCCAGTCCGTCCAGTTCCGGCATCATGAGATCCAGGATGATAAGGTCATAGTCGGTGGCCCGGGCCTTGTCCACAGCCTCCCGGCCGTTGTAGCCCACGTCCACCTCGTAGCCCTCGTTTTCCAGGTTGAAGCGGATGCCCTTCACCATCACTTTTTCATCGTCAACCACCAGGATCCGTGCCATCCGGGTCCCCTCCTTCCTCTGTTGTGGTCATTACGGCGATATAAGGCCGCAGGGATTCCAATGTCTTTTCCCCAATGCCCTCCACGCTGAGCAGGTCCTCCACCGCCCGGAAGGGGCCGTAGGTCTCCCGCCAGGTGAGGATGGCCTGGGCTTTGGTCTCGCCGATCCCCGGCAGGCGGGTAAAATCCGAGAGGCTGGCCGTGTTCAGGTCCAGGATCTCTCCGGCCAGCATCCCCGGAGCCTGGGGCTTTTCGGCGGGGGCCGTCCCCTGGCGGTCCTCACGGACCGCCACCAGAGTCACACCCGCCTCAGGCCGGGAGAACTGAAACCATAAAAGCGTGCCCGCTGCAAAGAGGAGGGTCAGGGCCAGGACCACCCACTCATAGGCAGAAATTTTCTGAATTTTTCCTGTCATTGTCCTCCACCCCCATTGCGTCTGTCGGCATGAAATGATATAATTTTATTTCTAAAGTATACCTTTTACCACAGGCCCCAAACAGGGCCTCTTTGGATATTATAACACGGGATGTGCTTGTTTCCTATGAAAAAAACATTAATTCGTGCCCTTTCTTTTTTTCTGACCCTCTCCCTCTTCACCACTGCCCTTCTGCCGGGGGCCGCAGCGGTGGAGTACCCGGGCATTGAGCCGGTCACCCTGGAGGCCACCGCCTCCCTCCTCATCGACATGGAGACCGACCAGATCCTCCATGAGGTGAATGCCGACGAGATGCGCTACCCCGCCAGTATCACCAAGGTCATGACCGCTCTGCTGACCATTGAAGCGGTCAGCCGGGGAGACCTCTCCATGGACACGGTGGTCACCGTGGATTCCGCCGCCCTCGCAGACATCACCGATGACTCCTCCACCGCCAACATCGTAGCGGGAGAAGAGATGACCATCCAGAACCTGCTGTACTGCCTGATGGTGGTCTCGGCCAACGAGGCGGCCAACATCCTGGCCATGGCAGTGAGCGGGGACATCCCCACCTTTGTGGAACTCATGAACACCCGTGCCCAGGAGTTGGGCATGGAGGGCACCCACTTTGTAAACCCCCACGGCCTGCACAACGACGACCACTACACCACCGCCAAGGACATCTACACCATGGCCAAGGAAGGCATGACCCACGCCGCCTTCCGGGAGATCGTCTCCACGGACACCTACACTGTC
This sequence comes from Ruminiclostridium sp., assembly GCA_017435425.1. GTDB lineage: Bacteria > Bacillota > Clostridia > Oscillospirales > Oscillospiraceae > Evtepia. The sequence goes on along the minus strand of JAFSFC010000022.1, from coordinate 31,693 downwards.
CCCGCCACCAACAAGTCCGCCGAGCGCACCCTGTACAACACCAACGGTCTGCTGACCCGTTTTAAGTACTACGGCTACGTGTACCCGGGCACCATCGGCATCAAGACCGGCTCTACTGACGAGGCTGGCTACTGCCTGGTCTCCGCCGCCACCCGAAAGGGCACCACCCTGTGCTCCGTGGTCCTGGGCTGTGAAAACCCTGAGATCGGCCCCAACAAGTTTGACCGCAAGCAGTTCACCCAGTCTGCTAAGCTGCTGGACTGGGGCTTTGACAACTTCACCACCGCCACCCTGCTGGATGCCGACACCTATCTAGAGGAGATGCCGGTGAAATTCTCCGCCGACTCCTCCCATGTGGTGGTCCATCCCGCAGAAACCGTGCGCACCCTGATCCCCGGCCAGTTCGACGAGGCCAAGCTGGACCTGCGCCTGGACATGGACAGCAAGAATGCCATCGCCCCCATCTCCGTGGGCCAGAGCTTAGGCACCGTGTCGGTCATCTATGACGGCCAGGAGTATGCCCAGGTGGACATGGTGGCCGTCAATGACGTGGCCTTCTCCCCCTTCATGGCCTTCGTCCACAGTGTGAACGCCGTCTTCGGCAACCTTTTCGTCCAGATCCTTCTGATCCTGGCCGCCATCCTTTTCCTGGTGGGCTTCATCCGCCGGGTGGTCATCCAGAAGGCCAAGGAGCAGAAGGAGGCCCGGAAGGCCAAGCAGGAGCTTAAGCGCCAGCAGGCGGAGGCCCGCCGCATCCAGGAGGAGCTGGAGTATGACCAGCAGCACCACGCCCGTGACCTGAGACGCCAGGAGCAGAACCGCATCCGCCAGGAGGAACTGGAACGCCGCCGCCAGGCCCAGGAGGTCCGTCGGGCAGAGCAGGCCAAACTCCGGGAGGAGCAGGAGCGCCGCCGTCAGGAACAGCGCCGCATCCAGGAGGAGGAGCGCAGACGCCGTCAGGAGGCCCGCCAGCGGGAGGAGGAAGAACGCCGCCGCCAGCGGGAGGCCCGCAGACGGGAAGAGGAGGAGCGCAGACGCATCCAGGAGGAGCGCCGCCGTGAGGAAGAAGCCATGCGCCGCCAGCAGGAAGCCCGCAGACGCCAGGAAATGGACCGCCGCCGGGAAGAGATCCGCCGCCGAGAGGCCGAGGAGCGCCGCTGGCGGGAACAGACCCGTCAGGCCTTCCAGGATGACCGTCGATATGACAACCGGGACCGTTACCACCAGCGGGACCGCCGCACCACCTCCCGGGATGACCGGAGAGGCTCCGACCCCCATCAGAACCGCCGGGATCACCGACCGAATCCTCGCAGATAATTTTTTCGTCCCACCCACCGTCCCATAGAACAGGAGGTATTTATGGATCAGAAAATTGCAACCTTACAGAAATGGATCGACGAGAGCCAGCGCATCGTCTTCTTTGGCGGTGCAGGCGTGAGCACCGAGTCCGGAATCCCTGACTTCCGCAGTGTGGACGGCCTGTATAACCAGAAGTACGACTATCCTCCCGAGACCATCCTCAGCGCCAGCTTCTTCGCCCGGAACCCCGGGGAGTTCTATAAGTTCTACAAGGACAAGATGATCATCGAGGGAGCCAAGCCCAACCCCGCCCATCGGAAGCTGGCCGAGCTGGAGCAGGCCGGCAAACTCACCGCTGTGGTCACCCAGAACATCGACGGCCTCCACCAGGCCGCCGGCAGCAAGATGGTCTACGAGCTCCACGGCTCCACCCTGCGCAATTACTGCCCCCGCTGCGGCAAGAAGTTCCCCGTGTCCCACATCGCAAACTGCGATATCCTGCCCTACTGCGACAATGGGGACTGCCGGGGCATCGTCCGCCCTGACGTGGTCCTCTACGAGGAGGGGCTGGATTCCGACGTGATCTCCGGTGCCGTGAACGCCATCCGCAATGCCGATATGCTCATCATCGGCGGCACCTCCCTGGTGGTCTACCCCGCCGCCGGTCTGGTGAACTACTACAAGGGCAACAAGCTGGTCCTCATCAACAAGTCCAAGACCAGCATGGACAGCCAGGCCGACCTGGCCATCAACGAGCCCATCGGTGAGGTCTTCTCCCAGATCATCGTCCGCTGACCTCATCCCAGGAAGAAAGGAAGTTTTGCCATGTCCGTCGAACTTTCCATCATGGAAAAGTGGATCAACGAGAGCGACAACATCGTCTTCATCTCCGGCCGGGATTTCTCCAAGGATGCCGGTTTCCCCGACTACCGGGAAATGGACGAGGACTACAAGAAAAAGTTCCGCTTCTCCCCCAGCCAGATGCTCCGCCTGTCCTTCGTCCAGCGGTCCCCCACCATCTTCTTCCGGTGGTACCGGGAGCGGGTCCTGGCCCCCCTCATCGAGGCAGAGCCCGGCATCGCCCACCAGTCCCTGGTGAAGCTGGAGCAGGCCGGCAAGCTCAAGGCCATTATCACCGTGAACATCGACGGCATCCACCAGGAGGCCGGCAGCCGGAACGTCATCGAGACCCACGGCTCGGTGATGCGGACCTGGTGCGGCAAGTGCGATGACTACTTTGACTTCTTCAAGATCTACGACGACCCCGCCATCGTGCCCCAGTGCACGGTGGATATGTGCGGCGACTTCATCCGCCCCGCCATCGTCCTGGAGGAGGAGTCCTATGACCTGGACCTGATCCAAAAGGCCATTGAGACGGTGAGATCCTGCGAAGTCCTCATCATCGACGGCTCCGCCCTGGCGGAGTTCCCCGTCCCCAACCTGATGAAGGCCTACCAGGGCCACAAGCTCATCCTCATCAACACCCCGCCCCTGGTCTTTGACGCCCGGGCCGGCGTGGTGGTCCGCAACTGTGGCACCTTCAACGACATGTTTGAAAAAATGAACCTGAACGTGTAACTGACCTGCATCTTTCAAGGGGCGGCCAAAGGCCGCCCCTTCTTATTTTTATACATGGAGGCGATTCCATTGGAATTCCGTATCGAACACGACACCATGGGCCAGGTCTCCGTCCCCGCCGACCGGTATTGGGGGGCCCAGACCCAGAGAAGCTTTGAAAACTTCCCCATCGGCACCGAGAAAATGCCCGTGGAGATCATCCGGGCCTTCGCCGTTCTGAAGGAGGCCTGTGCTGCCGCCAACCTCCGGCTGGGAAAGCTGGACCAGGACCGGTTCGCCCTCATCCAGGCCGCCTGCCGGGACATCCTGGCAGGCAAACTGGAGGGACACTTCCCCCTGGCCGTCTGGCAGACGGGCAGCGGCACCCAGACCAACATGAACTGCAACGAGGTCATCGCCAACTACGGCAACCACCTGGCCGGGGCCAAGGTCCTCCACCCCAATGACCACGTGAACATGTCCCAGAGCTCCAACGACACCTTCCCCACCGCCCTGCACATTGCCGCAGTGACCGCCGTCCAGGAGCGGCTCCTGCCCGCCCTGGAGAACATCCTGGCCTGCCTGGCCCGGCTGGAGGAGGAGAACCGGGACATCGTGAAGACCGGCCGCACCCACCTCCAGGACGCCACCCCCATCACCTTCGGCCAGGAGATCTCCGGCTGGAAGAGCATGGTGGAGCACGCCCGTGACATGATTTTGGGCTCTCTGGACGGTCTCTACGAGCTGGCCCTGGGGGGCACCGCCGTGGGTACCGGACTGAACTCTCCCAAGGGCTTCGGAGAGGCCGCCGCCCAGGAGGCCGCCAACCTCACCGGCCTGCCCTTCCGCACTGCCCCCAACAAGTTCCACGCCCTCACCGCCCACGACGCCCTGGTTTACTCCCACGGGGCTCTGAAGGCCCTGGCCGCCAACCTGATGAAGATCGCCAACGATGTCCGCTGGCTGGCCTCCGGCCCCCGGTGCGGCCTGGGTGAGATCTTCATTCCCGAAAACGAGCCCGGCTCCTCCATCATGCCCGGCAAGGTCAACCCCACCCAGTGCGAGGCCCTCACCATGGTAGCCGTCCAGGTCATGGGCAACGACACCGTCATGGGCATCGCCGCCAGCCAGGGCAACTTTGAGCTGAACGTCTACATGCCCGTGCTGGCCCTGAACTACCTCCAGTCCGTCCGGCTCCTGGCCGACGGCATGAACTCCTTCACCGCCCGCTGCCTGGATGGTCTCACGGCCAACCGGGAAAAGATGGCGGAAAACCTGGACCGCTCCCTCATGACGGTCACCGCCCTGACCCCCATCGTGGGCTATGAGAATGGGGCCAAGATCGCCAAGCTGGCCCACAGGGAGAACATCTCCCTGAAGGAGGCCGCTGTCCAGCTGGGCCTCTTTACCCCTGAGGCCTTTGACGAGGCCTTCCACCCGGAAGAAATGGTATAAAGGAGAACACATCATGGACATCAACGCCGAATCTTTGGCTTTACACTACGAATTAAAGGGCAAGCTGGAGGTGGTCTCTCGCTGCCCCATCCAGACCCAGAAGGACCTGTCCCTGGCCTACACCCCCGGCGTGGCCACCCCCTGCCTGGAGATCCAGAAGGACCCCGCCAAGTCCTTCGCCCTGACCCGCCGCCAGAACATGGTGGCCGTCATCACCGACGGCTCCGCCGTCCTGGGCCTGGGGAACATTGGCCCCCTGGCGGGCATGCCCGTCATGGAGGGCAAGTGCGTCCTCTTCAAGGAGTTTGCCGGGGTGGACGCCTTCCCCATCTGCGTGGACACCCAGGACGTGGACAAGATGGTGGAGACCATCGCCCTCATCTCCAAGAGCTTCGGAGGCATCAACCTGGAGGACATCTCCGCCCCCCGCTGCTTTGAAGTGGAGCGCCGCCTGAAGGAGGTCTGCGACATCCCCGTCTTCCACGACGACCAGCACGGCACCGCCGTGGTCATCACCGCCGCCCTCACCAATGCCCTGAAGGTGGTGGGCAAGAAGAAGGAGGAGGTCCGCATCGTCATCAACGGCATCGGCGCCGCCGGCGGGGCCGCCGCCAAGCTCCTGCTGGACCTGGGCTTTGCCAACATGACCCTCTGCGACAAGGACGGCATTCTGTGCTCCGGTGACCCCGGCCTGTCCGACCACCACGCCCAGCTGGCCGCCCGGACCAACCGGGAGGGCCGGAAGGGCACCCTGGCCGACGCCCTGGCGGGGGCCGACGTGTTCATCGGGGTCTCCCGTCCCGGCCTGGTCACCGGGGAGATGGTGGAGACCATGGCCAAGGACCCCATCATCCTCTCCATGGCCAATCCCGTCCCCGAGATCATGCCCGACGTGGCCAAGGCCCACGGGGCCGCCGTGGTGGGCACCGGCCGGTCTGACTTCCCCAACCAGATCAACAACGTGCTGGTCTTCCCCGGTCTGTTCAAGGGGGCCCTGTCCTGCGGGGCCGTCCAGATCACCGAGGAGATGAAGCACGCCGCCGCCCAGGCTCTGGCAGACATGGTGTCTGACGAGGAGCTCTCTCCGGACTACATCCTCCCCTCCCCCCTGAACCGGGCTGCCGCCGATGCAGTAGCCCAGGCCGTGGCCAACGAGGCCCGCCGGGCAGGGATCGCACGATTCTAAGACACAAAAAGGACGACCTCTCGGTCGTCCTTTTTTAGCCTGTCGAAAAAGGCGAAGCCTTTTCCGACATAGGGGATTGCGGCCTGTTGCATCGCACGGACTGTACGCCGTCAGCGTACAGCCGCACGTTTACAGGCCGAGAAGTGTTTTCTGGCACGCACATGTCGCGCCAGAAAACGCACTTGATTATATTTCGCCACTGCGGTGGCGAAACTCTACGAGGTTTTTGACACTCTGAAAAAGGACGACCTCTCGGTCGTCCTTTTTCTTATGGTAAATCGTTCTCCCTCACAGATGCTTCTGGAGGGAGATGGCTACATAGTCCTCCATGGGGCGGATGGCTCCCGTGGGGAAGAAGCCGTTTTTGAACCAGAACCGCTCGCTCTGGGCGTTGCCGTAGGTATAGGACAGCTCCACCCAGGCGAAGCTCCCTTCCTTCAGCCAGGCAAAGAGCGCAGCCATCAGGCGGCTGCCCTCTCCCTGACCCTGCCGGCCTGCGTCCATCATGAACAGACCAATGTAGGCGGTGTTCTCCTCCGGGTAGCTGGTGACCAGCTCCAGGGCGGCTACCAGCTTCTCCTCCTGATAAAAGCCCAGCCAGTACTTGTCCTCCAGGGTCTTGCCGTCAGGAACAGCGGCCAGGTCCTCCTCCAGGCCCCCTTCCGGGACAGGCTGGTTCATGGCGGCAAAATACTGGGGATTGCCCCCATACAGGGCCAGGATGGCGGGGAAGTCCTCCTCCCCCAACCGTTTGACGGTGTACTCTTGGGTGATCTTTGTGATATCCAGTGTCATCCTATGGTCCTCCTTATGAAGTTGTGTGTGTGAATTCTTCTATCATTCCAGGATCTGCCCTTCTGCCGTCAGAAAGAGCTCCTGGGGTGGGACTTGGGAAGAGAATTGCATGGGGGAGAGCACCGCTCCGTAGCTGCCTGCGTTGGTGACCACCACCAGGTCCCCCGGCTCCATCCGGGGCAGGTGGCAGTCCCGGGCCATCACGTCGGCCCCGGTGCACAGGTTCCCCGCCAGGGTGACCACTTCGGTCTCCTCCCGACAGGGGATGGGCAGGAATCGGAAGGCATCCCGCTGGGTGAAGAGGGGCTCCGTGCCGATGAGGTCTCCCTCCCCGGCATAGCTCTCAATGAGCCGGGCCACTGAGGGCCGCAGGAACCCGTTCAGGGTGTTTTGCAGGATCAGGAAGGTCTTCCCCCGGGAGACCTTTTTGTCCAGGACCTTGGTCACGTAAACCCCGCTGGGGCCGGTGAGAAAACGCCCGGTCTCCAGGTAAAGGGTGGCCTTGGGGAAGAGCCGCTGGCCCTTCCGCCACAGCCTGGCCAGCCCCTGACCCAGGGCTTTGGTGTCCAGGGGAGCGTCCTCCGGGCCGTAGGGAATGCCGATGCCGGAGCCCAGGTTGATGAACGCCAGCTCACAGCCCAGGGCGGCCTGAAGTTCCAGAGCCACCGACAGGCAGTTCTTATAGTAGGCCAGCAGGACCTCACTCCGCCGCTCCTGGCTCTTCAGGTGGATGTGCAGACCAACGATCTGAAGATGGGGTTCCTGCCGCAGCCAGGGCACCGCAGCCAGAAGCTGATCCTCGTCCATGCCGAACTTGCTGGGAAGGCCATCGGGACCATCAAACCCAAAGGACGGGTTCACTCGGAGGCCAATCTTCACTGGGGTCCCCCGACGGCGGGCCAGGTCGGCCAGCCGTCGGACCTCGTTGAGGCTGTCGGCGGTGATGACCGCCTTGTCCCAGGCCCCCTCCAGGGCGGCATCCGACTTGCCCGGGGCGGAAAACTGGATGGACTGACCGGACAGGCCCAGGGCACTGGCCAGTTCTACCTCCCCCAGGCTGGCGGCATCCGCCCCGAAGCCCGCCCCAAAGATGGTCTTGAGCACCTGGGGATGGGGGTTGCACTTGATGGAGTACAGGAAGGACACCCCGGGAAAGTCCTCCCTAAGGGTCTGGATCCGGTCCAGGATGGCCCTCTGGTCGTAGAGGTAGAAGCTGTCCCGGGTCTGACCCAGGGAAGAAATGATCTCCTGGTTCTTCATGGAGTCTCCTCCTCCGGTTTTCGTATCTTCACGCTGAGTTTCAACAGGTAGGAGTTGGGGTCATCGGAGGTGGTGTAGTTCACCAGATCCTCCTCGTACAGGTCCCCGTCGATCTCGTACCCCTGGTCCAGGACCCAGTCCCGGAGCCGATGGATGGCCTCGTACTCCGACTGGTAGGACCCCTGGTGGTAGAGGACCGCATAGGTCCCCCCGGGCCGATGACGGATGGGCCAGTCCGGCGTCTCCCGGTCCACCGGACAGCAGTAGTAGTCCTCCCGGACCTCCTCCCGGTCCAGGTTCTCCCGGCAGAAGATGTCCCCGGGGGCGCTGACTCCGCTCCCCTGCTCCCGGGCCCAGGCCAGCAGGTCCCGGACGTGGAGGAGGTAGACCGACTCCTCGAACTCCTGAAAGGCCGGGGCCTTCACCACCGCAAAGGAAGCGGCAGGGAGTTCCTCCAGGCAGATCTCTCCCGGCCGGACCTCCTGGGCCAGACGGGTGGTGCGGATGGTCTCCCGCAGGAGGCTCCCCATCCGTTCCAGCCGCCTCCGCTCGGCCTCCAGGGCCTGCTCCTTCTCCTCCAGCAGTTCCAGCAGGGCCTCGGGGCTCCGGCGGGTCAGATAGTCCCGGATCTCGGACAGAGGGGTGTCCAGGCGGCGAAGGGCGGAGATCAGGTCATAGGTGGCCAGCTGCCGGGCAGAATAGTACCGATAGCCGTTCTCCCCCACCTTCTGAGGCTTTAACAGCCCGATATGGTCGTAGTGGAGGAGGGTATCCTTCTTCACCCCGCAGAGGGCAGCGAACTCCGCCGTCTTAAAGAGGTGTTTGTCCATGCCATCCCGCCTTTCTGAAAAAGTTTTTGTTTGCTATTGACTCTAGGGTCGCCCCATAGTTTATCCTTAGTATACCAGATATCTTGTGTGTGAGCAAGTTACATTTTCTGACATTGTCAATTTTTGAGGTGAATCATCTTGTCTTCGTCCCATGCAGCCCTGCCCACCCGGTCCTGGAAGACCTTTGCCCGGTACGTGGCCCCCTCGGTCTCAGCCATGGTCCTCTTCTCTTCCTACACCATCATCGACGGCATCTTCGTCTCCAAGGGGGTGGGGGAACTGGCCCTGGCCGCTGTGAACATCTCCCTGCCCTTCATCAACATCCTCTCCGGCATCGCCATCCTCCTGTCCATGGGCACCTCCACCCTGTGCGCCTTCGCCATGGGCAACCACGAGCATGAACGAGCCGAGGAGATCTTCACCCAGACGGTGGCCGTCATCCTGGCTGTATCCCTCCTCCTGACGGTGGGGGTCTCCATTTTTGCTGAGCCTCTGGGCTACCTGCTGGGTGCCGGTCCCCAGACCATCGGCTATACCGCCCAGTATCTCCATGTGATCTGCCTGTTCTCGGTGTGCTTCATCCTGTCCTACTGTCTGGAGGTCATGGTGAAGGTGGACGGTGCCCCCATCCTGGCCACCATCGGTGTGGGCATCAGCTTTATCATCAACGTGGGCCTGGACTACGTCTTCATTTTTCTCTTCCACTGGGAGGTCTTCGGCGCCGCCCTGGCCACCGGCCTTGCCCAGCTGGGCAGCATGATTTTCTTCCTGTCCTACTTCCTGTCGGGAAAATCCAACCTCCGGTTCCGGAAGTTCAAGCTGGAGCTGAAGTCCTTCCGGCGCATCCTCCCCCTGGGCATCGCCGACTGCTCCATCGAGCTGATGCTGGGATTTTTGACCCTCCTGTACAACCACGTGATCCTCTCCCTGCTGGGAGAGGAGTCCCTGGCCATCTATGCTGTCATCGCCTACATCAGTCTCTTGGTCTCCATGGTCATGCAGGGCATTGCCCAGGGCATGATGCCCCTGGTGAGCCTGGCGGTGGGCCAGAATGACAAGGACACCGTCCGGTACTATCTGAAGCAGTGCCTCCTGGTGGTCCTGGCGGTGGGCGTGGTGGTGGAGCTGGTCTGTCAGCTGGCCCCTGGGGCCATCACCTCCCTCCTGCTGGAGGGGGACAGCGCCCTCTTTGGAGACACCGTCTCTGCCCTGCGGCAGTATACCCTGTCCTACCTGCCCGCCGGCATCTCCATCGCCCTGGCCGGTTACTTTGCCGCCCTGGGCAAGGGTTTCGCCTCCGGTCTTCTCTCCCTGTGCCGGGGCTTCCTCTTCCTGCCCGGTGCTCTTTTGGCCCTCTTCGCCCTGGGCGGCGGGGTGAGCATCTGGATGGCCGCTCTGATCGGTGAGATCGTGACCCTCATCCTGGCCCTGGTCCTGCTGAAGAAAACCAAACTTTGATCTACTCTCTCCTTCTCTCTTGATAAAAGCCGAGCCGAAGACATTTTGTCTTCGGCTCGGCTTTTATGTTTTTCTTTTCTTTTACAGATCACAGGCGATCAGGTCCTCGAAGGTCTGACGGCGGACGGCCAGACGGGCCTGGCCGGCATGGACCAGCACCAGGGCGGGCCGACAGAGACGGTTGTAGTTGGAGGACATGGTGAAGTTATAGGCACCGGTGGTCAGGACAGCGATCAGGTCGTCCCGCTCTGCCTTGGGCATCATGATGTTCTCCTGGATCAGGTCGCCGCTCTCGCAGCAGCGGCCGGCGATGGTGCACTGGAAGTCCCGCTGGTCGTTCATCCGGTCGGCGGGCAGGACGGTATAGGGGGCCTGGTACAGGGCATACCGGGGGTTGTCAGTCATGCCGCCGTTGACGGTGATGTAGCTGCGGTAGCCCTCGATGGTCTTCACCCCGCCCACCCGGTAGAGGGTAAGGCCGGCGTTGGCCACGATGCTCCGGCCGGGCTCCAGGAGGATCTGGGGCACGGGGTAGTCCTTGGCGGCACAGCCTTCCTTCAGGTGCTCGGACAGGGCCTTGATGTTGCCGGGGATGTCCACCACGGGGTCGGACTCCTTGTACCGGACACCGAAGCCGCCCCCCAAATTCAGGACACGGACAGTGAAGCCCAGCTCCTTGCGCATCTGGTCGGCAAAATCCAGCAGGATGTCCACGGCATCGCAGAAGGGCTCTGCCTCAAAGATCTGGGAGCCGATGTGGCTATGGAAGCCCAGGACCTCCAGGTTCTTCATACCCACTGCGGATTGGACAAACCGGGCAGCCTGTCCTGTTTCAATGGGAACGCCGAACTGGCAGTCAATGCGGCCGGTGTTGATGGCCTGGAGGGTGTGGGGGTCAATGCCGGGGGTGACGCGAAGGAGGACCTTCTGGCAGATACCCATCTCCCCGGCGGCCCGGTCCAGCCGCTCCAGCTCGTGGTGGTTGTCCACGATGAAGTGGCCCACGCCGCTCTCCAGGGCGTACTGGATGTCCTCATCGGTCTTGTTGTTGCCGTGGAAGTAGAGCTTCTCCGGGGGGAATCCGCCGGCCAAAGCAGTGTAGATCTCACCGGGAGAGACCACATCGGCCCCCATGCCCTCAGAGTCCAGGATGGGGTAGAGCCCTTTGAAGCACAGGGCCTTGCCCGCAAAGAGGGGGTAGGAGCCCTGGGGCATATACTGGCCCAGGGCCTGAACATAGGTCCGGCAGTTGGCCCGGACCTGGTCCTCGTCCAGGACATACAGGGGGGCACCGAACCGGTCGGCCAGGTCCACGGTGTCCAGGCCGCCGATGGTCAGGTGGCCCAGTTCATTTACGGAGAGATTATCATACAGCATACGGCATCTATTTCCTTCTTTATCTGTTTCGGGGATGTTCAGGGACCCAGCAGGTCGTCCATGTGGTAGAAGCCGGGGGCCTGGTTCACGATGAAGCGGGCGGCGGCGATGGCGCCGTCTGCAAAGAGGGCACGGTCGTGGGCCTGGTGCTTCAGGGAGATGGTCTGGTTGTCGGTGGCGAAGATGACCTCGTGCTCACCCACCACGTTGCCCATGCGCAGGGCGTGGATGCCGATCTCGTTGGGCTGGCGCTTGTGCTGGCCGGAGCGGCCAAAGACATACTCGGCATCGGGGCGCTTCTCCTTCACGGCGTCGGCCAGGAGGAGGGCGGTGCCGCTGGGGGCATCTGCCTTGCGGTTGTGGTGGGCCTCGATGATCTCCACGTCACAGCCCCCGAAGATGGCGGCGGCCTGCTTCACCAGGCGGGCCAGAAGGGCCACGCCCACGGACATATTGTAGGACTGGAAGATGGGCACAGCCTGGGCTCCCTCCTCCAGGATGGCAAACTCCTCGGGGGTATAGCCGGTGGTGGCGGCTACCAGGGGCAGGTTCCGGGCCTTGCAGTAGGCCACCAGTTCCCCTGCGCTGGCGTGGTTGGAGAAGTCGATGACCACGTCGGCAGGACCGGTGTAGTCGGTCAGGCTCTGGTACACGCCCTCGCCGCCTGCACGGTCCACAGCAGCGGCCAAGGTGAGGCCGTTTTCCTCCAGGAGCTTGCAGACCTGCTGGCCCATACGGCCCAGAGCGCCGTTTACGATCACATTCATGGCGTTACCTCAATTTATACGTTGATACCCAGGGCACGCATGCGCTGGATCATGACTTCGTAGTGATCCTCTTCCATGGGGACCAGAGGCAGGCGCAGGTAGTTCTCGCAGAAGCCCATGGCGGCCATGGCAGCCTTCACGGGGATGGGGTTGCTCTCACAGAACAGGGAACGGACCAGGGGCATGTAGTCGCACTGGAGCTTGGCAGCACCTGCCACGTCACCGGCGAAGAACTTGTCGGTGATGGCCACGGTCTCGGTGGGGATCACGTTGGACAGAACGGAGATGCAGCCCATGCCGCCCATGGCCAGGATGGGAACGATCTGGTCGTCGTTGCCGGAGTAGATGTCCAGCTTGTCGCCCACCAGGGCAAAGGTCTCCACGATCTTGGAGATGTCGCCGTTGGCCTCCTTGATGGCGCAGATGTTGGGGTGCTCGGCCAGCTTCACATAGGTGGCGGGCTCGATGCCGATGCCGGTACGGGAGGGGACGTTATAGAGGATCACGGGCTTGGTGCTGGCGTCAGCGATGGTGTTGTACATGGTCACCAGGCCCTTCTGGGTGGTCTTATTATAGTAGGGGGTCACAACCAGGACACCGTCGGCGCCGTCGGCGCAGGCAGCCTTGGTCAGTTCCACGGCGTAATCGGTCTCGTTGCTGCCGGTGCCGCAGATGACGGGAACACGGCCGTTGACTCGATCAATAGAATACCGCATGACTTCACGGTGCTCAGCGTCGGTGAGGGTGGAGCTCTCGCCGGTGGTGCCGCAGATGACCAGCGCGTTGATGCCCTTTTCAATCTGCCAGTCAATGAGCTTGCCCATGCGGTCGTAATCCACGCCCAGGGGGGTGGTGGGGGTGACCAGTGCGGTTGCGATGCCTCTGAAAATAGGATTCTGATTCTTCATGATATATTCCTCCTGCATATTTTGGGATGCTGCCTGGTTTTTGGGTATAAAAAAACCAAGCGGCTATGCGGGGATAGCTGCTTGATAAAACGACAATAGCTCCGGCAAAAAGCCGGCGTTCATATCAAGGATAGCCCTCCGCAAAATGTTTCCATTTGCGACAGTCGGACAACTCTTAGTTCGTCCGCCCAGCGAAGCCTCCCTTGCAGTGAAGGCCCACTTCGGCGCCCACCCCTTTCTCCGAACCTGCCCTGCACGGCATTGGCTCCGGGTACTCTTGGTGTAACGCACCTCTATCTCTGGTTTGGCATTATGGTAGTGTATTTTGTCCCATTTGTCAAGGGGGAAGGTTCTGGTCTTTCTGGATGAAATCCCCCCTTCTTTTCCCCGAAAAAACAGGATTTCACACAAAAGCGTGACAAGGGGGGCAAACTATGCTATAGTGTAGGTAAGAAATCAGGTGCCTCACCGCGCCAATTCACATGGAGGTACAGCAATGGCAAAGGACTTTGATCTCAACAACCTTTCTCTGGACAACATCGGCTGCATCGATGACCTGGACCTGGCTATGATGGGCTTCGGCCTGATGGGCCAGGAAGAGGAGGAAGAAGTGGACGAAAACGGGGAGCCCACCGTCAGCCCCTACCACGACATGGACAGCATCGAATTCCACCTCTGGATGGAGGAGGAAGTGGACAAGGAGGCCATGCGCCGCATGGCCATGAAGAAAGCCGAACAGAAGTGAACAACAGCCGCAGAGTCACCCCTCTGCGGCTGTATCTTTTCTCTCAAAAACGGTAAAAGCACAGAGGATCGGCCAATCCTCTGTGCCTTCATCTACGCTGCGCAGATCCTAGAGAGCAATAGATCCTTCAGCAGGATTGGAGAGGAATCCCACCTTTTGCAACGCTTCACACGAAGAACAAGGGGCAAAGTCCTCCGTGTCATTTTCTGAGCATACTATAACAAATCCCTTCCCATTTGTAAAACGAGGAATCCCGATTTTTTTCATTAGGGTTTCTTATGGTTTCAACGGAAAAGACGCCTGCTGAGCGTGCAGGCGTCTTTTCGTTTTCATATGGAATCTTCAAAAGAGAAGTGGGTATCATTTTGGAGACTTGTGGTCATCCAGCAGGTCGGAACTGAGCTGGGCCAGGGAGCAAACCCCAAGGCCGGCCACCATCACATACAGGATATGAGGATCACCCGGAAGCTGGACAAGGGCCACCACATAGGCCACCAGTGTAACAAACAACGTAACCAGGTGAAACAGCAGATTCTGAGACTTCTTCATAGTAGGCTCCTTTCTTCATTCAGGGTCGTTGTAAACAATCGTCCTTGAAAAAAGCTTCGCCCCGGCCGGTGGTATCTGCTTTTTCTTTGTGATGTTAAGATATCATAGTTTCTTTTCTTTGTAAAGCGAGGGAATCCCATCCGATTCATTAGCAAATCTAATGACATATTATCACCATGATCATATCCTTTTCTCCAGAAGCAAAAAAAGCACCTGCACAAAGCAGGTGCTTTTTCAGTCGGCTCCCGGGATAAAAGGGAGTCGAATGCAAACCGGCAGGATCCGGAACCAGAACAGGAATGTGAAAAAGAGTGTTGCCCGTGTGAGCAAGCGCAGATGCTCACCAGGAAAGGATCAGAATTCAACCAAACAATCGGAAGGTACAGGTAAAAATCTTCTGGCTCCGGCCTGGATGCCTGCTTCCTCCCGCCCTCGCTCAAGACGACAAGAAATCATGACAACTGCCGGAATTCTACTTGCATTCTTTTGACTTCTCCACTATACTAAAGATGCAAACATTTGTAAAATCAAACAAATTGATTGTCATCATCAAATTCCCTGATGGAAAGGAGCTGCCATGGATCACAACAAACGCACCGCCCTTCTGACCGCCATCGATATGGGCAACCTGACCAGGGCGGCAGAGCAGCTGGGCTATACCCAGTCGGGCCTGAGCTATATCATCAAATCCCTGGAGACCGAGTTTGGATTTCCCCTTCTCATCCGGTCCCGATCCGGTGTTCGCCCTACTGCAGACTGTACCCGGATCCTTCCTATCCTTCGGGAACTCCACCACAAGAGCCAGCTTCTGGAGCAGGAAGTGGCAGATATCCGCGGTTTGGCCGTGGGCAACGTATCGGTAGGCGTCTTCCCCTGTATCTCCCGCTTCTGGATGCCCAACATCTTACGGGACTTTACCACCCGCTACCCCGGCATCACCCTGTCTATCCGGGAAAGCGGGCAGGATGACTTAGACGAGTGGCTGAAAAACGGCTCGGTGGATCTGCTTTTGTACAGCCGTCAACCCAATTTCCCCTACCAATGGGTCCAGTTCATGCAGGACGATCTGTGCGCTGTGGTCCCCGAGGGCCATCCCCTCGTCTGGGCCAAGGAGATCTCCCTGGAGCAGCTGGAGGGAGAGCCCTTCATCATGGAGGACGATGCCCATGACCACGACATTCCCCGGCTTTTGAAGGAATCCGGCTTCACCCCCAATGTGTGCTGGTCCTCCAAGGATGAGCTGGCCATCATCAATATGGTCAAGGCCGGTCTGGGGGTCAGTGTTCTCCCCGGCCTGTACTTAAAGGAACGCCACCCCGGCGTGGTCATCCTCCCCCTGGTGCCCCGGGCCTACCGTCAGCTGGGGGCCGCCATGCTCAGCCTGGAGGATCTCTCTCCCGCTGCCAAGCGATTTCTGGAAAGCGCCAAGCAGACCATGGGGGTCAAGTGAATATAGATACAAAAAAAGCACCTGTCGCCACAGGTGCTTTTTTGTCGGCCGGGCCGCAATCCAATGTCAAAAGAAGGAAATATGAAAGCGAGTCTCTTGCTTTCTGACTACGCTTACACTATACTATTGTCAGTATCATTTGTAAAACAGAAAAAACCTGGCTTCGTCCACAGTTTTTTCGATAGAAAGGAGGGCCCATGGATCAGAAAAAACGCAGAGCCATCCTCACCGCCGTAGAATTGGGCAACCTGACCCGTGCCGCAGAGGCCCTGGGATACACCCAGTCGGGCCTCAGCTATCTCATCACCTCCCTGGAGCAGGAGTTGGGTTTCCCCCTGCTGGTCCGGTCCCGGTCAGGGGTGCGGCCCACAGCCGACTGTCAAGCCATCCTCCCCTACTTCCGGGAGCTGGAGCGCAAGCTTCAGCAGGTGGAGCAGGTTGCCTCCGACATCCGGGGCCTGGTCACCGGCACCGTGTCCATCGGCGTCTTTCACAGTATCTCCCGGTACTGGCTGCCGGACATTCTGCGGGACTTCGATGCCCAATATCCCGGCATCACCGTGCACATCCAGGAGGGAGACCAGGAGGCCCTGGACACCTGGCTGGCAGACGGAACCATTGACATTGCCTTTTCCAGCCGCAGTCCCAGCGGGGCCGAACTTTGGATCCAGTTCATGGAGGATGAGTACTTCGCCATCCTTCCAAAGAATCATCCTCTGGCTCAGGTTGGCGCTGTCTCCCTGTCCGCCCTGAAAGGGGACCCCTTCATTCTCACAAAGGGCGACTTTGACCTGCCCAGGCTCTTTCAGGAGGCTGGGTTCCAGCCCAGCATCCGTTGGTCCTCCCACGACGAACTGGCCATTCTGGCCCTGGTCAAGGCCGGTCTCGGGGTCAGCCTCCTGCCCGGGCTCCATCTCCAGGGGGACACCACCGGCGCTGCGGTCCTGCCCCTTCATCCCCGGGCCTATCGGCAGCTGGGCGTTTCCTTCTCCAGCCTGGCCGACCTCTCCCCCGCTGCCAAGCGGTTTTTGGTGAGTGCAAAGGAGACCATGGGCATCGAATAAATACTTCTAAAAAGGATGAACTGTCATGAGCAACACTGCACGCACCGCAGAACAGATCCTGCGGGAGACCCAGAAGATCATTCTGGGCAAGGAGCACGAGATCAAACTGATCATCACCGCCATCCTGGCTGATGGACACGTCCTGCTGGAGGACCTGCCCGGGGTCGGTAAGACCACCCTGGTGAAGACCCTCTCGCTGGCCCTGGGCTGCCAGTCCCGCCGTGTGCAGTTCGTGCCCGACCTGCTCCCCTCGGACATCTGCGGCATGAAGATCTACAACCAAAAGACCGGGGACTTCCAGCTGATCCAGGGCCCCGTCATGACCAACCTCCTGCTGGCTGACGAGATCAACCGGGCCATTCCCCGGACCCAGTCTGCCCTGCTGGAGGCCATGGAGGAGCGCCAGGTGACCATCGACGGCGAGACCTCTCCCCTGCCCAGCCCCTTCCTTGTTCTGGCCACCCAGAACCCGGTGGAGGCCGAGAGCACCTTCCGCCTCCCTGCCGCCCAGCTGGACCGCTTCCTGGTCTGCCTGTCCCTGGGCTATCCCCAGGAGGAGGAAGAGATCCGCATGCTCCAGACCCTGGGCGACGGGATCCCCTACGAAACCGTCCAGACTGTCACCAACGCCGCGGAGCTCACCCAGCTGCAGAAGGAGGCCGCTGCCGTCCATGTCTCTGATGCCGTAGCCGGTTACATCGTGGCGCTCACCCAGGCCACCCGGAGCCACAAGGCCCTCTCCATGGGGGCCAGTCCCCGGGGGTCCCGGAGCCTTTACCGAGCCGCCAAGGTCTGGGCCGCCATCCATGGCCGGGACTACGTGATGCCCGAGGATGTGCAGACCCTGGTCCAGCCTGTGCTGGCCCACCGCCTGGTCCTTACGGGCGAGGCCAGATTCGCCGGGAAGACGGCGGCCTCTGTCCTCCAGGAGATCCTGGCCGGCGTGGAGGTCCCGCCCTCCAAAGAGGAGCTCTTCCGTGGACGATAACCTGCTCATTGAGACCCGGTCCAGCCTCTTCGTCAGTCCGGGGGCTCTGGTCCTCTCCCTGGTCCTCTCCGTGACCTGCGCCATCCTGGACCGCCCGGAGCTCTGCGCCGCCTTCGCCTGCCTGTTTTTCCTGTGTCTGGCCGCCCGGCTCTGGGGGCAGCACACCCTTCGCAAGGTCACTGCTTCCTGTTTCGGGGAGCCCGCCGCCCTGTTTCCCCCCGGCCAGGTCACCCTTACCTTCCGGATCCGGAACAACAAGCTCCTCCCTCTTCTCTGGCTGGAAGTGGTCCAGAAGCTGGAGGCGGATGCCCCCCTGCTCCCGGCAGACCCGGGGGAAGTGGCCCACCTCACCGTGACCGACGGAGAGGGCTCCCGTCAGGAGACCTATCTCTATAAGAAATTCACCTTCCTCACCGGCCGGGAGGAACTTCTGTGGGAGAGCCCCTGGCAGGCCTGCCGCCGGGGCATCTTCTACCCCGGCCAGCTGCAGCTCCGGTCGGGAGATGGCTTCGGCCTGATGCAGAGCCAGCAGACCCTGGACAGCCAGTCCGGGGTCATTGCCGTCTATCCCGCCCTTCAGCCGGTGGACACCGCCCTCTTCCTTCGGGATACCTGGGAGACCGCCAGCGGTGCCAGGGGCTATCTGGAGGACCCTACCGTGATCCAGAGCACCCGGGGCTACACCCCCCAGGACTCCTTCCGCCGCATCAACTGGCGGCTCACCGCCCGGACCCAGGAGACCATGGTGAACACCTATGAGACCATCCTGCCCAAGGCCGCCTGCTTCATTCTGGACGGCGAGAGCTTCAACGGCATCACACCTCAGACCGAGGCCCTGGAGGACACCCTGAGCATCCTGGCCTCTCTTGTGATGTCGCTCACCGAGGCTGGCCTGTCCTGCAGTCTCTCCCTGCCCCGCAGCAGGACTATGCCCGCCCAGGACCTGGCAGGAGTCTCCCGGGAGGAGATCCTCCGGGCTCTGGCCGGGTACCAGCTCCGGCCCCTGGTCCAGCCTGAAGACCCGGATCTGCCGCCCTATGCACGGCCCTCGGTCTTCCGCAGTGACCGTCTCCTGACGGGAACCGCTGCCGGTCGGCTCTACTACCTGTGCAGCTCGGTGGATGCCCTTCACAGCCAGCCTCTCCTCCATCGTCTGGACCCGGCCCGAACCCTTCTCCTGCCCTACCGGGACCCTGCCCCGGGCCAGGCCACCCTGTTCTCCACCGTGCCTCTCACCAGCCTGAAAAGGAGGGAATCCCCATGAGCCGCTCTCCTCTCTTTCCCGCCCTGGTGGCCACCCTGCGGAACGTGGCCTTTTGGGTCAGCGGGTTCTGGTTGGCCACCTTCCTGGATACCCGGCAGATCCAGGGTCTCCGATTCCTCCCCTTCCTGGCGGCGGCCCTGGTGATCTGCCTGTTCTTCTGGTGGTTCCTTGGTAAGCCCAGGCCCCTTCCCGTTGTGGCAGGTGCCGGTGCTCTCCTGACCCTCCTGACCTCCTGGCTCCTGCTGAGCCGCTTTTCCACCCTGGAAGGGATCCTCTTCCACCTGGCAGCTGTCGCAGCCGTCGGCCTGGTGGTGGGCCGCACGGTCTATCTGATCCTGCGGCCTCTGACTGGGGAGAAGAACATGCTGGGCATGGAGTCCGCCGTTCTCTTCCTGCTGTTCTTCCTGGTGGTCCAGACGGGCAGCGATCTGTCCCCCGGCTATGTGTTCCCTCTGCTGATGACCACCGTGCTCAGCCTCTTCCTGGTGTTCTGTCAGCGGCTCCTCCACGGTGTCAGCCAGACCAGGTCCCACTGGCCCGCCCTGGCAGCCATCGGCGGTCTCCTGGCGGCCGTTCTCCTGGCCGCCGGCCTCTTCCTCCTGTACGGCGTGGATGCCCTGGCTCGGGGCACCGTGGCAGCCGGGAACGGGATCCGGGCATTCTTCCGCTGGCTCACCGATCTGCTGAACACCTTTCTGGGCTGGCTCTTCTCCTTCCTGCCGGAGCCGGACTACCACGGCATGGATGTGGATCCCATCCTCATGCCCTCTGCTGACCAACTCCCTTCTGAGACCCTGACCACCCCCCTCCCCCCTGTCCTGGGTCTCCTCTTTCTGGCCGTGCTGTTCCTTCTGGCCGGTTTCCTGCTGGTCCGCTACCGCAGACACCGTCTGGGCGGGCTCCCCCTTGGACGGGAGGCTGGCCGGGTGCGTCACAAACGGCTGTCCCTCCTGGCCTGGGCAAAGGCCATCCTGTCCCAGCTGAAAACCGAGCTTCGGCTCCACGTCTTTCTGCTCACCCACCGGAACAGCCCCCAGGCTCTGTACTACACCCTGCAGCGCCGTCTTCGGAAAACCCCTCTGGCCAAAAGCACCGGCGAGGCCCCCTGCGCCTTTCTCCGCCGACTGGCAGGACAGGCAGAGGATCCGGTCACAGCAGCCCAGCTGGAGGCTCTGGCCGTGAACCTGGGGGCACAGCTTTACTCTCCTGCACCACCGGAACCCCTTCCCACCGAAACCACCCGGGCCATTCGCAGAGCCATTCCCAACATAGCAAAAACACGGACGTCCCCCTGAGGGAGCGTCCGTGTTTTTTATTTCCTGGGCGGCCGTCGAACCGGAGCCCTCGTCTTCTTTATCAAATGGCCAACAAGAAAGCGCCGCTTTTCAGCGGCGCTTTCTTGTTGGTGACCCAACGGGGACTCGAACCCCGGACTCCCTGCTTAAAAGGCAGGTGCTCTACCGACTGAGCTATTGGGTCATATGCAGTTAAAAAATGGCTGGGGTGGCCGGACTCGAACCAGCGACTGCGGGAGTCAAAGTCCCGTGCCTTACCACTTGGCGACACCCCATTATGGCCACTGCACGTCTCGAGATAAACGAAAGAGCCGGAACCGATGTTCCGGCTCTCTCGAGACGTCTGGGGTGGGTAAAGGGACTCGAACCCTCGACACCCGGAACCACAATCCGGTGCTCTAACCAACTGAGCTATACCCACCATATAAAGTTTGCTAGGAGTGTCAGAAAAAATGGCACGCCTGAAGGGATTCGAACCCCTGACCCACTGCTTAGAAGGCAGTTGCTCTATCCAACTGAGCTACAGGCGCATGTCACACGCGGCAGCCGGTAGAACCTGGGCCCGCCTGCACGGTTCTTCCCACTTCAAAGAATGGAGCGGGTGATGGGAATCGAACCCACGCGACCAGCTTGGAAGGCTGGGATTCTACCATTGAACTACACCCGCATAAGTCGTATTCCTGAACCGTTAGCTTGTACATAATAGCATAGGCAGGTAGATTTGTCAATCACTTTTTTCCTTTTTTTCAAAAAAGATTTCGTGGGGGAATTTCCCCCCGATCTTACGGGCAAACTGACCGGGAGGTGTTGCTATGATCCCCTTATTTTACGAATTCATCCTCTACAGTTTCCTGGGCTTCCTGCTGGAGGTCCTCTATGCCCGTCTCCTTGGTCGTGGCCGTCACGGCCGGAAGTGTCTGCTCTTTCTCCCCCTTTGCCCGGTGTACGGCATCGGTGCCCTGGCCATCCTCCACATGCCCCCTCTCCTCCAGGCACATCCTGCCGCCATCTTCATTGCCGGCGGCCTCCTGGCTACCCTGGTGGAATACGCCGTGGGAGCCACCTATCTCTGGGGCGTAGGGATCCGGTTCTGGGATTACTCCCGGTCTCCGGGCAACCTCTCCGGTCTCATCTGCCCCCTCTACACCCTCTACTGGGGACTGCTGGCCGTGATGCTGGTCCAAAGGATCCACCCCGCCCTGGCTCCCCTTTTCAGCCAGGTGCCGGCGGAACTGGCTCTCCTCCTCTTCCCCCTCTTTGCTGCAGACGGACTGATCTCTTTGTGGCTCCTCCATCGGGCCGGAGACCCGGACAGCCTCATGTGGTATCGGGCTTTTCAGCAGTCCCAGGAGGGCACTATGTAACGGAGAGGAATCAACCCTCTCCGCAGGTATCACAGCCCTCTGAGCTCTTCCAGGTCTCCTGGATGAGCTTTCTGGGTACGTAAGCCGCCCCCAGCTTCATGGCCCGTTCCAGGGTCATGGAACCGGATGCCATTACAATGGGGCGGCCGATCAACTGAGGAAACCGATGGGCCAGCACCTGCCTTGCGGCGGGATGGGCCAGCAGCTCTCCAATGGTGATCTGGTTGTTCCGCAAATCCAAGGTATCACCTCCTGCCCTCCATTCTATGAAAAGAATGTTGGTTGGTGTCAGGCAGGTATAAAAGGCAAGCCGGGCCGCCATACTATCTGCAGATTCTCACAAGGAGGGATTATCCCATGAATGGTAACATGAATGCAAACAACAGCATCCACTGCACGGTCTCCAGCTGTGCCCACCACAACGGCGCCAAGAGCGTCTGCTCCCTGAACTCCATCAAGGTGGGCACCTGCGGCCCCGCCACCAAGGACTGCGCCTGCACCGAGTGCGCATCCTTCGAGCTGTCCAAGCAGTACGGCTCCACTTTCTAAAAGGCAGGAAAAACGCCGGGATGGAAATCCATCCCGGCGTTTGCCGTTGCAATATAATCTTATGAAAGATTACTCAGCCTTGGGAGCCTCGGCAGGAGCAGCCTCTGCAGCGGGTGCTGCGGGAGCGGGCTCAGCAGCAGGAGCTGCGGGTGCAGCTTCGGCAGCCTTGGGAGCTTCTGCAGCAGGTGCTGCGGGAGCTGCCTTAGGAGCGTCAGCCTTGGGAGCTTCCTTCTTGGGCTTGGGAGGCAGGACCTTGCCATCAACAGTGATCAGCTGGCGGGGACATGCGCGAGAGCACAGACCGCAGCCGATGCAGATGTCGTAGTTGATGGTTGCCAGGAAGTTGTCCACGGTGATGGCGCCTTCCTTGGGGCAGGCCTTCACGCACAGCTTGCAGCCGATACAGCCGTTGTCGCAAGCAGCACGGACTGCGGGACCCTTGTCGTGGGAGGAGCACAGCAGCTCGGTGTACTTCTTGGCGTTCAGAGGAACGATGTCGATGATGTGCTTGGGGCAAGCGTCCACGCAGGCGCCGCAGGCCACGCACTTGTCGAAGTCGACCTTAGCAACACCGTCGATGATGTGGATAGCATCGAACTTACATGCGTCCACGCAGTCGCCGCCGCCCAGACAGCCGTAGGAGCACATCAGGGGGCCGGAGGAGACACGGGAGATAGCCAGGCAGGAGGACAGACCAACGTAGTCATAACGGGTCTTGTCGTGACCGCCGCCGGTGCACTTGACCTGAGCGATCTTGCGAGCGCCTTCCTCAACGGTAACGCCCATGATCTCACCGATCTTCTTGGCCAGCTCAGCACCGCCGGGTGCGCAGGCATTGACGGGAGCGATGCCCTTAACGACGGAGTTTGCATAACCGCCGCAGCCGGGGTAGCCGCAGCCGCCGCAGTTAGCGCCGGGCAGGATCTCAGCAATGGCCTCTTCACGAGGATCCTTCTCAACAGCGAAGACCTTGGAAGCGACGGCCAGAATGATACCAAAGATAATACCCAGAACCGTCAGAACGATAGGGGCTAAAATAGTAGTACTCATAATTCTTTCCTCGCCTCCTTCTTACCAAACTTTCAGGCCGGAGAAGCCCATGAATGCCAGAGCGATCAGGGATGCAGCAACCAGAGCGATGGGGAAGCCTTCAAATGCCTTGGGGCACTTGCCGAACTCCATACGCTCACGGACACTTGCGAACAGAACGATTGCGATCAGGAAGCCAACGCCGCCGAAGATGCCGTAGGTCAGAGCTTCGCCGAAGTTGTAGCCCTTCTGTGCGTTCTGCAGGGTTGCACCCAGAACGGCGCAGTTGGTGGTGATCAGGGGCAGGTAAACACCCAGTGCTTCATACAGAGAGGGGACTGCCTTCTGCAGGAACATTTCCACGAACTGAACCAGGGATGCGATAACCAGGATGAAGGTAACGGTCTGCATGAAGCCCAGACCGTTGGGGACCAGGATGAACTGGTTGATAGGCCAGTTAACGGCAGCAGCAACGCCCATAACGAAGATAACTGCCATGCCCATGCCCAGTGCGGTGTCGACCTTCTTGGAAACGCCCATGAAGGGGCAGATGCCAAGGAACTGGGACAGGACGAAGTTGTTAACCAGAACAGCGGCTAAGCCGATAGAGAGCAGGCTAGTGATACTTTCCATTACTTCGCCACCTCCTTAGTCTTCTTGGGTCTGTTCATGAAGTACTGAACAGCTGCGATAACGACGCCCAGGGTCAGGAAGCCGCCCACGGGCAGGATCATACCCAGAGCAACCACGTTCTCGGGCAGGATCTGGAAACCAGCACCGCCGTTGAGCAGGCCGCCGCCGAAGGTGCCGGCGCCCAGGAACTCACGGATGATGCACATCAGGGTCAGAGCACACATGTTGCCGAAGCCCTGGAAAATGCCGTCCAGTGCGGAACCCACGATGCCGTTCTTGGAAGCATAGCCTTCAGCACGGCCCAGGATGATGCAGTTAACGACGATCAGGGGGATGAACAGACCCAGGCTCTTGGACAGAGCAGGGATAAATGCCTTCAGCAGCAGGTCGACCATGGTAACGAAACCAGCAATGACGACGATGTAGCAGGCGATACGGACCTTGCTGGGGATGATCTTACGCAGAGCGGAGATAACCACGTTGGAGCAGGTCAGGATGATGATAACTGCTGCACCCATGCCGATGCCGTTGAACATGGAGGTGGTGATAGCCAGCAGGGGGCACATACCCAGCAGCTGGACCAGAGCGGGGTTCTGGGTAATGAGGCCTTCAATAAATTGTTTCTTTACATTCATGATTGTACCTCCTTAACCCAGACCGAGTTCTGCCAGGACAGCGTAAGCGATGTTGACGCCGTCGCAGATAGCACGAGAGGTAATGGTAGAGCCGGTGATGGACTCAATGGTGCCGCCGTCCTTGGTGACGGAAGCGCCGCCGCTCAGACCGATGAACTGTGCCTGCCACTCGGGATCGGTGGCCTTGGAGCCCAGACCGGAGGTCTCAGCGTGGGAGATGACTGCAATGCCGGTGATGGAACCGTCGGTGCCGATACCGGTCATCATGTCGATGGGACCGCCGAAGCCGTTGGGGGTGTTGCACTCCACAACGTAGCCGTTCTCGCCAGCCTTGTACACAGCGATGACGGTAGCGTCAGAGCCGGTGTACTCGACTTCGTCATAGGAATCGGCAGGCAGGACAACCTGCAGGGACTCCTGAACGGTCTTTGCGGTGTTGTCTGCGATGGGGCCCTCAGTGATGCTGTTGACCAGGCCCAGCAGAGCTGCGATAACCAGGCAGATTGCGGCCAGAACGATAACGAGCATGGCCATACCGGGTTCTTTCTTAGCGGGTGCGTTGCTCATGCTTCAGAACCCTCCTTTGCTGCTTTCTTTGCTGCCTTTGCCTTTTCCTTCTCTGCCTTGCGCATCTCAGCAGTAACACCGAAGCGCTTGGGCATGGTGTACTTGTCGATCAGCCACACGCAGATGTTCATGACCAGGATGGAGTAGCAGACGCCCTCGGGATAGCCGCCGAAGTAACGGATGAACACCACCAGCAGGCCAGCGCCAACGCCGAAGATGATTTCGCCCTTGGGGGTGTTGGGGCTGGTCACGTAGTCGGTTGCCATGAAGAAGGCACCCAGGAACAGACCGCCGCCGAAGATCTCCATCAGCATCCAGGTGATGGAGCTGACGCCCTCGGGAGCACGGGAGAAGACCAGGGTCAGAACTGCCACGGTCAGGATGTAAGCAGCGGGGATACGGATGCGGATAACACCCTTTGCGATCAGGTAGACGCCGCCGATGAGCAGTGCGATAGCGGAAACTTCGCCCACGCAGCCGCCGATGTTGCCGATGAACATGTCAGCCAGAGAAGCCTCGGGAGCGATGCTGCTCTTCATGAAGTCAACGGACAGGGGGGTAGCGCCGGTAGCAACGTCAGCACCGACGGAACCCATGGAGACCCAGTTTTCCTTGCCGGGCAGTGCCCAGGTGGTCATGGGAACAGGATAGCTCAGCATCAGGAATGCACGGCCAGCCAGTGCGGGGTTCAGGAAGTTGGTGCCCAGGCCGCCAAACAGCTGCTTGACGATCACAATGGCGAAGAAGTCGCCGATGATGACCATCCAGTAGGGAATGGTGACGGGGCAGACGAAGACCAGCAGCACGCCGGTGATGGCAGCAGACAGGTCGCCAATGGGATTGGGCTTATGCATCAGCTTGCAGTAGCCCCACTCAAAGATTTCACAGGCCAGAACAGACACTAAGGTCATGGTCAGCGCGCGGGGGCCAAACACCCAGACGCCCATCACCATGGCGGGAACCAGAGCGATCAGAACATCACGCATCAGGTTCTTGGTGCCAACGGGAGAAGACGCATGAGGGGAGGAGGCCACACTCAGTTTATATTGTTCCATGTTGTCCCCTCCTTACTTTTTTGCCGCCTGCTGGCGGATTGCAAACTTTGCGGTACGGAACTGCTGGACCAGGGGGATCCGTGCGGGGCAGATGTACTGGCAGCAGCCGCACTCCATGCAGTCCATCAGGCGATACTCTTCGGCCTCGCTCCAACGGCGCTCGTGTGCGAACATGTTCATGTACACAGGAGTCAGGTGCATGGGACATACGTTGACGCAGCGTGCGCAGCGGATGCAGGTGGGATTCTCGCTGGTTGCGGGCAGGTCTTCCTTGCTCAGGCACAGGATGCAGTTGGATGCCTTGCCCATGGTGACGTTCATGTCGTACTGAGCGAAGCCCATCATGGGGCCGCCGCCGATGACACGAGCGGGGGTGCCCTTGAAGCCGCCGGCCTCTTCGATCAGGTGAGCGAAGGAGGTGCCAATGGGGGCAATCAGGTTCACGGGGTTGTTGACAGCGCTGCCGGTGACGGTGGTCACGCGCTGGAACAGGGGCAGACCCAGTGCCACTGCGTCATAGACAGCAGCGACGGTTGCAGCATTGAACACGCAGCAGCCCACGTCTGCGGGGAGCTTTCCGGGGGGAACTTCGCGGCGGGTAATTGCCTGGATCAGCTGCTTTTCTGCGCCCTGGGGGTACCGGGTGTGCAGAGCCTGAACAGTGATGTCCTTGGCATCGCCGACCAGCTTCTTCAGGTTCTCAACAGCGTTCATCTTGTTATCTTCGATACCGATGTACGCATGATCCAGCTGAAGAGCCTTCATGATGAAGCGAACGCCGCCGATGACCTTCTCGCCGTGCTCCAGCATCAGACGATGGTCAGCAGTGATATAGGGTTCGCACTCAGCACCATTGACGATAATGGTGTCTGCCTTGCCAACTGCGGAACTGATCTTGACGTGGGTGGGGAAGCCCGCGCCGCCCATACCGGTGCAGCCTGCGTCACGAATGATGTCGATGATCTCCTGGGGAGTCAGGGCATCCACGTTCTCACGGGGCTTGCAGTCGGGGGACATGGTGTTTTGGAAATCGTTGTCAATGACGATAGACATAGTGGGCACGCCGCCGGTACCGGGACGAGGCTCCACAGCTGCTACCGTGCCGGAAACGCTGGCATGAATGGGAGCGCCGAGGCCGGCGGTCTCACCGATCAGCTGACCGATCATAACGGTATCGCCCTTCTTGACCACGGGCTTGCAGGGTGCGCCGATGTGCATGGACATCGGGATCACGACCTGAGCCGGAGCCTTTGCGAGCTGCTGAATCGGTTTCTGCTCAGTAGCTTCCTTGTGTTCGGCGGGGTGGACGCCGCCATAGAACATTTGCTTCATAGCATCACCTCTGTTTTTTCCTTGCCAAATTCTCTTATTCCCCAAATTTTTGCAATCAGTCTGCAGCGAGACTAAAACATTATATATAATAAATCCAACGGGCGAAAAAGTCCAGTGCTTTTCCAAACAAATTTCTCCAAGAAACGGTTTTTTTCCATTTTCTCTTTTTCCCTGCGATGGTCTTTCCTTTCTTCGGAAACTTTGGTATACTTGTGTCGGAACTTTGTCGTCAGGAGGCGGACACATATGAACAGAAACCCTTTCCATATCTCTGTGCTGGGTGATTCCATCAGCACCTTCGACGGGATCTCTCCTCCCGGCGGCGTCTACTACGGCCCCTCCTTCGGGGACATCACTGGGGTCCGCACCCCTGAAGACACCTGGTGGATGCAGGTCATCCGGGCCATGGGCGGCCAGCTCCTGGCCAACAATTCCTGGTCGGGCAGCACGGTCTCCATGGTGGGCAGTATGCCGGCCTGCTCTCCCAGCCGCATCAAAAAGCTGGCTGTGGACGGGGTGGAACCGGACCACATCCTCATCTTCGCCGGGCTCAATGACGTGGCCTTCTTTGCCGATCCCGGCGACTTTGCCGCCGACTACCGGCGGATGCTCCAGCGGATCCGGGAGGCTTATCCCCAGGCCCAGGTCACCTGCGGCACCCTCATCACCGGCTACCTGAAGGACACCCCCTTCACCCACCAGCTGGGGCACATCCGGGAGAAGTATCTTCCCTACAACCAGGCCATTCTGGAGGCCGCCGCCCAGTTAGGGTATCAGGCCGCCGACATCGCCGCCTATAACGAGCGCTTTGCCTCCATGGACGGCTTCCATCCCAACGGGGAGGGCATGACCCAGCTGGCCGACTTCTGGCTGAACTCCGTGGGGCTCCGGTGAACGTGTCCAGTATACTATATCGCTCCAAGGCTCTGCAAATGCAATATCTGGCCGGTTTTCCACGACAAAAAACGGTGGTGTATCCATAGATACACCACCGTTTTCTTATGTTTGATCCAATCTGCTGGCTGCATCGTACAGCAAGACCAGCCCTGCGCTCAGAAGGATACCTCCCACAATATCGCTGAACCAGTGGACCCCCGAAATCAGTCTGCCCACAACCATAAAGACGGTAAAGGCATGTATTCCAGCAGAGACCCATCGCCGGACCACTGGTTTTTTGATTAGGGCCCGGAGCTGCATCACAGCCGTGGACATTACACACAGCACCAGCAGCGTGGTGCTGGAGGGATAGGATGTTTCCAGGATACCCCCAATAAGGACAGGCCGGCAATTCACCACCACCTCCTCAAAGAGGAGAAAGGCCCCTATCACCGCTAGGTAAAATCCCCCCAGAACCAGGATGCTCCGGTCTACCTTCCGGATGCTCTTCCGCCCGATCCACTGGAACAGCCCCAGCAGAGCAAAGGCCAGGGCAAAGGCGATGGGTACCAGCCCCAGCCAGTCCGTGATGGTATACAAGGTCATGTGGACCCCGGTCAGCTGGTGGACCCACTGGTTCAGCCCGGCCAATCCCACCTCCGACCCCTGGGGCCCGATGGCCCGGACATCCACAAAACAGACGGCAGCCGTCCACACCAGGAAGGCTGCCAAAAATCCACAGGCTGTGCATAAGGTTCTTCGTTTCATCATGTTCGAACTCCTTTTTCCTATATTGGCTTTCGCCTGATTACAGGGTAAAAAGAAGTGAACACAAAGACAAGAAACCAGCCCTCACATCCGTGATACCCTTCGTGTCAGGGCCGTTTCATCAATAAAAACGTCTTGATGGCCAGAAATACGAACAGGTAAACCGCCCCATAGGGCTGCAAACTGATGATAAACAAAAGGAGTACGGCCCCGTTGAGCAGGAGGGAACCTTTATACTTGTTCTCCCGCCAAACCCGATTCCGGCAGCCCTGGAGGGCAAGGATCATGATCCCCAGCAGAGCCATGCCTATGACGCAGACAAAATAGGCCGTCCGCAGATAGGGGGTGATCTCGGTCAGCCGGAGCAGGGACACCCCCTGGATGGCGTCATCCATCTGCTGCCCAAAGAAGGGCAGGAACAGAAGGAGGGCGGCACTGCAGTCCAGAAGCCCAAAGACCAGGTCACGGAAATGGGTTTCCTTCTCCTTTTGGTCTTCCTCTGCGATGGTGAGCACCTCATCCCCGGAGAGAAGGACATCAATGGATACGGAGAAAAAATTTGCAATGGCCTTCAGGGACTCGATGTTGGGATAGCCCCGCCCGGACTCCCACTTGGAAACCGCAGTTCGAGACACATAGAGGCGCTCCGCCAGCTCTTCCTGGGTCAGGCCCTTCTGCTTTCTCAGCTCCTGCATTTTTTCATTGAATTCCATGGGCACCAAAATTATTCTTCGTCCTCGTCATCCCATTCGGGCTCGTCCATCCAGACGTACATCTCGGTGCCGTAGTGCTCGCTGGAAAAGCCGTTGTCAAAAAAAATGGAGAAGAAGGGAGTCATTTTGTCGTACACCCCATCGTACTCGGGCTTGGGAAGGTGGGTCAGCATATGGATGAACTCATCGGTCACCTTGCCAGTCACTACCTTGCCCTGGGGCCAGTTCACATCTTTATAATCGCCGTACTGGAGGGCATACTCCAGCCACTCCTTCTCCTGATCCCAGCAGTGAATCTCGAAGGTCTCTGCTCCCTGGGACTTTCGTTCCATCACCACACGCCAGGTGGGGAACCGATCCTCCGGTGCCAGTCCGGCCAGGGAGATCACATCCAAATAGTCGCTCATATCAGTGCTCCTTTCCAATCATTTCTTCGTGCCTCTATTATATCGCAGGGAAGCCCTTCCCGCAAGGTGGGAAAATCCCTTGGAATCCCCATCATTCGTGGCCCTTCTGCCATTGCATTTGCCGAATCATTGTGCTATATTAAAGTGTAGAGCGATGTGGAGATATCATTTCTTTTTTACAATGATGCACCTGCAACAGTTCTGTTCCGCCCCATCTGGTATGATGGGACCATAGAGGCAACCAAAGCATGGCTTTGATTCGATCATATATTAAATTATAATAGGAGGGTCTCCCATGTCTGAATACGTATCCCCTCGCATTTCCGTTCACGGCGATGACATCAGTACCTTCGCCGGCTATACCGACAACTCCCTGAGCTATTACTCCGAGCGCACCGCAAAGACCGCAGGCTTCGGCACCGCAGAAGGCACCTGGTGGATGCAGGTGGCCAAGATGATGGGCGGCTCCATTGTAGGCAACGGCGCTGCTCAGAACTCCTATGTGAGCATGACCGCTCAGTATCCCGCTTTCCTGCCCGGCCGCATCCGCAAGCTGGCAGCCGGCGACGTGACCCCCGAGATCATCATGGTCTACACCGGTATCAACGACGTCATCGACAACAGTGAGGAAGAACCCTTCCGCCGGGATTATGCCAAGATGATCGAGAATCTGAAGAAGTTCTTCCCTGAGGCTGAGATCTGGTGCGGCACCCTGGTTCGCTCCAAGGGCCCCATCCTCTATGAAATGGTCAAGCCCGAGGCACTGGACAACATGGAGTTCTACAACGAGATCATCCGTGACTGCGTGAAGGAAGCCGGTGTCCACCTGGCTGACCTGGCCGCTCAGGGCGTGGCTTACGAATCCATCAACCTGGTCCACCCCAATGCACAGGGTATGACCACCTTCGCAGAAGCCTGGGTCAAGAACCTGAAGGGTGAAATCTAAGGCAATAAAAAAGAAGGACTGCAGCAGCAGTCCTTCTTTTTTGCAAACAGAATGTTTTGAGAAGAAAAAAAGAGACAGCCTTGCGACTGTCTCTTTTGTGTTGGCGTTACCTATTTTCCCGGCCCGTCTCCAGGCAAGTATCTTCGGCGTAAATGAGCTTAACTTCCGTGTTCGGAATGGGAACGGGTGGACCCTCATTACAATCAACACCAACTGGGTGCTTCCGCACCTTCAAAACCGAACAAAGTAACTTTCGTACTCCAAACAAGCGCCTGCATTTCTCTACTCGCTTGAACCTCGCTAGTCAAGGTCAAGCCCTCGGCTTATTAGTACCGGTCAGCTGCATACATTACTGCACTTCCACCTCCGGCCTATCAACGACATAGTCTACGTCGAGCCTTACTCCATAAAGGATGAGAGATCTAATCTTAGGGAGAGTTTCACGCTTAGATGCTTTCAGCGTTTATCTCGTCCGCACATAGCTACCCTGCTATGCCGTTGGCACGACAACAGGTGCACCCGAGGGGCGTCCATCCCGGTCCTCTCGTACTAAGGACAGCTCCCTTCAAATC